>DXBY01000297.1 GCA_019116305.1 Candidatus Ruania gallistercoris | reverse complement strand
TTCCGCGGTTTCTGTGGTGACGACTACGCCACGTCCGAGGAAAGTTTGCGGGAGCTGTCGATCTCGGCTGGACCCGTACGTCAGGATGGTGTCGGGCCGCCCGGTCCGGCACCAGCATCCGTACCGACGGCGCAAGCGCACCGGTGCGGGCGAGCAGAGGAGAAGTCATGAAGTACGCACTACTGCTGATGGGCCACACCAACGATCCCGCGTGCGGGGAGGACGGCGGTGCCAAGCCGGAGGATTTCTTCGCCTTCGACCAGGAGATCACCGCCGCCGGTGTGGTGGTGTCCTCGTTCGCGCTCGAGGACCCCGAGCACGGGGTGTCGGTGAGCACCAACGGCGACGGGGAGCGGGTGGTCTCCTCCGGGCCGTTCGCCGAGGTGCAGGAGTTCGTCGGCGGCACCTACATCATCGAGGTGGCCAACATCGACGAGGCGATCGACTGGGCCCGGCGCAGCCCCGGGTCCGCAGCCGGTGGGCACGTGGAAATCCGCCCGGTCGCCCCGTACTGACCGGTGCGCACCACATCGCCCGGAGGAGCCGAGGACGGCCACGTCCTCGGCTCCTCCCGGGCCACTCCGGACCTGACCGGGGTGCCGGCGGAGGCAGCGCACGCTGCGGTGGCGAGCCTCGACCGCGACGCCCGGGCCCGGATCCTGGCCACACTCGCACGCCGGTTCGGCGACCTCGACCTGGCCGAGGACATGCTCCAGGAGGCCTTCGCCCAGGCGTTGCACAGCTGGCCGCAGACCGGCGTCCCGGAGGTGCCCGAAGCCTGGCTGCAGACCACCGCACGGCGCAAGGCGCTCGATCTGGTCCGCCGGGAGAACGTCCTGGCGCAGAAGCTCGCCCGGTTGCGGATCCAGGACGAGCGCACCCCCGGGACGACGGACTTCGCCGACCCGGCCGAGCAGGTGGGCGACGGCGCCAGCGCCGTGCCGGACGACCGGCTCGGGCTGTTCTTCGCCTGCGCACACCCGGTACTGCGGCCCGAGGACCGGGTGGCGCTCACACTGCGGTTCGTGGCTGGACTGCAGACGCCGGAGGTTGCGCACGCGCTGCTGGTGCCGGTGGCCACGATGCAGCAGCGGATCGTGCGGGCAAAAAAGCGCATTCGCGCGCTCGGTGTGCCGTTCGAGCCGCCCCGCGCACAGGATCTCACCGACCGTCTCGCGGGTGTCCAACGGGTGGTGTACCTGCTGTACGCGGAGGGATTCGCCCGGTCCACCGGCTCGGCGCACCTGCGCGAGGACCTCACCACCGAGGCGCTGCGACTGGCCCGGGTGCTGCACCAGCTGATGCCGGCGACGGCGGAGGTCACCGGGATGCTCGGCCTCCTGGTGCTCACCGAGGCCAGAAGGCCGGCCCGTACCGACCGGCGGGGTCACCCGGTGCCGCTGCCGGACCAGGACCGGACCCAGTGGGACCGAGGTCTGGTCACGGAGGGGATTGCCCTCGCCGAGCAGGCCGCCGGTACCGACGGTGCGGGGCCGTACGCGATCCAAGCCGCTATCGCGGCCGTGCACGCCGAGGCGGCCAGCTACCCGGAGACCGACTGGGACCAGATCGCCGTGCTGTACCGGATGCTGGCTGAACGCGAGCCCGGGCCGGTGGTCCAGCTGGGCCGGGCGGTGGCGCTGGGCCGGGCCCGCGGGCCGGAGCTCGGGCTACGACGCCTGGACGAGCTCGCCGACGACCCTGCACTGGCACGGTTCCGCCCATTCCACACCGCGCGAGCGGTCACCCTGGAGCAGCTGGGCGATCCGGCCGGCGCGGCTGAAGCGTACCGGCGGGCACTGGAGCTGCCCGGGAACGAGGCCGAGGACGAGTACCTGGCGGCTACGCTCGCCGGCCTCTCCGGCCACTGAGTCCCGCAGCGGCGACACCCTTAGGCTTGATCACCATGACGGACGTCATCGTAGGTGTGCTCGTACTGGTGCTCGGCCTGCTGCTGTGCTTTCGCGGGGCGGTCGCGATGCGGGTGCTGCTCGCGCTCTGGGGTGGGCTCCTCGGGTTCGGCCTGGGGGCGGCCCTGGGCGCAGCGCTGACCGATCAGGGCCAGCTGGCCACCGCTCTGGGCTGGGTGGTGGCGATCGCTCTGGCGGTGGTGTTCGGCCTGCTCGCCTACTTCTTCTACACTCTGGCGGTCGTGCTCGGGTTCGCTGCGATGGGCTATGTGCTCGCGCAACTGATCGCCACCGCTCTCGGTGCCTCGCAACCCTGGGTGCTCATCACCGTGGGCTTGCTCGGTGGCGTCGCCCTCGGGCTGCTGGCGATCGCCACGCACCTGCCCGAGCTGGTGCTCATCATCATCAGCGCACTCGCCGGGGCCAGCCTCGCCGTGAGCGGGCTCGTGCTCCTGGTCGGTATCGTCGACCTCGGCACCTGGGCCGAGGCCGAGCTCCGGATCGGCGATCAACCCGCGTGGTACCTCGGTCAGATCGCACTGGCCGTGGCCGGCATCATCGTGCAGGTCCGGCACTCCCGACGGCGCAGGCTGGGTTCGGTCCGCCAGTCGTGGTCGGCGCCGGCCCGGTAGTCACTGCCGGAAGCCAGCCCGCCTAGTCCTTCCCAGGGTCGAGCCGCGCCCAGATATCGGCGAGATGACGCAGATCATCATCGTCCAGGCGGTCGAAGAAGAGTTCTCGTAGATCGCCGTGCTGCTGGTGCCAGGCTGTGCGCAGCTGGCGGCGCCCCTCGTTCGTCAGCACCGCCTCGAAACCTCGCCCGTCGGCAGCAGAGCGCCGGCGTTCAATGATGCCGCGCCGCTCCAGCCGGTCCGCCAGGCGGGTGAACCCGCCACTGGACATCAGACTGCGCTCGGCGAGCTCGGACATTCTCATCCCGCCCCGCCCGGCCTCACCGAGCAGGGCCAGCACGCTGTACTCGGCCATGCTCACGTTCAGCGGGGCGAGCCGCGTCTCCAGCTCACGCCAGATCCGCTCGTGGGTGAGCAGGAATCCCTTCCATGCCTCGTCCTCGAGGTCTCCCAGCCGCTCGGTCGCCATGGCGGCACAGTAACTCACGCGGCCGTCCTCCGAACCCTCTTGCCATCGCCGACCACTTGCTTTATAGTTGCTTGCGCAAGCAACTAGTTTGACGGAAGGCGAGAGAATGGCCCAGCTGCTCCACATCGACGCCAGCATCCAGGGCGAAGGCTCGGTGACACGCCGGCTCACCGCCCGCGCTGCGAGCGCCTGGCGCGAGACCCATCCGGACGGCACCGTGGTCTATCGGGACCTCGGCGCCGATCCGGTGCCCCATCTCGACAGCGGCGGCGGCCTCGGCCGGCTCGTGCCGCCGCACCAGCGCTCGCAAGCGCAGCGAGAGTCCTGGGCGCTGACCGAGGTGTTGGTCGGTGAGATCGCCGCTTCCGATGCGGTCCTGCTCGGCTTCCCGCTCTACAACTACGGGGCACCGAGCTCGGTGAAGGCGTGGGTGGACCACCTGCACGCTCCCGGCCTCTCGTTCGACCCCGAGACCGGCGAGGGTCTCCTCGGCGGTCGTGACTTCGTCGCCGTCGTCGCGCGTGGCGGCGGGTACAGCGAAGGTGCGCCGAAGCAGGGATGGGACCACGCGACCGCGTGGTTGCCGCACGGCCTGGCCCAGACCGGGTTGGTACCGCGGTTCGTCAGCGTGGAACTCACCCTCGCCGCAGCAGTGCCGGCGATGTCCGGCCTGGTGCCGATGGCCGAGGAGAGCCGCCGCCGCGCCGAGAGTGCCTGCGATGCGATCTGGTCGCCGGAGACTGCGCTGGTCTGAGAGGGGCGCGCGAAAGCGCTGGCCTGAATCTCTGAGCAGGGAGAGGACACGAGATGACATTCGAGATCGGAATCATGACCTTCGGCGAGATGACGGAAGATCCCGCCACGGGACGGACGCCGTCGCCGCGCGAACGCGTACGAGAGACGATCGAGCAGGCCCGCGTCGCGGACCAGGTGGGCCTGGACGTGTTCGGCGTCGGTGAACACCACCGCTCCGACTTCGTCGGGTCGGCGCCGTCGATCCTGCTCGCGGCCGCCGCCCAGGCAACCGAGCAGATCCACCTGACCAGCTCGGTCACCGTGCTGAGCTCGGAGGACCCGGTGCGGGTGTGGCAGCAGTTCGCCACGATCGACCTGCTCTCCGCGGGCCGGGCGGAGATCATCGCCGGCCGCGGCTCCTACACCGAGTCGTTCCCGCTGTTCGGCTACGACCTGCAGGACTATGCGGACCTGTTCCGGGAGAAGCTCGACCTGCTGCTGGCGATCCGCGCGCAGAACCCGCTCACCTGGTCCGGGCACTTCCGCGCGGCACTCACCGACGCCGACATCGCCCCGCGCGCCGACGGCGACACCCTGCCGATCTGGGTGGGAGTCGGGGGCTCACCGGCATCGGCGATCAGTACCGGCCGGATGGGCCTGCCGATGGCACTGGCCCTGCTTCTCGGACCGTTGACCTCCCACCAGCAGACGGTGGAGCTGTACCGCTCCGCTGCTGAGCAGGCCGGGCACGATCCTTTCGCGCTGCCGATCAGCATCAACACGCACGGGTTCGTGGGGCGCACCAGCCAGGAGGCGCGGGCGACGATGTACCCCTATTTCGCGAAGGGGATGATGGAGAACAACCACCAACGGGGCGAAGGCTTCATGATTCCGCGAGCCGCGTTCGAGGCGCAGGCGTCCCCCGCTGCTGGGCTCCTGGTCGGCAGCTCGCAGGAGGTCATCGACAAGCTGCTCACCTATCACGAGCTCTACGGGCTGAACCGCGCGATCATCCAGATGGGCTTCGGCGGGATGCCACAGGCCCAGCACCTTGAGGCGATCGAACGGCTCGGCACCGAGGTGGCGCCCGTGGTACGTCGCGAGGTCGCGGCCCGTCAGGGGGTGGCAGCATGACCCTCACCCAGGCAGCGGCCGACGGCGACACTCGCGTGCGTACGCGCGGCGCCGTGCTCCGGGTGGTGGTCATCAACGGCAGCCCGAGCCGGCGGTCCAAGACCGTCGGGCTCGCCGGGGTGGTCCTGGACACGCTGCACTCGATGCTGCCGGTCGCCTCGTCCCAGATCGACGTCTACCGCCTGGGCCCCGGATTCACCGGAGCCATCGAACGTGAGGACGTGACACCGGAGGTCGAGGCCGCGCTCCTGCAGGCGGAGGAGGCCGATCTGCTCGTGGCTGCGGTGCCGGTGTTCCGGGGCTCCTACCCCGGTATGTTCAAGCACTTCTTCGACCTCGTCGACCAGTACGCGCTCGCGAACAAACCGGTGCTGCTGGTGGCGACCGGCGGCGGGGACCACCACGCCATGGTCCTGGACCATGAGCTGCGCCCGCTCTTCGCGTTCTTCCAGGCGGCGACCGTGCCGGTGGCGATCTTCGCGAACTCCGGGGACTTCGACGGCGCCACGCTGCTCAACCCGCGCGTCTACGGGCGCATCGAGACGGGTCTGGCCGATGTGGCTGACCTGCTCTCTGCCCGTGCCACGGGTCGGGTCGAGGGCTAGCTCCGGGTGCGCAGCCGGAGTCGAGCAGCGGCAAGACCCCATCGACGAGCACGGTGAACGGAGCACCGGGCTCGCCACGAGCACCGCGCCGGCCCGCTGACGGTCCTCGGCGGTCCCGGCCAGGTTGGCCGGGACCGCCGAGGTGCCGCTACTGACCTTCCGTGGGCGTCAGGTTCTGGATTGTGATCGTGGCGTCCACGGGCTGGGTGATGTGCGGGATGTAGCTGGCGTTCTCCGGATCCGGCCAGCCGGACCACTGCGTCGAGTTCACGTTGACGAAATAGGCTGCCGAGTGCAGCGGCGCGTACGGCACCTCGTCGAGGATGATGCGCGAGACGGCACCAACGGACTCGCGCAGTTCCGCTTCATCCAGGGTCTGCGACATGTCCTCGAGCAGTCGGTCCATCTCCTCGTTCTCGTACCGGCCCTGGTTCGCGATGGCGGCAGTCCCGATCGGTTCCACGAAGCTGCTGTTCAGCTGGGCGTTCATGCTTGTCCATACGTCATCCCCGCTGAGCAGGTACTGCTGGATCATCTGGAACTCACCGTTGTTGAGGTCACGCTGCCACTGCTGCCCTGGCACGGCATTGATCTCCACGTTCAAGCCGAGTATCTCGTTCCACTGTTCCTGCATCGCGGGGCCGAACAGGTTCCAGCCGATGTCGTCGGAGTTGGTGGTCAAGGTCAGCGGGAAGCTCTCGCCGTCCTTCATCAGGTTCCCGTTCTCGACCGTGTACCCACTGGCTTCGAGCTCGGCGACGGCCAGCTCGGCATCCTGCTCGTGGCGAACATCGGCGACATCGTCAGGCAGCAGAGGTCCCCACGTGTCGCCGTCAAGCCCGGTCGGGTTGGCAGGCGCGGTCCCCACGTTGTTCAACAGCGAGAGCCGTTCGCTGTCGATCGCGGCGTACAGGGCCCGGCGAACGTGCACATCCGTGGTCGGCCCCTCTTGCATGTTGTAGAGCATCCCAGTGGAGAACCCGGCCGGATACACCCAGTAGTGGTTGTGCTCCGGGTCGGCACCGACGAAGTTGTCTTCGTAGTTCTGCCACCCCATACCGGCCCAGTCCACCTCATTCTTGAGGATCATCTGCTTCCCGGAGTCCTCCGAAGCGAACGGCCTGATCTGCACGTACTCCACCCCGTTGAACTCGCCGTTCCAGTACGAGTCCCGTACTTCGAGCTTGATCAGCTGAGGGCTGAAGGAGTCGAGGGTGAAGGCACCGGTGGAGACCGGATCTTCATTGGTCCACTGCACCGGGTCCTCCTCCTCCCACACGTGCTGCGGCACGATGGCGCGGGGAATCTGCCCGTAGTTCGCCAGGTCGTGATACTGCGGTTCGGAGTAGTGCACGATGACGGTGTGCTCGTCGGGCGTCTCGATGGAGTCGAGATCGGGGATCGGGGCGACGGCGAGCCCCTCCACGGTCGTCGGGAGCTCCAGGGTGTACCTGACGTCGTCGGACGTGAACGGTTCACCATCGCTCCAGGTCACATCCTGGCGCAGGTTGAACGTCAGCGTCATACCGTCCTCCGAGAAGTCGAAGGACTCGGCGAGCCAGGGTTCGACCTTCATCCCATCGGTGCGGTTGACGCGCACGAGCGGCTCATAGATGAGGTTCATCAGCGGGCTCTTGTTGGCCGTGGGGGAGAACGGGTTGAAGTTCTGGACATACGAGGTTGACCCGCCCATGGCGAGGGTCAGCGTGTCGACCGTATCGGCATCCGATTCTGGGGTGCGTTCGGTCGAACAAGCGGCTATGGATGCGCTCAGGGTCAGCGCGAGCGCAGCAGCGATGAGTCGTCTCTTCATGGGGTGCTCTCCTCGGAATCAGTCGTGGACTGCGGGCGCTCTGCGTGAAGCCAGCAATGGCTCCAGTGCCCGTTCTCTCGTTCGGTACGTGGGGGAAACGTGGTCTGGCAGATGTCCATCGCAAAAGGGCAACGCAGATGGAACCGGCAGCCGGCCGGCGGATCGGCAAGGTTCGGGGGTTCACCCAGGTCGCTAGTCCCTTCCGCGTTCAGTGCGGACTCGGGATCGGGCGACGAGTCGATCAGCAGCTTGGTGTACGGGTGCTGTGGATCTTGGATCACCGACTCGGCCGGACCGCCCTCAACGGTCTGCCCCGCATACATCACCTGCACCGTGTTGGCGAGGTAGCGGGCACTGGCGATGTCGTGGGTGATGTAGAGCATGGCCAGGTCCTGTTCGTCGCGGAGGCGACGAAGCAGGTTCAGGATGTCGAGCCGGATGGAAACGTCCAGCATCGAGATCGGCTCATCGGCCAGCAGCACCTCAGGGTCGACCGCCAATGCCCTGGCGATCACCAGCCGCTGGCGCTGTCCACCGGAGAGCTGGTGCGGGTAGGCATCGATCAGGTCCGCCGCCGGAGTGAGGTTGACCCGCTCCATCAGCTCGAGCATGCGCTGCTCGAGCTCCGCTCCATCCTTGAACGTGTGGTGCAGCTTGAGCGCACGCTCCAGAGCGTGCCGGACCGGCTTCTGTGGGTTCAGGGCACCGAAGGGGTCCTGGAAGATCAGCTGCACCCGGCTGTAGTACTCCCGGTCAGCGAACTCATGCTTGATCTGGACCGGCTCGCCGTCCAGCCGGATCTCCCCTGAGGTGAGCGGATAGAACTGGGCCAGCAGCCTGGCCAGGGTGGTCTTGCCGCTCCCCGACTCCCCCACCAGCGCGACGATCTGGCCACGGCGCAGCTGGAGCGTGGCATCCTCCACAGCGTGGATCGTTGTGCCGCGGCCCAGCGCACCGTTGACCTCGAAGTGCTTGGTGACGTGATGGGCCTCCAGCACCACATCTGACGGTGACGACTCCGGCGAGCTCATCGGCTCCTCTCCTCCTGTGGAGCTGTGTGCAGATGGCAGGCCACGCTCCGGTCCTCGATGGGCAGCAGCTGCGGCAGGACCTCATCGCACTTCTCGAACCGCTGCGGGCAGCGTGGGTGGAACGGGCAGCCGGTCGGAGGGTTGCGCAGATCGGGTGGGCTCCCGGAGATGCCGGACAGCTCATCCATAGGCGCGTGGAGTGAGGGGAAGGCGTCCCGCAGCCCCCTCGTGTACGGATGCTGCGGATTGCGATAGATCTGGTCAGACGCAGCTTCCTCCACGATCCTGCCCGCGTACATGATCGCGATACGGTCAGCGAGCTGCACCAGCAGCGACAGGTCATGCGTGACGAAGACGACGGCGAAACCGAGCCTGTCCTGCAGGCTGAGCAGCTGGGTGAGGATCTGCCGCTGCATGACGACGTCAACGGCTGTGGTGGGCTCATCCATGACCACCACACGCGGATCGCAGGCCAGTGCCAGCGCGATCAGCGAACGCTGACGCATCCCACCCGAGAGCTGGTGCGGGTAGCTGCGGGCACGATCGGCCGGCACCCCGACCAGCTGCAGCAGCTCCGCTGTTCGCTCCCGCACGGCCTGCCGGCTGATCCCTGGGCGGTGGGCGCGCAACGTGTCAGCGAACTGATCACCCAGACGCATCACCGGGTTCATGCAGTCCATCGCCGACTGCATGACGATCGCGATCTCGTTCCACCGCAGCCGCCGCAGCTCACGATCATTCATCGTGGTGAGCTCGACCGGGTCGCGGTCCTCAGAGTGATAGAGGATGGAGCCCGCGGCGGTGACTGCCGGCGGACGCTGGAGCCGGGTCAGTGCAGTGATCAGGGTCGACTTGCCCGACCCCGACTCACCTGCGATGCCGACGATCTCCCGTTCGTGCACGGTCAGATCAACGTCGTTGCAGGAACGCACCCTGCCGTTCTCGGTCAGGTAGTCGACAGTGAGCCCGGTGACCTCCAGGACTGGCTTACCGCGACGTCGCCCCGGGCGCTGTCCACCGTGAGCAGACGGCGAGTTCTCGACCAGTGGTGCGCTCATCCGACCCTCACATCTCCTGCGGTGCCCTTGTCGGCAGCTGCCTTGAGGTGCGCCTTGCGGCGCGACTTGTCGAACATTCGAACGAGCTTGCGCTCCTTGCCTTGCAGACGGGGATTGCTCAGCTCATCGATACCGAAGTTGATCAGCGCTGTTGCGGTGCCGATGAACGCGAGGCACAAGCCAGGTGGCAGGTACCACCACCAGTACCCGAGCCTGATCGCGGACTGGTCGCGGGAATCCTCGATCATGGTTCCCCAGCTGATGGTGTCCGCGCTGATACCGAGGAATGCCAAACCGGCCTCCGCCATGATTCCGGCTACCATCGCGCGGAGGAACAGTGCCGAGATGATGCCGGTCAGGTGCGGCAAGATCTCGGAGAAGATCAACCGGCTGCGCGTCTCACCCAGGACCCGCATCGCAAGGGCGAAGTCCCTGGTCCGCAAGGACAGGGTCTGCGACCGCAGGTACCGCGCACCCCCGGGCCACTCGAAGATCCCGATGAGGAACGCCACGACAATCCAGGTCACGCCCTGGACGTAGCCCGCCACGATCAGGATCAGCGCGAAGCTCGGCAACGTGATGAACAGGTTGGTGATCACCGTGAGCAACTGGTCGGTACGACCGCCCAGGAACCCGCCGGTGACACCGACCAGGATCGCCAGCGCGGTCGCCAGCAACGCCGAGGTGACGCCGACGGCGACACTGCTACGGGCACCGACGATGACCTGGGACAGCACATCCTGGCCATTGTTGGTGGTACCCAGCGGGTGCTGGCCGCCCGGGGGCTGGTGCAGGGCGTCGTAGTCGATCGCCTCGGCGGGCATGTGCAGGACGTGTTCAACGAACCACGGGCCGAAGATCGCCACGATCACGAACACAGCAAGGATGATCACGCCGGCCCGGACACGGGCCGATCTCATCAGGCGCCTCATGGACATCTCAGCTGGCCTCCCGGGTGCGCGGGTCCAGCAGCACGTACAAGGAGTCGGCGATGAAGTTGGCCGCGAGCGTGGTCAGGGTGATCATCAAGAACACCGTCTGCATGACGGGGAAGTCATGGGCCCCGATCGCCTTCAACAACAGGAATCCCATACCGGGGTAGGTGAACACGATCTCAGTCAGCAGCACACCGCTGATGACGCCACCGATGGACAGTGCTAGGCCGGTCACATTCGGCAGCAACGCATTGCGGGCGGCGTATTTGAGCAGCACGCGTTTGTTGGACAGACCCTTGGCGTGCGCGAGCAGCACGTAGTCCTCGGCCACGGTGGTCACCATGACGTTCCGCATGGAGAAGAACCAGCCGTTGAACCCCACAAAGACCAAGGTGATCGCCGGAAGCGCGCCATACTGCAGCACCGACAGCAGGAAGAAGACGTTGTTGATCTCGAACGGCACCGACGTGTCATATCCGCCGGAGAGTGGGAACCAGCCCAGGACGAAACCGAAGTACCACAGCGCCAACAAGGCCAACCAGAACGGTGGGACGGAGTGCAGGAACGTGGTGACCGGGGTGAAGATCGTATCGACCCGACTTCCCGGCCGTGCTCCGATCCAGGCCCCGAGAAGGGTTCCGATCACCCAGGCGAGGATGGTCGTCACGCCCACCAGGAGCACTGTCCACGGCAACGCCTGCCCGACCAGCTCCGAGACCGGTGTGGGGAACTCGCTCAACGATGTGCCGAACCGGAAGTTGGCAATATCGGCCCAGTACTGCAGGTACTGACCCAGGAGGTTCTCCCTCGGGTCGCCGTAGAAGGTGTGGATCGCAGCGATCTGCTCCGGTGTGGGAGTCTGGCCGGTCTGCTGCCGAAGGTTCTGCAGGAGGTCCTGGGCCGGGTCGCCGGGCACGAACCGGGGGATCAGGAAGTTCAGGGTGATCGCCGCCCAGGCGGTGAACACATAGAAGCCCAACCGGCGCGCGAGGAATCGCAGCGGATTCGCGCGGGCACGCTGCGCCTTGGCGGACGGAGAACCCGGCGTCTTGGCTGACGGCGACGACGCAGGGTCGGCGGCCGGGGACAGGTCGGTCGTCAACGGTCGGCTCCGACCCGATCGTGGGCCGGTATGTGCTCGATCCGCGTCGGAATGATCGCCATCGGGTTCCCTCCTCGCGCTCGGTACATCTGCGGACCTGTTCTGAAGCACGAGCAGCAATGCTTAGCTCGGTCGTCAGCGTCGTGCATGTTTATTCAGGGTGCCATTTGTATCCACGCCACCTCTGCGATGTCAACTCGCTGGCCGCGACACCTTCCGACCAGCGCCTCGAACAGCGCCTCAGTCGGCCATGAGGCAACCCACCCCATCGGACTCAGCACATCTGGAAGGGCGTCACGCCCTTGACTCCGGCGTACCCACATCATACGTTCATATGCGACATTGCATAAACATTCACCACGATCCGGGGCGTGCGGCCACGGTCGTGCCGGATGGCCCACTTCTCGGACGCACCCACGCCTCCGAGACCTCGGCTACTGCGACGTGCGGTGGCCGATCACGACGACGACGAGTGAGGGAACATGGCCACGGTCTCGAGACGTTCGGTCCTGCAGGTGGCGGGTGGCGCGGCAGGCAGCGCGTTGATCAGCAGCCACGGATCAGCAGCAGCAACCACGGCAGTGACCACCCGCCCGGCGGAGCTCGACACTGACCCCAACCCGATGCTGCTGTGGTACCGGCGCCCCGCGGCGGAGTGGCTGGAGGCGCTGCCGGTCGGTAACGGCCGCCTCGGCGCGATGGTGTTCGGTGGCGTGGCCACCGAACGCCTGCAGCTCAACGAGGACTCGATCTGGGCCGGCGGCCCGCACGACTACGCCGATCCGGACGCACACACCGTGGTGGCCGAGATCCGGTCGCTGATCAACGAAGGCAAGTGGCTGGAGGCGCAGAAACTCGCCGACCAACGCTTCATGGGTGAGCCCACGGAGCAGATGCAGTACCAACCGGTGGGCGACCTGGAGCTCACCTTCCCCACGATCACCGGCGAACCGTCGGACTACCTGCGCACCCTGGACCTGGAGAGCGCCACCACCACCGTGGAGTACACGGTCGACGGCGTCCGCTATCGCCGGGAGGTCTTCAGCAGCCATCCGGACCAGGTCCTGGTGATGCACCTGAGCGCCGACGCGCCCGGCGCGATCGACATCGACGCGAGCTACACCTCACCCCAGCAGACCACCCTGCGCCAGTTCGACGAGGAGACGCTGGGGCTGCACGGCACCAGCGGTGAGGCCGAAGGGCTCGAGGGCCAGGTCCGGTTCAGCGCGCTGCTCCGCGCCGACACCGAGGGTGGGACCGTCCGCGTGGACAACGACGCCCTCAGCGTGCGCGGAGCCGATCAGGTCACCCTGCGGCTCAGCGTCGGCACCAGCTATCTGGACTGGCAGGACGTCTCCGGCGATCCGGTCGCCCGGGCCGAACGTCCGCTGCGGCGCACCAGGCGCCTCGACCACAGCCAGCTGCGCCGCCGGCATGTGGCCGACTACCGAGAGCTGTTCGAGCGGACCAGCATCGACCTGGGCACCTCCGCCGCCGTCGAACAGGAGACCGACGAGCGGGTCAAGCACTTCGCCGACGGCGGTGACCCGCAGCTGGCGGCTCTGTACTACCAGTTCGGCCGCTACCTGCTCATCTCCAGCTCGCGCAGCCCCGGCCAGCCGGCGAACCTGCAGGGCATCTGGAACGAGGAGATGCTGCCGAACTGGCAGTCGAAGTTCACCTTGAACATCAATTGCCAGATGAACTACTGGCCCGCCGGCCCGACGAATCTCGCCGAGTGCTGGGACCCGCTGTTCGCGATGATCGCCGAGCTCGCCGAGTCAGGTGCGCGCACCGCCCGCGCGATGTACGACGCACCGGGCTGGGTGGCCCACCACAACACCGACGGTTGGCGCGGCAGCGCTCCGACCGACTTCGCCTTCTACGGGGTGTGGCCGATGGGCGGTGCCTGGCTGTCCCTGCTGTTCTGGGAGCACTACAGCTATACCGGCGACCTCCGCCGCCTGCGGGAGAACTTCCCGGTGCTGCGCGGTGCGGTGGAGTTCTTCCTGGCCACCCTGCAGACCGATGAAGCGACCGGCTATCTGGTCACCAACCCCTCGCATTCCCCGGAGGTGCAGCACCACGAGATCGATGACGAGGGGGTCAGCATCTGCGCCGGGCCGACGATGGACAACCAGATCCTGCGCGACCTGTTCGCCGCGTTCGCCGACTCGGCCGAAGTGCTGGACATCGAGGACCCGATGGTCGCCGAGGCTCAGGCGGCACGAGAGAAGCTCCCGCCGAACCAGATCGGCCACCTGGGTCAGCTACAGGAGTGGCTGATCGACTGGGAGGAGGGAGCGCTGGAACAGAACCGGCACGTCTCCCATCTGTGGGGCGCCTTCCCGAGCGACCAGATCACCCCGCTGCGCACCCCCGAGCTGGCCGATGCGGTGCGCCGGTCGTTGGAGCTGCGCGGGCCCGAGGTCACCACCGGCTGGTCGCTGGCCTGGAAGCTGAACCTGCGCGCACGGCTGCTGGAGCCGGAGAACACCTGGCTGCACCTGACCCAGCTGATCGAGCCGCAACGCACGGCGCCGAACTTGTTCGACCTGCACCCGCCGTTCCAGATCGACGGGAACTTCGGGGGTGTCTCCGGGATCACCGAGATGATCCTGCAGAGCCACTCCGGAGAGCTCGCGCTGCTCCCGGCCCTTCCCGAGGCCTTCGCCGACGGGTCGGTGCGCGGACTCCGTGCCCGCGGTGGCTTCGAGGTGGACCTGGCGTGGTCCGGCGGGCAGCTCACCGAAGCGGTGATCACCTCGCTGCGGGGCACCCCGGTGCAGATCCGTACCGCCCAGGACGTCCGGATCGAAGCCCTGGACGGTCCGGCTCCACAGCCCGAGCGCCCCGAGCCCGGTGTGGTGGCCTTCGAGACCACGACCGGCGCGAGGTTCCGGATTCAGCCCGAGTAACGTCACGAAGAGTCGGGCACCCGTGCCCGACTCTTCGTGACCTTGTGCGGAGTCAGCGCGTGCCGAGCCAGGCCCACCCACCAGAGCAGGGTGAGCGGGATGACGGTCAGGTTCTTCACCGCCAGCAACACGGCCCAGTACATCGGGCCGACCTCCACCAGGGCCGGCACCAGATGCTCCGGAATGAGGTTCAGGAGCAGGAACGCCACCGAGAGGGCGAGTACCTGCAGGAGGAGCGGCTTCCACTGCGTCGCGAAGAAGCGGTCCAGCCGCTGGCTCACCACTGCCCGGGACAGCGGTCCCACCGCACTGTCGGAGCGGATGCCGAGCTGTACCGCGATCACCACGAGCAGCACGCGTGCCGCCGCGGTGAGCACCTCGGCCAGCACACCCGTCACAGCGGTGCGTTCGACGAGCTGGCCGAGGAAGCGCTCCGTGGCGGGTACCGCCATGAGTGCCAGCACCCAGGGCAGGTGCCGGAGGTAGAAGCGAACCGCCCAGCGCGGCGCCTCGAGTGCGGGATGGACGCTGCCGGACATCGGAACTCCCTGATCGGACGACTATTTCCTTTAGTAGGCTAAATGATTGAGTTGGCTAAATCAATAGGTCGTGACAAGATGCCCCCATGGACAGGTCCGCCGGGGCGCAGTGGGGGCAGCGCCTGAGTACTGCGGTGGTGTTGTTCCACGAAGCCGTCGGCGAGCTGCTCGGGCTGTCCGCGGCCGATCACCGCGCCCTGACGCTCATCTCGGCGCACGCCCCCCTCACCGGAAGCGACCTCGCCCGCCACACCGGGCTGACCCCAGGCGCGATCACCGGCATGGTCGACCGACTGGAGCGAGGCGGACACGTGCGGCGCACACCGGACCCGGCCGACCGCCGTCGCACGCTGATCGAACCGACGCACACCGGCACCCAGGCGGCCCAAGCCGCATTCGCCGAGCTCGGCGCAGCGATGGCCGCGATGATGGCTCGCTACGACGAGTACCAGCTGACCACGATCGCGGACTACGTCGGCAACACGATCGACGTGCTCACCGAGCAGACCCGGCGCCTGGGCGAGCGCTGACGCCACCAGGCACGAGGATCTGTGCGCGAAGCCTCGTGAACCTGTGCGGAGTCAGTGCTGGGTGCACTCCGGGAGCCGCACCCGGCCGGTCACCGGACCCTCGAACAGGACCTGGTCGCCGCAGCACACCCGAGCCGAGCGGTCCTCACCGCGCCCGGTCAGCTCGATCGCCAGCCGGTGCCGCCCTACCGGCAGACCGGTCAGGTGCAGCTCGGCCAGGCCCACGTCCAGCGGTTCCAGCTCCAGGGCGTCGCCGGCGATCCGCAGGCCGGCCACGTACTGCACGAGCAGGTCGATCAGATAGGAGTGGTTGTAGTCCGGCTCGTCGCTGATCGGTTCCCCGGTGAGACCGTCATAGTGCTCCACCAGGTAGGGCACCGCCACATCGCCGTCCCGGAAGTGCTGGCGGGCGAGCGCCCAGAGCCCGGTGGCGAACTCCTCGACCAGCTCCGGAGACCCGCCGGCGTTCCGCCCGATCGCGTCCAGTGTGATCGCCGTGGTGTACGGCCAGCTCGGACCGTTCCACATGCACCCGTTGCGCCCTTTGAAGAAGTTCCCGAGCCAGCCGCCGCCGGGCCGGAACGCCGGGCAGTCCTGCGCCACCGAGGGGTAGGGCTCGGCGCCGCCGAAGTACTCCGGGCCCAGCGCACGGCGCAGCCCGACGGCGTGACTCTCGTCGGTGAGTCCGGCCCACCAGGGGTAGAAGCCGACGACGTTGCGCACCATGGCCTGCTCATCCGTACGGTGGTGCAGGTCGTAGAAGAACTCGGTGGCCGCGTCCCAATGCTTGGTCAGGATCGAGGCGGCGAGCCGGTCGGCCAGGTCGGTGAACTCCTGCTCGTCCGGGTCCTGCCTGGCCGCGCACAGGGCGGCGACGCCGCGGGCGTTGAGGTACTGGTAGACCGCGCGGTCCACCCGCTTCAGCGGGGTGTAGGTGCTCTTGTCCTTGGCATCGGCCGGATAGTCGTGGAAGTACCAGTAGCTGGGCTGGTACTCCTTCCCGGTGCGCTTGTGGTCGTACTGCACCGGAAGCTCATCACCGGAGGTGACCAGCTGGCGGCGGTCGCCGCGGACCTGCTCCTTGGCCGCGGCGAGCACGTCCTGCGGCACTGCAGCGCTGCCATGCAGCTCGGCGAACAGCGCCATCGCATGGCCGAAGTAGTTGACGTACGGCTTCATCTTCTCGCGCACGGTGTGGGCATAGAGCTGCCCGTCGGGCCCCTGCAGGCGTGCGGTCGAGCGCATCACCTCGACGGCGTCACCCGGGTCCCTCCGCCAGCGCAGGTCGTGCACGTGCAGCGAGGTGGACAACGGGATCACCTTGCTGAACTCCCAGCCGGAGGGACGCCAGGGGGTCTTGGTCATCTTGTGCGACCGGCCTTCGACCATCACCGTCCCGGGCAGGTGCCCCAGACCGGGCTCGCTCAGCGAGTTCCGCAGGATGTACCAGCGATACGCCCACAGCCTGTTCAGCAGCTCGCTGTCACTGTTGAAGGCCGGCACCGTGTCGAACCAGGACTGGTACTCCCGCCGATGCTCGGCGAGCAGCGCCGCACCGTCCGGTTCTGCTGCAGGCGCCTGTGCTGCCGGGATCCCCTGGGCCCCGGAGCCCGCACCCGCGGCGCCCTCGATGACCTCGCCGCCGGTGCGCTCACCTGCGACCGCGTCGCCGGGCAGGTGAGCCACAGTCGCCACCACGGTCACCTCGCACTCCTGCCCGGGCTCGAGCCGGATCCCGTCCCAGAGGTCGCGGCGGGAAGCGTGCAGCTCGACCAGCAGGGTGAAGTCGTGTGCCGCGATGTAGCGCCGACCACGGAGCGCGCCGGAATCGGTGAGGAGGTCCCGGTCGTAGTCGCCGCGCAGCGTGACCGGCCGGCTGCCCTGGTTCTGCCACCGCTGTACGGAGACCGCACGGTCGTCCCAGGTGATGAACCGCGTCTCCGTCAGATTCACCTCGCCCAGACGCTGCTCAGTGTGCAGGTGCGAAGGTGCCCACCGACCGGCGCTGCGCTGTGGCTCCGGTGGGTGGGCTGCCGTCACGGTGAACAGCAGCGGCACGTTCAGCTTGTGGATGTAGTCGATCCGCCCGACGAAACCGGGCCGGTCCTCCAGGTAGTCCACCCACAGTCGGCGCCCGGACGGGCCCAGCAGCAGCGTGCCCGGCCTGGTGCGCAGGCCGCGGTGCGGGCCGGTCAGTGCAGCGTCGATGTCCATGGTCCTCGATCCCTCGGCGGACGATGCCGCCCGCAGGGGCACGGCGTCCGGGTGGTACCGGTCAGCGGGCGTAGTGCGGTGCGCCCGCCAACAGCGGTGCAGTCGCCGTGTCGATCGCGGCGCGGACGTCGGGATCCAGGCCGCCGCGGCCGACTGCCTCGATGTTCGCGCTCAGCTGTTCCGGTGTGGAGGCCCCGAGCAGGATGGCGCTCACCGGGGAGTCCACCAGCCAGCGCAGCGCCAGCTCGACCAACGGCATACCAGCCTGGGCAGCGATCTCCTGGAGCTCGCCCAGCGCTGTGAACTGGGCGCGGTTCCAGTACCGGCCGCGGTACATCGCCGCCAGCGCAGAGTCCCCGAAGCGCCCCCGCTCTGGTTCGTCCTCGAGGCGGTAGCGGCCGGTGAGCAATCCCCCGGCCAGCGGGTTGTACACGACCGTCTCGATCTCCCGGTCGACGGCGTAGGGCAGGAACTCGAGCTCGAGTCGCCGGGCGAGCAGGTTGTAGAGCTGCTGGGCACGCCGTGGCGCCGGGAGGCCGAGCCGCTGGCTGATCGCCTGGATCTCCACCATCTCCCAGGCGGAGTAGTTGGAGAGTCCGAACCGTGCCGCCAGCCCCCGGTCCAGCACCTCGGCAACTCCGGTGAGCGTCTCCTCGAGCGGGGTGCTGCGATCGGGCTGGTGCAGGTAGAGGGTGTCCAGGCTCGCGCCGAGGCGCTGCACGCTGGCTTCGGCGGAGGCGATGATCGCCTCCCGGGCCAGCGGACCCCGATCGCCGTCCGAGGGTTGCATCCCCACTTTGGAGGAGACTGCCACCTTGCCGAGCTTCTCCGCGAGAACCCGGCCGAGCATCGGTTCACCGGTGCCACCGGCGTAGGTGTTCGCCGTGTCCACCTCGGTGATCCCAGCGGCCAGGCCTGCCTCCACGATCGCTCGCGCGATCGACTCGGGCACCGTGTCCCCGAACGACATCGTGCCGAGCACCAACCGGGCCAGTTCCGCTGGCGGCCCTGGCTCAGTTGCCTCGTTGCCCATAGTTCCCTCCCGCAGAGTGCGCACTTTGCGCAACAAAACTAGCACGAAGTGCGCATACCGTGAGAAGATCGGGCCTGCTGGACGCGAGACCACGAACCGGACGGAAGGGGACAGTGATGGCTGGTAGAGCCGACCAACGCCGGGCCGAAATCGTGACCCTCGCGGCCGAGATGGGCCTGGCCAGCGTGGACGATCTCGCCACCCGATTCGGCGTCACCGCCTCGACCATCCGCCGGGACCTCGCGTTGCTCAGCCGTTCCGGCCAGCTGGCCCGGACCTACGGCGGGGCGATCGCCGCTGGCGACCGGGTGGAGACCTCCCTCCGGGAGCGCGAGCTGGAAGGGTTCGACGCGAAGTCCGCAATCGCCGGTTGGGCGGCGGCTCAGATCCAGGCCGGGGAGTCCGTCCTGCTCGATGCCGGCTCCACCGTCTCCCTGCTCGCCCGACGGCTCCCGGCGGTGGACAACCTGACCGTGACCACGGCCAGTGTCCCGGTGATCAGCCTGCTCCGGGCACGATCCGGGATCGAGCTGGTGGCGCTCGGCGGACGGCTGCGTGAGCTCTCCGATGCGTTCGTCGGCCCGCTCACCGAGCAGAACCTGGAGCGGTTGAGCTTCGACCGGCTCTTCCTCGGCACCGACGGCGTGAGCTCGGACGGGGCGATCTGCGAGGCGGAGCTCGACCAGACCCGGTTGAAGGAGCTGATGGCGCGGCGGTCCCGCCGGGTGTATGTGCTCGCGCACTCGACCAAGCTCGGCCGGGCACCGTTCCACAGCTGGGCCCGGATCGAGCAGCCGTGGACCCTGGTCACCGATGACGGTGCTGATCCGGACTTCCTCGCCGCGTTCCGCTCCGCTGACCGGGACGTCATCCTCACCTCGGTCCCCGACCCCACCGGGCGATGACGTTCTCGCTCGTCTGGGCGGACGATCTCAGCGGCGCGGCCGAGGCGGCGCAGACCTGGCAGCAGTCCACGGGCAGCAGCGTCCCGATCCGGCTCGGGACACCGGATGAGGCACCCGTGGCTACCGCGGCGGTGTGGGACCTGGACCTGCGCCACTATGCCGAGGCTGAGGTGCGGACCCGGCTCGCACCCGCCGCCGCCCGCCTCGGCCGGGAGACCTCGGTGTTCTTCAAGGTGGACTCCCAGCTCCGCGGACCGGTGCGCGCCTACGTCCAGGAGCTGCTGGCGACCGGCAGATCAGTGGTGCTCTCCGCGGCCAACCCGGCCCTCGGCCGGATCACGACCGCGGGCAACCACCACGTACCCGGTGCGGCGGTGAGCCCGATCGCGCTGCACCCGCTCTTCGACGGCCTGCGGCACCAGCATCTGGCCCGGTCCGTCTACCACCGACTCCCCGACCTGCTCACCGAGGGACCCCCAGCACTGATCACCGCCGATGTGTCCAGCGAGGCGGACCTGGCGGAGCTGGCCGAGCAGTGTCGTCACGGGCCGCCGACCCATGTGGCCGGATCCGCCCCGTTCCTCGGTGCACTGACCCGGGACGCCACCGGCGGGCCGAGTGCGGACTCCGCACCCGGCCCGCCGGGACTGGTCCCCCAGCTCCTCGCCGTGATCGGCAGCACCGATCCCGCCGGCGCCGCCCAGGTCGAGGCACTGCGCAGTCGCGACCCGCAGACGACGGTGGTGACCGCACCGGTCTCAGCCAGCGGGCCCGCTGTGGCCGAGGCCGCGCAGCTCGTGACCCGCGCCCTCGCCCGCGGAGTGCACACCGTGCTGCTCCCGCCGGCACCAGAACCTGGTAGCTACCACAGCGAGCAGACCATGGCGGCCCTCGCCGCCACCTGCCACGCCGTGCTCGCCGGTGGGGGACCCGCCGTCGCTCTCTACCTCAGCGGTGGGCACACTGCCCGCCGGCTGCTGGACCGGCTCGGCTGGACCAGCCTGCGCACTGTGCCTGGTGCGCGCGGCGCCGTGACCCACCTGCTGGCACCGGACGGCAGAACAATCCTGACCAAACCAGGCAGCTACGGCGCGGCGGGCACCCTGCTGGACCTGACCACACCCGCACCGCCTGACGACGCCCCGATCCCCGACAAGGAGCCCTCCAGTGGCCGCACCTGAGCACACCTCGTCCCTGCCCGTGATCGCCGTGACCATGGGCGACCCCGCCGGCGTCGGACCGGAGATCTGCGCAAGCGCACTGACCAGCCCGGAGATCCTGGCGATCTGCCGCCCCGTGCTGATCGGGGACGCCGGGCGGATGGCGACAGCGGCTGAACTCATGGGTGTGCGGGCACCGGTCCGCGAGATCACCCACCCCAGCGAGACCGGCCGCCAGACGGGCACGATCGAGGTGATCCAGGTGGGCGAGCTCCCGGCCGACCTGCCCTTCGGGGAGGTCAGCCCGGTGGCCGGGCACGCCGCATACTCCTACATCGAGCAGGCTGCCGGGTATGCCACCGGCCACGAGGTAGCCGCCATCGCCACGGCGCCGCTGAACAAGGCCGCCCTGCACGCCGGCGGGCACCTGTTCCCGGGGCACACCGAGCTGCTCGCCCACCTGACCGGAGTACCGGAGGTGTCCATGATGCTCAGCACGCCATCGTTGAACGTCATCCACGTGACCACCCACATCGGCCTGATCGACGCGGTCGCCCGGATCGACCCGCCCCTGGTGCAGCGCACGATCAGTCGCGGTATCGACGCGCTGGTGCGGGCCGGGATCGAGCGGCCACGGGTGGGGGTGTGCGCGATCAACCCGCATGCCGGTGAAGGCGGCCTGTTCGGCTACGGCGAGGAGGCGGAGAAGATCCAGCCGGCCATCGATGGCCTGCTGGGCCAGGGGCACGACGTCCAGGGCCCGCTGCCGGCCGACACCGCCTTCTTCCTCGCCGCCCGCGGCGACTTCGACCTGATCGTGGCGATGTACCACGACCAGGGCCACGGACCGGTCAAGGTGCTGGGCATCGAGGACGGAGTGAACATTACGGTCGGTCTGCCGGTGATCCGCACCTCGGTGGACCACGGCACTGCCTTCGACATCGCCGGCACCGGAACAGTCACCACGGCGAGCATGGCCGAGGCGCTCCGGCAGGCGACAGCCCTCGCCGAGCGGACCCCGAGCTCGGCCGGCTGAGCGGGCCGGGCTGAGCAGACCGGACGACCGGAGCGCACCCAACTGAGCCGACGGTAGCCAACGCACGGCCACCCGAGCCCTCGTCCGAGCAGACACACCGACGGCGCCGCGCAGGATGTCCTGCACGACGCCGGCGGTGGCTGCGGACCTCTTACTCGGAGAAGAAGTAGGTCTCCGGGTTGGTCGGACCCGGCGGCTGGAAGCCGACGTCACCGGGCATCTCCTCGGGAACGTTTCCGACGTTGTTCTTCACCACACCGTACCCATCGGGCTCCGTGCAGATACCGATGTAGAAGAACTGGTCCTTGGCGATCTCCAGGACCTGGCGGGCGAGCTCGGTCGCCTCGTCGGCGTCGTAGGTGGTCCGCATCTCATCGAACAGCGCCAGCTGTTCCTGGATGATCTCCGGCGGCTCCTCGCTGCTCTCCCCGCGGTACCACTTGGCCCAGTCGTGGCCGTAGCGGGACGCCCCGCGCGGATTGGAGGGGACGAAGTAGTGGTTCGACCCCTGGGTGGCACGAATCTCGAACCCGCCGCCGGTCCAGGTGGACAGCTCCGCCTGGTTGGCCTCCACCCGTTCCCAGTACAACGTCTCGGCCAACGGGGTGACGTTGACCTCCACGCCGACCTCGGCCCAGTCGGCCTTGATCATCTCGAAAGCATCGAGGTGATCGGGCATCGTGGCCGGAACCAGCACGGTCATGTTGATCCGTTCACCCTCGGCGAGCCGGAAACCGTTGCTGTCCTTCTCGGTGTAGCCGGCGCGGTCCAGGGCTTCGTTCGCCTTCTCGACCGAGTACTCGGTGTACTGCGTGCCGAACTCCTCGTCGTAGGCGGGGTGGCCCTCCACCGGGGCGCCCTGCCAGGGAATGGTCTGGCCGGCGTAGATGGTGTCGATGATGCGCTGGCGGTTGATGGCATAGGAGAGCCCGATGCGGAAATCCTTGTTGGAGTAGATCTCGCGCTTGCGGTCGTTCTCCAGGGTCTGGTTGAAGCCGATCATCATCGCGCACGGGCCCTGGGGAGACACTGTGAACAGCCGGTAGTCGCCGCTCTCCTGGTTCTCCGAGACCACCGGCAGGTTGCGGATGGTGTCGAAGTTGCGCATCTGCATGTCGAGCTCACCGTTGGTGATCTTCAACAGCTCGACCTCGACGTCCTGCAAGATCTCGCAGCGGATCGCGTCCATGTACGGCAGCTGGCTGCCGTCCGGGTCGACCTTCCAGTAGTAGGGGTTGCGCACTGCCTCGACGTAGCTGCCGTCACCGAGAGCGGTCGTCAGCTTCCAGGGGTACAGCGTGGGCCGGTCCACATCGGTGAACGCCTCATTCTTGGACTCCCACAGCTGGATCCAGTCGTCCAGACTGTTCTCGGCCACGACCTCGTCGATGTTGTCGTTGTACTTGTCGTGGAACTGCTCGAAGTAGTGCTTGGGCAGGACCATGGTCGTCCCGGACGCAATCTCCTCGAGGAACCCTGGCTTCGGGTCGTCGAAGACATAGCGGATGACATTCCCGTCACTCTCGAAGGCGGCCGGCTTCTCCGGCTCGTTCACATTCGTCCAGAGGGTGTAGATCCCTCCGGGGTGCAGGTCGGGATAGACGTTGACGTCCTCGAAGGCGAACCGGAAGTCCTCGTCGGTCACGGGCTCGCCGTCCGACCACTTCATCCCCTCGCGCAGAGT
Organism: Candidatus Ruania gallistercoris; assembly: GCA_019116305.1. Taxonomy (GTDB): domain Bacteria; phylum Actinomycetota; class Actinomycetes; order Actinomycetales; family Beutenbergiaceae; genus Ruania; species Ruania gallistercoris. The sequence goes on along the minus strand of DXBY01000297.1, from coordinate 2,945 downwards.
GAACTGGAACACCCGGCCCTCTTCGAGCTCCTCGAAGCTCTCGCAGACATTCGCGATGATCTCCTCGGTGCCGGGCTTGTCGGTCCATCCCGGGATCCACCGGATCAGCGGCTCATACCCGATGGCCTGCTCGAGCCACGTCCGGTCCTCCTCGGTGACCATCGCCGAACGCCAGGTACCGCCGTACTGCCCGATCTCATTGAGCGGCTGCACCTCCAGCGGAGTGGTCGGCAGCCGCTCCTCGACCGGTGGCAGGTCGCCCGCCTCCACCTGGTCTGCCAGCGACGGCGCCTCGGGGCCCTTCGGCCCGCCGCCACCGCCGCCGCCACCCTCCTGCGCGGGGTCGGTGTCGAAGAAGGAGCACCCCGCCAACGAGGCGGTGGCGGCCAGTCCGCCACCGGTCACCAGCAGGGACCGGCGGCTGACCGCCCGGGACCACAGGTCCTCCCGGGCTCCCGACTTCGCGGTAGTTGGAAACATCATCGTTCTCCTCTTCATTGTGGGGGCGGTATGCCAGGTAGTGGGGGCGGTATGCCAAGTAGCGAAAGGCAGGGTCAGCGGTGCTGACCCGACGGTCCCTCCAGGCGGTCGACGACCGGCAGCACGTGCTCGTCCAGGTACCGGCGATCGTCACTCGTGAGCTGGGTCAGGGGTGCGGCGCTGTGGTCAGCCTCGATCTGACCCTGCTGGGCCAGCACGTACTTGTAGACCGTGGCGGTCAGGCCGGGCCCGGGTGTACTGCCCGGCGGGTTCAGCCGCTCGATGAGGTCCTCGCTCTGCTCCTGCAGCGCCAGGACCAGCGTCCAGTCCTCCTGCTCGGCGGCTTCGTACTGACGCACCAGGTGGCCCGGGGTCAGGTTCCCGATCGAGGAGACCGAACCGACCGCACCGAGCAGGTACCCGAGATCGGCCACGCTGGACCCGCCGGTCAGGCATGGCAGCGAGACACCCGCACCGCGGAGCCGACGCTGCAGCTGCCGGAACCAGACCATGTTCGAACCACTGTCCTTGGCGCCACACAGCACCCCTTCGACGGTGAGCTCGACGATCGAGTCGATGTTCAGGGTGGCGGGGATGAGGTGCGGCAGGTGATAGGCGAGCACCGGGCCTCCGACCGCCTGCGCGATCGAGCGGAAGTGACGTTTCAGCTCCTCCTGGTTGAAGCCCACGAAGTACGGCGGAAGGACCGAGACGAAGGTAGCACCGGCGGCAAGCGCTTCCCGAGCATGTCGCACGGCGAGCCTGGTCGAGGTGTCCCCGACGTGCGCCACCACCGGGACACGGCCGGCGGCGGCCTTGACGCACTGCCGCACCACTTCGGCACGGAGCTCACTGTCCAGCGCGTAGAACTCCCCGGTCGCGCCGTTCGCCCAGAGCCCGTGCACGCCTGCGGCCACCAGGTGGCTGACGTGCGACTGCAGCGAGGTCGAGTCGACCTCGCCGCCTGAGGTCATCGGCAGCACGACCGGGGGAAGCACGCCGCGCAGAGCAGCGGAGCTGGTCGGGTCGGTGGGTGTGAATGCCACTGGCATGTACGCCATCTTTCGACTCCGACCGACGGGTTGTCAAGCGACAGCGGGATACAGGTTGGTAACGCTGATACATCCGGGGTGACGGGGCACAGCCTCAGGACGCCTCGAATGGCATACCATAGGCACGGCAGCGGGGAGCAGACTCGAGCGCATCGGCAGCTGATGCGGGACGGAGGAACGAGGTGGCGATGTCGACAACCAGTTCGCGACCGCAGGAATCGGTGAGCCAGACGACGCTGGAGAACCGTGCGCACGATGCTCTGGTGGCCTGGCTGACCGAGGAGCACCCGCAACCGGGACAGACCGTGCCGATCCGGGAGTTCTCCCGCAAGCTCGGGATGAGCCGCACCCCGGTACGCAGCGCTGTGGGCCGGCTGCACGAACGCGGTCTGCTCTCCTACGACTCGATCGCCGGGTTCACCGTGGCGGTCCCCTCGCTCAGCTCCCTGTACGAGCTGTTCGAACTGCGGCTGATGATCGAGTCGCACAGCGTGCGCCGGTACGCCGAGCAGGAGGGCCCCACCGCCCCGCAGATGCTGGACGACCTGGTCACCGAGGCGAGCGAGCTGGCCGAGGCCGCGCTGCAGGACCCGGCGCAGTACATCGCGTTCCGGGAGAACGACAGCAGGTTCCACCGGATGCTGGTGGAGATGTCCGGGCTGCCCCGGCTGCTCGCCCTGCACGACGACCTGCACCTGAGCATCCACGTCACCCGCGCGGGCCTGGAGGCCCCGATGAACAGGGAACGGCTCGATGCGGCGGTTGCCGAACACCGTGAGATCGTCACGGCACTCGCCGCCGGGGACGGCCCCGCGGCGCGGGCGGCGCTCGAGTCCCACATCCTGCGGGTCCGGGACCAGACGATCGTGTTCATGTCCCGGCCGCGCCCCACTGTCGGCAACTCCATCCGGTGACCTCGCCCCGCCCCCTCCCCGTGGTCGATCCGACCATCGCGGCGAACGCCGCACCTGGACGGCACACCCTCCCGGCCGAGGTGGTCGGCGTCGACGTCGACGCGCTGCTCACCATCCACACCCCAGCCGATGCCCAGGACCGGCGCACCCGCCTGGTCGAGCACCTCTGGAAGGGCGCCGGAACCCCGACGTCCGTTCCCCAGATCGAGCCCGACGTGGCCGTCGCAGACCTCGACCCGCTCCCGCACGCCGGAGTGGACCGGGCCACACTGGCGATGGCCCACTCCCTGACGGCGACCAGCTACCTGGCCCATCCACGTGATCCCGTACCGGGCCGGTTCGCGGTCTTTCTCGCCGGGCACGGCAACGGCCGCAAGCCGGTATACCACCTGCCGCAGCTCGCCGTGATGCGGACCCTGTTGGACCGCGGCTACCGGGTCGCGGCAGTGGACATGCCGCTGCAGGGCTGGAACTCCACGACCATGGACCCGCCGCCCGG
>DXBY01000296.1 GCA_019116305.1 Candidatus Ruania gallistercoris | reverse complement strand
AGGATCCGGACTTCGTGTTCGTGTGCTCCTCGGCGCAGCAGTACGCGTGGATCGCCGAGCGCTACCCGGAGTTGTTCGAGCGGATCAAGGCGCGGGTGGCCGAGGGCCGCTGGGTGCCGGTCGGATCGATGTGGGTGGAGTCGGACACGAACCTGCCCGGCGGGGAGGCGTTCGTGCGCCAGCTGGTGGCCGGGAAGCAGTTCTTCCTGGAGCACTTCGGCGTAGAGACCCGGGATGTGTGGTTGCCGGACTCGTTCGGCTACTCCGGTGCGCTGCCGCAGCTGGTCCGGCTGGCCGGGGCGCAGTGGTTCCTCTCCCAGAAGCTGAGCTGGAACGAGTCGGACACGATGCCGCACCACACGTTCTGGTGGGAGGGCATCGACGGCTCCCGGGTGCTCACCCACTTCCCGCCGGTGGACACCTACAACTCCGACCTGTCCGCCGCGGAGCTGCGCCATGCCGAGCGCAACTTCGCGGACAAGGCGGTGGCCTCGTCCTCGATCGTGCCGTTCGGGTACGGCGACGGCGGAGGTGGCCCGTCCCGGGAGATGGTCGCCCGGGCCAGGCGGTACTCCGATCTCGACGGCGTTCCTCGGGTCCGGATGGACTCGCCGGTGGCGTTCTTCGCCGAGACCCAGGCCGAGGTGCCTGCGGACCTGGGCACCTGGACCGGGGAGATGTACCTGGAGTTCCACCGGGGCACCTACACCTCTCAGGCGCGCACCAAGCGAGGTAACCGGCGCAGTGAACACCTGCTCCGCGAGGCCGAGCTGTGGGCGGCCACCGCCGCAGTACGCACCGGCGCCGAGTATCCCTATGAGGTACTAGAGCGCAGCTGGCACACCGTGCTGCTGAACCAGTTCCACGACATCCTGCCCGGCAGCTCGATCGGCTGGGTGTACCGGGACGCCGAGGCGAGCTATGCCCGGGTAAGCACGGACCTGGAGAGCGTGATCGACGAGGCGACTACCGCCGTCGCCGGTAGCGGTGACCGGGAGGTGCTGCTGAACGCCGGACCGCTGCCGGTGAACGGGGTGCCGGCGGGGGCCGGTGCCGCGCCGACTGCACCCGCAGGCTCTCCGGTGACGCTGGTCCGCGAGCACGGCGGTGTGGTGATCGACAACGGGCTGCTCCGGGTGTGGATCGACCCGCGCGGGCTGGTCACCTCCCTGGTGCAGCTGCCCAGTGGGCGGGAGGCGATCGCGCCGGGTATGGCCGGGAACCTGCTCACCGTGCACCGGGACGTCCCGCGGCAGTGGGATGCCTGGGACACCGATGCCGAGCACCGCCGGGTGGCTACCGACCTGATATCGGCGGACTCGGTCGAGGTGAGCGCCGAAGCGCCGGAGGCGGTGAGCGTGCGGGTACGGCGCAGCTTCGGCGACTCGCAGGTCGAGCAGGTGCTCACCGTGCGGCGTGGGGACCCGGTGCTGCAGATCGAGACCGAGGTGGACTGGCACGAACGGCAGAAGCTGCTCAAGCTGGGCTTCCCGCTGGCGGTGCATGCGGACTCCTCCGCTGCGGAGACGCAGTTCGGTTACGTGCGCCGACCCACGCACACGAACACCTCCTGGGATGCGGCGAAGTTCGAGATCTGCGCGCACCGGTGGGTGCACGTGGGCGAACCCGGCTTCGGGGTGGCGATCGCCAACGATGCCACCTACGGCCACGACGTGACCCGGGTGCGGGCCCCGATGCCCGCGCCGGCTGACACCACCCCGGGCCCGCTACCGGCCGGTGGGGCTGCGCCGGTGACCATGGTGCGCCAGTCGCTGCTGAAGGCACCGCTGTATCCGGACCCGGAGGCGGACCAGGGCCGGCACACCTTCACCACGCTGGTGCACGCCGGCGCCGGGATCGCCGAGGCGGTGGCTGCCGGGTACCGGGCGAACCTGCCCACGCGCGCCGTGGTGGGAGCCGGACCAGTGGCCCCGCTGGTGCGCGTGGACGGCGAGGGGGTGCTGGTGGAGTCCGTGAAGCTGGCCGAGGACCGCACCGGCGATGTGGTGGTCCGGCTCTACGAAGCGTTCGGTGGCCGGGCCGAGGCCCAGGTGCACGCCGACTTCGACCACCGGTCGGTGGTGGTCACCGACCTGCTGGAGCGGGAGCTGGAGCCAGCGATGGCAACCGACGGGGCGACTACGGGGGTCGAGCTGCTGCTGCGGCCGTTCGAGGTGCGCACACTCCGGTACCGCCGCTGAGCGGTGTCACCGGTCAGCCGATGACGACGCGGCGGCCCCGCACCCGCCAGCCCTCCCGGGCCAGGCGTCCGACCTGCTCCACCAGCTGGGCGCGCTCGGCCACCTTGATCCGCTCGGTGAGGGTCTCCTCGGTGTCGTCATCGCGCACCGGCACGGCCACCTGGGCCACGATCGCGCCCGTGTCCACGCCCTCGTCCACCACGAACAGGGTGGCTCCGGCCAGCTTGACCCCGTACTCCACCGCATCGCGGGGCCCGTGGATCCCGGGAAAGGCGGGCAGCAGGGAGTTGTGCGTGTTCAGGTACCGGCCGCCGAACTGGGCCAGGAAGGTGGGCCCGACGAGCTTGAGGAACCCGGCCGAGATCACCAAGTCCGGCTCGTGTGCTGCCACGGCGGCGGCGAGTGCGGCGTCCCAGGCCTGTCGTTCGGGGTACTCCCCCAGTCGGCAGACGAAGGTGGGGATACCGGCCTCGGCGGCGAGTTGCAGCCCGGCGGCGCTGGGGCGGTCGGCACCGACGGCGACTACCTGGGCGCCGTAGGTGGGGTCATCGGCCGCCGCGAGCAGGGCGGCCAGGTTCGAGCCGCCGCCGGAGATGAGGACCACGATGCGCTGGGAAGTCACAGCCAGCGAGCGTAGTGCAGCGGCGGGGATCTGGGAGAATGGTGCAGATCCCGATCGAAGGAGACTCGTGCGCAACCCGTACGCCCCGCCCGACCCGTCGGCGCCGCCTGCGCGCCGCCGGCCGGAGCACGGTCAGCAGGGCGACGAGGGTGACCAGGGCACGCAGCAGGGCCAGGGTCAGCGCTGGCAGGATCCGCACGCGCACGACCCGCGCCGGCCGCTGCAGCCGCACCGGCCCGGGCAGGACCCGCGCCAGCAACGCCCGGAGCGCAAACCGCCGACCCCGGAGGAGGCGGCCGCCGCCGGTAAAGCGGTGTTGAAGTTCGGTGCCGCGCTGCTGGTGGCGATGCTGGCGATGCGCTGGCCGATCCCCTGGCAGCTGGTGGCGCCGGTCGCCGGGCTGTTGGCGGTCTACCTGGGCGTACGGGCGCTGATCACCTACCGGAAGGTGGGGATGACCACGTT
>DXBY01000295.1 GCA_019116305.1 Candidatus Ruania gallistercoris | reverse complement strand
ACCGCACGCACCTGACCGACTACGCCTCCGCCGTCGGCCCGGAGACCGGCTGCCTGCTCAAGGTGCACCCGAGCAACTTCCGCGTGGATGGCTTCACTGCCGAGGCCTCTCTGGCCGAGCTGCGCACTCTCGCGGATGAGCGGGGCGTGCCGCTGGTGGCGGACCTGGGCAGCGGGCTGCTCAGTCCCGATCCGGTGCTGCCCGAGGAGCCGGATGCCACCACAGTGCTCGAGGCCGGTGCCGATCTGGTGATCGCCAGTGGGGACAAGCTGCTCGGCGGACCGCAGGCGGGACTGCTGCTCGGCCGGGCCGAGGTGATCGAGGCGCTGGCGCAACACCCGCTGGCCCGGGCCGTGCGCGCGGACAAGCTCGCCCTGGCGGCGCTGGAGGCCACGCTGATAGGTGAGCCGGCGCCGGTATCGGAGTTCCTGCACGCCGATCCGGAGGTGTTGCGTGCTCGTACCGAGCGCCTCGCGGCAGCCGTCGACGGCGGAGCGCAGCTGGCCGTGGTCGCGCACCAGGGCAGGGTCGGTGGTGGCGGAGCCCCCGGGGTGCCGTTGCCGGGTTGGGCACTCCGGCTGCCGGAGGCCGCAGCCCAGCCGTTGCGCCTCGGCGATCCCGCAGTGCTGGCCCGGGTGCACGACGGCGCGTGCCTGGTGGACCTGCGCTGCGTGCCGGAGGCTGACGACGAGCGCCTCGCGAGTGCCGTCCGGCGGGTGCTGGGTGCGGACACGAACCCATAGGAACCCGCTTTGCGCATTGGAACCCGCCTATAACCGGGTTCCAATGCGCCAAGCGGGTTCGAATGACGTTGGGCAGGGAGTCGTCGGGCAGCGAGGACGGGAGGCCGAACAGTGAGTACCTACGTGGTGGCCACCGCCGGGCACGTGGACCACGGCAAATCGGCACTGGTGCGCGCGTTGACCGGGATCGAACCGGACCGGCTCGCCGAGGAACGCCGGCGCGGACTGACCGTGGACCTCGGCTTCGCCTGGACCACCCTGGTGCCCGGCTGCGAGGTGGCGTTCGTGGACGTGCCGGGGCACGAGCGGTTCCTCGGCAACATGCTCGCCGGACTCGGGCCGGCGCCGGTGGTGTGCTTCGTGGTGGCCGCCGACGAAGGCTGGCAGGCGCAGTCCAGTGATCACCGGGACGCGCTTGCCGCGCTGGGGATCGACCGCGGCGTGCTGGTGCTCAGCCGCGCCGACCGCGCCGACTCCACCCGGGCCGAGCAGGTACTCGCCCAGGCGCGCATCGAGCTGGTCGGGACCGGGCTGGCGGATGCACCGGCGGTGCTGACGTCTGCGGTGACCGGCGCCGGGCTCGCCGAGCTGCGGGAAGTGCTCGCCGGTGTGCTGGCCGAAACGGCAGTTCCCGATGCCGAGGAGCGGGTGCGGCTGTGGCTGGACCGCTCGTTCACCATCTCCGGAGCGGGCACAGTGGTGACCGGCACTCTGGCCGGCGGCACGATCCGGCGCGGTGACCGGCTCGCCCTGGCCGGCGAGGGTGATCCCGTCCCGGTGACGGTGCGCGGGCTGCAGAGCCGGGGCGAGAGTGTCGAGGCGCTCGGGCCGACGAACCGGGTGGCGGTGAATCTGCGCGGCCTCGAACCCGAGCAGGCGCGGCGCGGTACGGCGCTGCTCACCCCGGGCGTATGGCCGGAGACTTCGGCCGTGGACGTGCGGCGCAACACCGGGGAGCCGTTCGGCACGTCGCTGGTGGAGGTGAACGTGCATGTCGGCACGGCCGCGCTGACCGGTCGGCTGCGCCCGTTCGACGGCGAGCACGCCCGGATCACCTTCACTCACCCGGCCCCGGTGGTGCTCGGCGACCGGCTGGTGCTCCGCTCCCCCGGCAGTCGCCGGGTGCGGGCGGGCGCCGTGGTGCTGGATGCCGACCCGCCGGAGCTGACCCGGCGCGGGGACGGGCGGCGCCGGGCGGCCGTGCTCGGTGCGCGGCAGACGCCGGTGCCCGGGCGCCCGGTGGCGCCCGGGCACCTGCGCGCGGAGGTGGCGCGGCGGGGTGCGGTGCTAGTCGCCCGGCTGACTGAGCTCGGGCTAGTGGCTGCCGGTACCGCACCGCCGGGCGGAGTGCAGGTGGTCGGCGACTGGTGGGTGGACCCGGCTGCCCTGGATCGCTGGCAGTCACAGCTGACCGAGCTGGTGGCGCAGTTGCACGATGAGGACCCGCTGGCGGCAGGCGTGTCCCGGGGCGCGGCCGTCGATGCCCTCGACCTGCCGAGCGAGACGCTGCTGAATGCCGTGGTGGCCGCAGCCGGGATCGAGGACCGCGACGGCTACCTGGCCCGGTCCGGCCACCGGCAGCATCTCGGCCCGGCGGAGCAGGCGGTCGCCGAGCTGGAGATCCGGCTGCGGGCGGCCCCGTTCCGTGCACCGGAGGCCGCGGAGCTGGTGGCGCTGGGGCTGGGGCCGAAGGAGCTCGCGGCGGCCGAGCGGGTCGGACGGCTGCTCCGGTTTCCCGGCGAGATCGTGCTGCTCCCCGATGCTCCCGCCCGGGCGATGCGCGAGCTCGCGGCGTTGCCGCAGCCGTTCACCGCGAGCGCAGCGAAAGAGGCGCTGGGCAGCACACGGCGGGTGGCGATCCCGCTGCTGGAGTACCTGGACGCGCGCGGCTGGACTCGCCGGCTCGATGCGACCCAGCGGGAAGTGGTGCGCACGCGGCGCTAGCTGGCGGCGGCCCGTCGAGAGTGGCGTGGATTGACACCGCAACGACGGCAGAAGCGCTACGCCGCCCTACGACCACGACCCGCGGTCGACCGGTGAGTCCTCAGCGATCTCCGGCGCCGAACCAGCCTGCGCCAGGAGCGCCTTGAGGACCGGCAGCAACGTGGGGACGCGGCGAGTCACCGCTGCCCACACGATCGCGTAGTCGATATCGCCGTATTCATGCGCGATGACGTTCCGCATCCCTACGATCCGGTCCAGGTCTGGAACCTGTGCCGCCGTCTCCGGATCCTCGTTGCGGAGACGATTCAAGGCTTCGCCGAGGACCTCCAGCTGCCGCTCGACCGCCGAACGCAGCATCAGGTCGGCCATGAACGCTGCTTCGGTCCGATCCACAACGAAGCCGTGCACCGTCCTCGCTGCCTCGGCCGCATCCCACAGATGAGCAGCAGACTCAGGCCGCATAAACATCCCGCGCACTGTTGAAGGCGGCGGCCTTGAAATAGGGGTTCCGTACCGCGCGCGCGACGACCAGATCAACGTCGCGGCCCACAATCTCGGTCAGCGCTTCGCGAAGCCCGAAGTAGTCCTCGAACAGGTCGGCACGACCTGGGAGGAAGTCCACCAGGAAGTCGGCGTCACTGGACTGCGGGTCGAAGCGCTCCTGCAGGAGCGAGCCGAATACGCGCAATCGCTGCACTCCGTACCGCTCACAGGCACGGCGAATCGCCTCCAGGTCGAGGGACGACGTCGTGTCCATAGATTCAAGTGTTCCATGCCGAAGCCGTGCGGCTCGTTCGGCGCGCTGTCCAGTCCGCACGCGACGGCAGGTGATCGCTTCTTCTCCCCCGGAAGCCGCGTACGGTGGACGCGAGCCCGCGAGGTGTCAGCGCCGGTTCGGCGCCTCACGCAGGATCGTTGAGATCTCCCCGTCCTTCGACCACGGCATCGTGGCCCCTCGTCGGGCGGCGCGCAGCAGCGTGATCGCACCTTCACCGGCGAGCCCGAGCCCGATGGTGAATGTCAGCGGCCTCGCCTCTTCGTGCATCCCGAACCGTTGCGCCAGCAGACCCAGCGCGGCACCGACCACGAGCGAGCCGACCAGCAGCAGGAACGTCCGCCACCGATATCGCTGGAAGAGGACACCCTCGCGCCGCTCGATGACCGTGGTCGCAGACCGTGCGGCGCCGAACGCCAGGCTGACCACGGAGAGCAGGACGAGCCACACCGCGTCGACAGTGGTGAGCTCCATGGCGGCAATACTTCGGCCCCCGATCAGGAGCAGGACTACCGGCAGCACGATCGCGTCCTTCAGGTCCAGCGGCTCCCCGCGGATCCGGCGTACCACCACGACCACCAGCAGGATCAGTACGAGCACTGGCCACCAGGCTTTTAGCATATCCATGCTATTTACCGTAGCACGCTCATGCTATAAAGGAGAGATGCCCAAGGTGATCGACCCTGACCAGCGAAAAGATGCCATCGCCGATGCGCTCTTCGAGGTTCTCCGTGAGGGTGGACTGGAAGCGGTCACACTGGGCAGCGTCGCCGCCCGTGCGGGCCTGGCGATCGGCTCGGTTCGACACTTCCTCGGCAGCCGGGACGCCATGGTCAGTTTCGCCTTCGCCACCATGGCGGAACGGACCTATCAGCGGGTCGCCGCGCGCGCTGAGGCAGTCTTGGCCGAGCTGGACGACGGCGCACCGGCAGCCGCCGACAGGAGGTTGGCCGCCACCGCCGACATTCTCTGCGAGCTCCTCCCCCTGGACGAGGCACGGCTCGGCGAAGCGATCGTGTGGATCGAGTTCGAGACCGCGGCCAGGACCAGCCACCACCTCGCCGAGACCTCGAAGCACGCCGCCGGGCAGACCACCCGACTGATCGAGACGATCCTGACAGCGGCAGCAGACCGCGGCAGACTAAAGCCGGGCACCGACGTACCGACCGAGACGGCGCGACTGTCCGCACTGATCGACGGCCTGACGCTGCGCACCGCCCTCCACCCCGACCTCCTCGATCCGGATGTGGCCCGGCAGGTAGTGATCACCCACCTTCGAGCGCTCAGCGCCACGACCGGCTGACTGCGGCGGGCACGCGAACAGGGACGGCGGGCTCGCCCGCGAGGTCACGGCAGGTCGATTGCTCCGGCGAGAGTGCGCGCAGCGGCGAGGATGTCCTCGTCCAGGAACTGCACGGCGACGTGGTCGGCGCCGGCGTCCAAGTGCGCGGCCAGCGCCGCAGCCACCACCTCAGGCCGGCCATGGGCGACCAGCGCATCCACCAAGGCGTCGCTGCCGCCGTCGGCGAAGTCGGCCTCGGTGAAGCCGAGCCGCTGCAGGTTGCTGCGGTAGTTGGTCATCTGCAGGTAGCGCCCGACCACCGGCCGCACCGCCTCGCGGGCAGCGGCGGCATCGG
>DXBY01000294.1 GCA_019116305.1 Candidatus Ruania gallistercoris | reverse complement strand
GGCGCGCTCAGACCGGCAGGCTGAGATCGTCCGGCGGCACGATCAGGGCGGTGGCGATCGCCGCGAGACCCTCGCCGCGGCCGGTGAAGCCCAGTCCATCTGTGGTGGTGGCCGAGACCGTCACGTGCGCGCCTGCGGCCTGGCTGAGCAGCCGCTGCGCCTCTTCCCGGCGCGGGCCCAGACGCGGCCGGTCGCCGATCACCTGGATCGCGATGTTTCCGATCTCGAAGCCGGCGGCCCGCACCCGCACCGCGGCCTCGGAGAGCAGAGCGACACCGGAGGCACCGGCCCACTGCGGGTCGTCCGTGCCGAACTGCGAGCCAAGGTCACCGAGGCTGGCAGCGCTGAACAGGGCGTCGGCAGCGGCGTGGGCAGCCACGTCACCATCGGAGTGCCCCTCCAGGGCGGTCTCGTCCGGGAACCGCAGCCCGGCCACCGCCAGACCAGTGCGCCCGTCGGCGACGAAGGCGTGCACATCCATCCCGATACCGGTGCGGGGCAGCGTCATGAGTCCTCCTCCAGGAACAGGGCGGCGATCGCCAGGTCGTGCCGGGTGGTGATCTTCAGCGCGCGGGCCTCTCCCTCGATCACCCGCACCTCGTGGCCGAGGCGTTCCACCAGGCCCGCATCATCGCTGAGGGCCGTCCGTTCGTCCGCAGCCAGGTGCGCGGCACTGGTATGGGCCCGGCGCAGCAGCGTGCTGCGGAACGCCTGCGGGGTCTGCACCGCCCGCAACGCTGCCCGGGTGAGGGTGGCGACCGCCCGGGGAGGAACGCCGTCGCCGATCTCCTTGATGGTGTCGATCACCGGGACGCCCGGCACCACCGCCTGATGCCCGCCGGCCACAGCCTCGACCAACCGGGCGATGAGCGCCGCGGAGGCCAGCGGGCGGGCCGCGTCGTGGACCAGCACGATCTCCTCCGCCTCCGGCAGCACGGCCAGCCCTGCAGCGACGGACGCCTGCCGGGTCGCCCCGCCGGGCACCACCTCGACCGGGATCGCGGCCACGGTGCTGACCGCTTCGCGCACCGCCGCCAGGTGCCGCTCCGGCGCGGTGATGACCAGGTGTCGGACCCGGCCGGAGTCAGCGAGCTGGGCCGCGGCGCGAGTCACCAACGGCCTCCCGGCCAGCGGCACGAGCGCCTTGGGCGCGTCGGCACCCAGCCGTGTTCCGCTCCCGGCTGCGGTCAGTACCGCAGCTGCGGTCGCCGATACCGGCTGGGTGGACCCGAAACTCAGGACGCGAGGACCTCATCGAGGCGTGCCTCGGCCTGCTCCTCCTCGGTCTTCTCCGCAAGCGCGAGCTCGGAGACCAGGATCTGGCGGGCGCGGGCCAGCATCCGCTTCTCCCCGGCGGAGAGACCGCGATCGGCGTCCCGGCGGGAAAGGTCACGCACCACCTCGGCCACCTTGATGACGTCACCGGAGGCGATCTTCTCCACATTCGCCTTGTACCGGCGGGACCAGTTGGTCGGTTCCTCGGTGTAGGGCGCGCGCAGCACGTCGAAAACCTTCTCCAGACCTTCTTTACCGACGACGTCCCGGACGCCGACCAGGTCCACGTTGTCGGCCGGCACCTCGATCGTCAGATCACCCTGCGCCACCTTGAGACGGAGGTAGAGCTTCTCCTCCCCTCGGATGATTCGTTTCGAGATCTCCTCGATGAGAGCTGCACCGTGGTGCGGGTAGACGACGGTCTCGCCGACTGTGAAGGTCATGTGCTCGCACTCCCCTTTCGCAGGCTCCAGTTTACCACGCCCGCCGGACGCCCCATCCGCCGCCCGGGGCCTGTTTGCGCTGGTCCCCTGGGCTGGATCTGCAGTGGCTGCCGGCGGGCAGGCGCGCGTGCGGATGTGCAGAGCCCGTGAAGGCACCGGCGAGGCCGGGCGCCTTCCGCGCGCGAGAGGCATTAGGGTGGACCCGGCGGGTGCCGGACGCCCGCAGGCTTGGATCGAAAGGAGAGCCCCGTGGCTCGCAGTACCCGTCGTCTCGCGGCTGCCCTGCTGCTCACCGGTGCGACGGCACTGGGGGTCGGCGCGTGCAGCCCGATCACCACGATGAACTCCTACGCCCCGAGCGACGGGGTGCGTGGCGACCTGGGGAACCAGCTCCGGGTGGAGAACCTGATGATCCTCAGCCCGGCCGAGGGTGCGGAGGGGAACGTGCTCGGCGCGCTCGTGAACGAGACCACCAGTCCGGTTGACGTCACCCTCACCATCGACGGTGTCAGCGGTGGCCAGCAGCTGAACGTGCCGGCACAGGACACTCTGCTGCTCGGCCCGGAGTACGAGGCGGTGACCATTCCGACCGTTCCGGTGCCGCCGGGTGCGGTGACCGCCGTGCAGGTCTCCACCCCGGAGTCCGGTTCGATCACCCTGGACGTGCCGGTGCTGGACGGCACCCTGCCGCCCTATGAGGAGTACGTCCCGGCGGCTCCGGAGGAGTAGCCACTCCCCCCGGGGGACACTGAGCTCTCCCTGTGTCGCGAACGCTCGTCCGTGCGGCGGGTGCGCCCGGTTGGGCCGCACCAGTGAGCGTTCGCCAGTGCTGGGGGCGGCCCACTCACTCGTCGGCGACCAGCTTGTAGCCGAGCCCGCGCACGGTCACCAGTACCGTCGGGCTCACCGGGTCCTCCTCGATCTTGGCGCGCAGTCGCTTCACGTGCACGTCCAGAGTCTTGGTGTCCCCGACGTAGTCCGCACCCCACACCCGGTCGATCAGCTGGCCGCGGGTGAGTACCCGGTCCGGATTGCGCAGGAACAGCTCCAGCAGCTCGAACTCACGCAGCGGCAGGGCGACCTCCTCGCCGTCGACCTGGACCTCATGGCGGTCGGTGTCCATCCGAATCCGGCCGACGGTGAGCACCGCCTCGTCGATCGGCTCGGCGGCGTCCGCGCCGCGGCGCAGCACCGCCCGGATCCGGGCGAGCAGCTCACGGAACGAGTACGGTTTGGTGACATAGTCATCGGCGCCGATCTCCAGGCCGACCACCTTGTCGATCTCGCTGTCCTTGGCGGTGAGCATGATCACCGGCACCGAGGAGGTGCGGCGCAGCTCGCGGCAGACCTCCACCCCGGACATCCCGGGCAGCATCAGGTCCAGCAGCACCAGGTCAGGCTCGGTGCGGGCGAACTCGACCAACGCCTCGGCACCGTCGGCGACGGCCTTGACCGCATACCCCTCGCGGCCGAGCTGGTAGGTCAGCGGCTCCCGGTAGGACTCCTCGTCCTCGACGAGCAGGATGCGGGTCACTGGTCCTCTCCTTCTGCGCCGTGCGGCGCGGGGCTCTGTGCTGACTGGGTGTGCGCGGCGTCGGCATCGGCCAACGGGATGCGCAGCGTAAACGTCGACCCTCGGCCCGGAGTGGACCAGAGTCGAACCTCGCCGCCATGGTTGGCGGCCACATGCTTGACGATGCTCAGCCCCAGGCCGGTACCGCCGGTCTCCCGCGAGCGTGCGTGGTCCACCCGGTAGAAGCGTTCGAAGACTCGTTCCTGCTGTTCCGCGGTCAGTCCGACACCCTGGTCCACCACGGCGATCTCGGCGATGTCGCCTCTCGCGCGCACCCCCACGCTGACCTGGGTGCCCTCCGGTGAGTACCGCAGGGCGTTGTCCAGCAGGTTGCGCAGGGCGGTCACCACCAGGGCGTGGTCACCGAGCACGTGCAGGTCCCGGTCTCCGCCGACGGCGATGCTCACCTGGCGTGCGTCGGCCTCCACCCGTACTCGGTCCACCGACTCGGCCACCACCTCGTCCAGGGCGACGTGCACGAAGTCCACCTCCTGCTCCGGTGCCTGGAGCCGGGACAGCTCGATGATCTCCTGCACCAGCGCGGACAGTCGCCTGCTCTCGCGCTGCATGCTCGCGGCGAAGTGCCGCACCGCATCCGGGTCGTCGGCAGCGTCCGCCGCGGTCTCGGCGAGCAGGGCGATCGCACCCACCGGGGTCTTCAGCTCGTGCGAGACGTTCGCCACGAAGTCGCGGCGGACCTCCTCCACCCGGCGCTCGTTGGTGCGGTCCTCCGCGAGCAACAGTGCCCGCCCAGCACTGAGCGGCGCGATCCGCACCTCCAACGCAAGCCGGTCGGAACCGGGCACGCTCGAGCGCGGCACCAGCATCTGCTCGTCCGCACTGGTACCGGTGCGCCGCACCCGGTCCACCAGTTCCACCAGGGCGGAGTGGGTCAGGTGCCCGGCTCGGACCAGTCCGGCACTGTAGGCGTCCGGGGTGGCACGCAACACCTCGCCGTCCGGCCCGAGCAGCACCGAGGTCGACCGCAAGGCGGAGAGCAGGGCCGCGACGTCGTCGGAGACTGGCTGGGCCGGTGAGACAGCCGGGCTCTCCCGGCGCTGGGTGGCTTCGGAGACGCGAAAGGCCAGGACCGCGCTGGCGCCGACGAACAGGCCCAGCAGACCGACCCCGATCACCAGCCACATCTGCTCCACACGGGTCAGACTAGTGCGGGCCGGTGACCGCACCGGCCCGCCGGCCGGGTGATCGCCAGATATTCACCCGGAGTCCGGCCGCCGTTAATGTCGGCGTGAGATTCTTGGAGCGTGTGTGGCATCTCCCGATGCCCAGGAGAGGATGGACCAGGATGCGCGCGATCTTCGAGCAGGAGCTCGGCCAGGTGGGCGAGGGCCTGCTGCAGATGGCCCGGCAGGTGCAGACCGGAGTACGGGAGGCATCGATCGCCCTGGCCACCTCCGACCTGCAGCTGGCGGAGGAGGTGATCGCCGCAGACAGCGCGATCGACGCGATCGAGCGAGACCTGGACGAACGCTGCATCACCCTGCTCGCCCGCCAGCAGCCGGTGGCCACGGACCTGCGGGTGATCGTCTCCGGTCTGCGGATCAGCGCCTCGATCGAGCGGATGGGCGACCTGGCCCGGCACATCGCTCAGGTGACTCGGCTGCGCTACCCGACCAACGTGCTCCCGGCGCAGGCCGAGGCGGTGTTCGCCGAGCTGGCGGAGGCAGCGAACACCGTCGCCGACAGCGTGGTGCAGCTGCTGGAGAGTCACGATGTGGCCCTGGCCGGGCAGATCGAGGCCGACGACGACCAGCTGGACACGCTGCACCAGCGCACTTTCGCCATCACCCTGGCGGACGACTGGGAAGG
>DXBY01000293.1 GCA_019116305.1 Candidatus Ruania gallistercoris | reverse complement strand
GCCTGGGTGACCGGTGCGACGATGCCGGAGTGCAGGTGCGCCACGTCCGGTTGCAGTCGGGCGAGCACAGTGTCGAAGTGCCGCGGTCCGCGCGGGTGGACCGGGAGGTTCAGCGGCATCCGGGCGGCGAGGCGGTGCACGGTGAGTGGCCCGTCGTGCTCGGTGCTGCGGCCCCGTGCGCCGGGCTCACCGGCCGTGGTGGTGAGCACGTGCACCTCGTGCCCGGCACGGGCCTGGCGGATCGCCAGCCCGTGCACCTGTGTCTCGATCCCACCCAGCCGTGGCAGGTAGGAGTCGGTGACGTGGGTGATGCGCACCTGGTGATCCTCTCATCGTCATCACGGCTCCGGTGCGGGGCTTGCCGCCCGCGGCACAATGGCCGGGGACCGACGAATTCGCGACCGCGTGAGGAACCTGATGCCGACGCTGAGCGTCAACGGCACCACGATCGGCTACGAGGACCGTGGCGACGGACCGCCGGTAGTGCTGGTTCACGGTCTCGGACTAAGCCGGCAGATGTGGCGAGGGCAGATCGATCGCTTCAGCGCCAGCCACCGGGTGATCGCCGTCGACGCCCGAGGCGCCGGCGAGTCGGGTCGACTGGGGTGGGGCACTGAGGTGCTCGCCACCCAGGCGAGGGACCTGGTGTGCTTGCTGGACCGGCTGGACGTGGCCCGGGTCGTCCTCTGCGGGGTGAGCTATGGCGGTGTGCTCGCTCAGGAGTTCGCGACGACGTTTCCGGAGCGGCTGGCCGGGCTGGTTGTCGTGGACTCGTTCCCGGACTCCCGGCTGGCGAATCCGCTGCGGCGAGCCGGACTGCGGGTGAGTGCTGCACTGGCCGGGCCGATGCTGCTGCTCCCGCCGGCCCTCATGCTGCCTGCCGTTCGACGGGCCTACAGGCAGTGGCCACACGCCAGCGCCGTGATCGCCGAGGGGTACGCCCGGATGCGGCGGCTGGAGACCGCACGGGTGCGTCGGGCGATCAACCGCGCGGACTACGTCCCCGCGCTGGCCCAGCTCAGTGTTCCGACTCTGGGCGTGGTCGGTGATTCCTCCCCGGTGCTCCTGGAGTTGATGCACCGATTCGTCGATGCTGTGCCGGGCGCTTCGCTTGAGACCGTTGCGGACTCCTTCGATCCCACCCCGCTGTGCCAGCCGGAGCGGTTCGACGAAGTGCTGGCGGCGTTCCTCGCCGACCAGGGCTGGACCGCCGGCAGCAGCCGGTGGCGGGAGACAGGGGGCTGACCTTCCACGCCCGCTCCCGCCACCGAGCGGGTCAGCTCTTGCGACTGCCGGAGACCAGGGAGCCGACCAGCAGGGTGAGCCCCGCGACGGCGAGGATGCCGATGAAGACCAGCTCCAGGTCCAGGCGCACTCCCAGACCGACGGCGATCACCACCGCGCCGAGCAGAGCGAGCACCAGTCCCCAGGCGACACTGCGCATCCGCGGCCCCCGGGGTGGGGCGGGCTCCTGCGGACCGGAGTAGGTCATTGCGGGCGCCTGCGAATCGCTGTCGGTGCCGGTGGACCCAGGGTCGGTGGACTGGGTCTGGGTCGGGCTGCCCATCTGGGTGAAGAAGTCACCCTCGGGCGGACTGGATGTGGTGGGGGTAGTCATCTCTTCCTCCGTGGGGTTCTCGTCGGGACTGTGCTGCGGGTGGAAAGGTCGGGTCGGTTCGGTCATGGCAGCTCACGCACCTCGATGGCTCCGAAGCCGACCTCGATGTTCACCGGGATCGCCGGAGTGCTCTCGGCCTCGGGCGCGGTCAGCTCGGCGATCATGGGGCTGGTGCCGAATCGCCAGCCGAGCTCGGTGCGGTGCCCCAGATCGCGCGGCTCGCCGTCCACCTCGGCGGACCAGTCCGAGAGGTTGACGGTGCGCGTCTCCCCCTGGACCGAGGCGGTGACAGTCACCGGCATCCCGTCCGGGACCATCAGTTCGACGTCGCCGGCGCCGAGCTCGATGTCGATCGGGGTGGGGTCCTGCCCCTCGGCCTGCTCGGCCAGGTCGGACAGGTCCACCCGGATGCTGCCGGCGGCCAGGTTGTAACCGTCCGCGGCCTGATCCATCGTCGCCGGGGCCCAGTACCGGTCTCCGTAGCTGGTCGAGTCGGTCAAGTTGTACTGGGTCAGCACCGGTGCGCTGATCGCCCACGGCACCAGCACGATCGCCAGGATGGTGCCGATCACCCCGAGCGAGGCGGACCGCCGGCCGAGGATCCCGGCGAGCGTGGCCCCCAGCCCGATCACCACCAGGCCTGCCCCGAGTGCGACCAACCAGGGACTGGTCTGCCAACCACCGTCCGGCCACGCGTAGTACTCCGCGCCCAGGACCAGGGCGGCGATCACCAGCAGTGCCAGGCCGAGCGTTGCCCGAGCCAGCAGCTTGCCGGGGCCGGGCCGCCTGGGGCGCGGCGGCTTGGGCGGTTGTTGCGGCGGTGGCGGAGGGGGCGCAGTGGCCGGAGGCTGCGCTGGCGGAGTCGTCGGCGGGGTACCGGCGCCGGCGGACCACGGAGCCTGACTGCTGGCCTCCGGTTGCCCGGGCCAGGTCGAGGTCTGCTCGGCCGCGTCCTCCGCCGGTGCCGAGGTCTCCGCGGCTGGGTAGGCCACGGTCGGGGTGGCGTCCGCGGCCAGGGGCGCCGTGCTCGCCGGGTAGGTCGCGGTGACCGTCTCGTCGGCGGAGCCGGCGGAGTCCTCGGAGTCCGGCGGGTGCGGGGCAGGGTGCTCAGCGGCGTCCGTTGGGGTGGTGTCGGCCTGCTCGCTGCCCGTGTCACCCTCGGCCGGCTCCTCCGTCCAGGGTCCGGCGGCGTAGTCATCGGACCACGGGCCCGCCGGATCCTGGCCACCCGGCTCGCCCGAGGTGACCTGCGGGTACTCGACGCCTGACCCCGTCGGGAACCCGGCGGCGCCGCTCTGCTCCGGGTACGCCGTCGTGAACGGGACAGACCCACCCGAGGTGGGCTGCGCCGTCGGCGGGGGAGTGCCACCCTCACCCGGCGGCGTGCTGCCTCCGGCTGGTGCGGACGGACCAGCCCCGGGAGAGTTCCCGGGCGGGGTGGAACGACCGGAGTTGCGGATGGCGGTGATCACCACGACGGCCAGCGCGACCAGCGCGATCATCCCGATCATGAACGGGATCCCGACCCAGCCGTCCCACCAGAACCCGACCCGGGACAGGCCGATCACGGTGAACACGGCAGCACCCACCAGGGCGGCGTCGAACCGGCCGCGGATCGCCTCCTGCAGGTGGATCCGCCCGTCGGACGCTTCCGGCAGCAGCGCCCAGGCCAGGCCGTAGACCAGGAGTCCGAAACCGCCGAAGATGGTGATCACCAGGAACACACCGCGAACGATCAGCGGGTCGATGCCGAGCCGGGCCGCGATCCCCCCGGCGACACCACCGATCCAGCGCTCCTGGCTGCGCGGCATGTGGATCCGACGCAGGGAGTCGAAGAACCCGTCGGCCGCGCCGGGGCCAGCCGGCGGCGGTGGTGGGGGAGGTGTCGAAGTCATACCCAGAAGTCAACTCCGTCAGCGGGCAGAACGGTATCCGGGGACACCCTGAGGCGTCCCTGATCCTGGTCGGTGCGAGAGTGGGGCAGCGATCGGGAAGTCCCCTGAAATCGGCGTGTCTGAGCCGAAAAGGTGGCCTTCAGCACTCCTGCCTGGGCGCCGGACGTGCCACGATGGTCAGCGTGATGACCACTCCCACCGACCGCCGCGGCACCGGCCACTCGGTCGGCGCGCTCCCGTTGCGCCGGCCGATGTCCGGCCGGGTGCTGCTCGGTGTGTGCGCAGGCCTGGCCGCGCACCTGGGGGTGCAGGCGAGAGTGATGCGGGCAGCGTTCGCTGTGCTCACTCTGCTGCTCGGGGCCGGCCTGCTGCTCTACCTGTGGTTCGCGGTCACCGTGCCGGTGGGTGACCCGCAGGACGCCGCGGCCCAGAGCCGGCCCACCCGACTGACTCGGTTGGTGCCCCGGTTGCGGTCAGGCACTACCTCTCGGCCCACCGGCGACCTGGTGGTCGGCGGCGGACTCCTGGTGGTGGCCGCCGTTCTGCTCCTGCTGCAAACCGGCGGGAACGACGGCATCGCCTGGGTGCTGCCGCTGCTGGTGCTGATCGCCGGGGCCGCCCTGGCCTGGAGCCAGCTCGACGCGGTGGAGAAGCAGCACCTGGCCGGTCAGCCGGTGCGCCGCCGCTCGGTGGTGCTGCGTGTGGGTGGCGGTGTTGCACTGGCGATCTTGGGTGTGGTGATCTTCGTGGCCCGGGACCGCCCTCTGGCCGATGTGGTCACCGGCGTGCTGGCCGGACTGGCGATCCTGGCAGGCACCGCCTTCGTGCTCGCCCCCCTGGGGCTGCGCCTGTGGCGGGACCTGATGTCTGAGCGCGCTGCGCGCGAGCGGGAGGCCGAACGTGCCGATATCGCCGCCCATCTGCATGACTCGGTGCTCCAGACCCTCTCCCTGATCC
>DXBY01000292.1 GCA_019116305.1 Candidatus Ruania gallistercoris | reverse complement strand
GTGGCCGCCGGGATCCGTGGCGTGAGCGAGGAGACCACCACCGGCGTGCACCGGCTCTACCAGCTCGCCGCTGCCGGTGAGCTGTTGTTCCCGGCGATCAACGTGAACGACTCGGTGACCAAGTCCAAGTTCGACAACCGGTACGGGATCCGCCACTCCCTGCCCGACGGGATCAACCGCGCCACCGACATCCTGATCGGCGGCAAGGTCGCCGTCGTCTGCGGGTACGGCGATGTCGGCAAGGGGGCGGCGGAGTCGCTGCGCGGACAGGGCGCCCGGGTGGTGGTCACCGAGATCGACCCGATCTGCGCGCTGCAGGCCGCGATGGACGGCTATCAGGTGGCCCAGCTGGAGTCGGTGCTCGCCGAGGGCGACTTCTTCATCACCACCACCGGCAACATGCACGTGATCACCACCGACCACCTGGCCGCGATGAAGGACAAGGCCGTCGTGGGCAACGTGGGTCACTTCGACAACGAGATCGACGTGGCCGGACTCGCCTTCCTGGACGGGGTCACCCGCACCGAGATCAAGCCGCAGGTGCACGAGTGGACCTTCCCGGCCACCGACGAACGCGAGGAGCACTCGATCATCGTGCTCTCCGAGGGTCGGCTGCTGAACTTGGGCAATGCCACCGGGCACCCCTCATTCGTGATGAGCAACTCCTTCGCCAACCAGGTGATCGCGCAGATGGAGCTGTACGCACCGGACGCTGAGGACACCTATGACCTCGACGTGCACCGCCTGCCGAAGGTGCTGGACGAGAAGGTCGCCCGATTGCACCTGGACGCGCTCGGGGTGGAGCTGACCGAGCTGACCAAGGAACAGGCCGAGTACATCGACGTGGATGTGGCCGGCCCGTACAAGTCCGAGCATTACCGGTACTGACTACGTGAGTACGAAGAAGGATCCCGAACCCGACGAACCCAGCGGAGGCGAGCCGCTGTTCTCGAAGCTGTCTCCCGGCGGCGAACGCAACTTCGCGGACACCCTGCGCGGGGAGACGACCGGGGGAGTGCTGCTCATCGTCGGCGCCGCAGTGGCGTTGATCTGGGCGAACTCGCCGTGGCAGGACTCCTACGCCGCGGTGCGGGACACCCGGCTGGGGATCGAGTCCCTGCACCTGGACCTGAGCATCGGGGAATGGGCCGCCGACGGGTTGCTGGCGATCTTCTTCTTCGTGGTCGGGGTGGAGCTGAAACGGGAGATCGTCACCGGTGAGCTGCGCCGGATGTCCACGGCCATCGTGCCGGTGGCCGCCGCTGTGGGTGGGATGACCGCCCCGGCGCTGATCTACCTCGCGGTGAACCTCACCATGGCCGACGGCGCCGTGCAGGGCTGGGCGATCCCGACCGCCACGGACATCGCGTTCGCGGTCACCGTGCTCGCCCTGGTCGCCAAGTGGTTGCCGACGGCGTTACGCGCCTTCCTGCTCACCCTCGCCGTGGTGGACGACCTGCTGGCGATCATCATCATCGCCGTGGTCTACAGCGAGTCCCTGGCCCTGCTCTGGCTGCTGGCCGTGGTGGCCTGCGTGGCGCTGTTCTCCTTCCTGGTGCGCAAGGGCATCACCGCGTGGTACCTCCTGCTCCCGCTCGGCGTGCTGACCTGGTACTTCATGCATGCCTCCGGAGTGCACGCCACGATCGCCGGAGTGGCGCTGGGGATGGCCGCCCCGGCGCTACCGCTGAAGGGGCGAGCGGCCCAGCGGGCGCCGACGCGAGCCGCCGAGGAATCCCCGGCTGCCTACTTCGAACATGTCTGGCGGCCGGCCTCGGCAGGGTTCGTGGTACCGGTGTTTGCGCTCTTCACCGCCGGAGTGATGGTGGACCCGAGCGTGATCGGGGCGACGTTGCGCGATCCGGTCGCGATCGGGGTGGCGCTCGGCCTGGTGGTCGGCAAACCGCTCGGGATCCTGGCCGCCACCTGGCTGATCACCCGCACGAGGCACGCCACTCTGGCCCGCGGGCTCGGCTGGCCGGACATCGGCGCGATGGGTGTGCTCGCCGGGATCGGGTTCACGGTGTCGTTGCTGGTGGCTGAGCTGGCCTTCGGGGTGGGGCACCCGCGGGACGAGCACGCGAAGATTGCCGTGCTCTCCGCCTCGGTGTTTGCCGCGCTCGTGGGCAGCGCCCTGCTCTGGTGGCGGGGCAAGGTGCACCGCGCCCGCGGCGAGACCACCCCAGCAACCGACTCGCCGCCCGCGTGAATCGATTCACTCGTTACCTGGCGCGTGCACTCGTGCTCCGGGGTGTCTACTCCCCGAGCGCGGTGACGAACGCGTGGCACCCGCCGGTCAGGTGACCATCGGCAGTGCGATCAGGAGTAGTCGGTGACCCCGAACGGGAGCTCGCGCATCCGCTCGGCCTGCTCCGCCTCCTGCTCCTGGCGGCGCAGGCTGCTCGCGTACTCGCGATCGCGGCGGGCCACCAGCACGGCGGCCAGGAACCGCTCCGGGTTCGCACCCCACGGCGGTGGCGGGGCCACGTACGGCTCCACAGCGGCCGCCAGTGCGTAGGCGGCGCGCACCCTCGACTGCGGCTGCAGGGTGCCGGTGCGGGAGAGAAACACCCGGGCCTGTACGGCCAGCGCGTCCGGCAGGCGGCGGATGTCGGCCGACTCCGCCCAACGGGCCAGGTCCGGCGGCATCAGTAGCGGCTGCAGCGGCAGCTCCGAACCACGGATCCGGGCGGCGTAGGTGCCGGCGAGCAGATCGCCGAGGCGCTTGCCGCGGGCGTTCACCAGGGAGGTGATCACGGCAGCCGCACCGAAGGTCACCCAGATCTCCACGGTACCGACCAGGGCGCGCACGAACGCCTGCCGGAACCGGACCGGTCCGCCGTCGTCCCGGACCACCTTGATCCCGGTGATGAACTTTCCCGGAGAGACGCCGCGGGTGAGCGTCTCCACCGTGGTGGGCAGGATGAGCATCGCCGAGGCCATAGCCACCACGGTGAGTACGCTCAGCTGCGCCTCGTTGGTGATCAGTCGGATACCGAGAAGGATGAGGATCACGCCGGTCAGCCCGTAGGTGGCGATATCGATCACACCGGAGCCGACGCGGCTGAGCAGCATCGCGGGGCGGACGTCGAGGGCGACCGCTTCACCAGTGATGATCAGGTCGTCGGGCAGTCCGAGCGGGTTCGTGGGGTCGCTGGGGCCGGTGGCTGGAGCTGGGCGTCCCCCGGGGCGTGCCGGACCGCCCTGATCTGGAGCGGGGCCGGGCTGTGCCGGACCGGACGCTTGCCCCGGAACGGCAGGCGGTGGCCCATCGCTCCGCCCGGCCGCGGGTGCGGGTCGGGTGCCGGCTGCTGCAGGGGCGGCGAATGGGTTCGAGGTGCTCACCTATGGCAGATTAGTCGCTGTGGACATCGATGCATTCGTGGCGGTGAATTCCGGGCGGTGGGAGCGGCTGGCTGCACTGCTGCGCCAACGCCGCCTGGACGGCGCCGAGGCCGATGAGCTGATCCGGCACTATCAGCTGACTGCCACCGACCTGTCCCGGGTGCGGACCAGCGCTCCGGACCCGAGCATCGTCACCCGGCTGTCCATCCTGCTCGCCCGTGCCCGGGGTCTGATCGCGGGTGCGCACGAGCCGGCGTGGAACGATGTCACGCGGTTCGCTGTGATCTCGTTGCCGGCGGCGTTCTACCGGGTGCGCTGGTGGACGATCGCCGCGATGCTGCTGTTCTGCATCTACGGTGTGGCGGCCGGTTTCTGGGCGTACAACGACCCCGCCGTGCTGGCTCAGATGGGCACCCCGGCCCAGCGTGAGCAGTATGCGCGGGAGGCGTTCGAAGCGTATTACTCGAACTATCCGGCGCCAGATTTTGCGGCCCAGGTGTGGACGAACAACGCATGGATCGCCGCCCGTGCCATCGGCGGCGGCATCACCGGGGTGTTCCCGATCTACATCCTGCTACAGAACGCTCAGGGGATCGGCATGTCCGCAGCGGTGATGGCCGAGCACGACTACCTGGACGTGTTCTTCGCGCTCATCCTGCCGCACGGGCTGATGGAGCTGTCCGCGATCTTCATCGCGGTCGGCGCGGGGGTCAAGCTCTGCTGGGCCTGGGTAGCGCCGGGGCCGCGCACCCGCGGTCGGGCACTCGCCGAGGAGGGCCGAGCACTGGTGACGGTGGCGATCGGACTCGCCGTGGTCCTCGGGGTGAGCGGACTGGTGGAAGGCTTCGTCACGCCGTCGAGCCTGCCCACCGGAGTGAAGATCGCCATCGGTGCGCTCGTTCTCGCGGCCTATTGGGTCTACACGATCGTGCTCGGCCGGCGGGCGGTACGCGACGGGGAGACCGGAGACGTGCGCACCGAGCACGCCGAGGACACTGTGGCGATGGCGGCCTGAGCCGAGGGCGGAAGCACCGGAGCCAGACGAGCAGGCGCGACGGTCAGACCGGCAGCGGAGCCGGCTCCAGGCGTGCCCTCCCCTGTCCACTGCGGGGATCTGCGCGCCCCTGAGGCGAACCGCATCGCACCTCCGGCTGCAGCTTTGCGCTGGTTCCTGAGGCTTGACAGAAGTTATCGTACCAGTATCTTAGTTGTCGTACGACTAGTCACCTCGTGACGACAAGTCGACACAGATGTCGAGCGCCCACTGCCGGGCCGAGTGCGGAGGAAAGTCGAATGAGTAGCAAGCAGCAACGGTGTGGCTTGTGCCGTTATATGGCGGGGTTCTATCGGAGTTGTGTGGCGGCCGGGTCAGCTGACGCCGATGACGAAGGTACTCGCGGTGCTACCAGGCCCGGCCCAGGTGCTTCACATACGCAACCGGTCAACCCGCGTCAGGCGTTGTGAGGCTGGATGACGATCTTGCCGGTGGCGTGGCCGCTCTCGACCGCAGCAATGGCCTCGCCCGCGTCCTCCAGCGGGTAGAGGGCCGAGACGTTGGGGTCGACGAGGTTGTACTCGATGACGCCGGTGATCTTCTCCAGTGCCTCGGTGGTGCGCTGCAGGGGACTGCCGCCGAGCTCGGTGACGGTGTCGGGGTCGGCGGCGGAGATGATCCTGGCCGGGTCGGTGACGAGTCCGGCGACCTGACGCAGGGCATCGCCACCGACGAGGTCCAGGATCAGGTCTACCCCCTCGGGGGCGATCTGGCGCACCCGGTCGGCGACGTTCTCACCGGAGGGGACGAACGTTGCTCCGGTGGCTTGAACGATCTCGCGCTTGGCCTGCGAGGCGATGCCGATGACGGTGAACTGGTGGACCTTGCCGATCTGGGCGGCCATGAGTCCGACACCGCCGCCGGCCCCGAGGATGAGGAGCTGCTGACCGGGCTCGAGCTCGATCTGGTGGGTGCCGTCGTAGGCGGTGGCCCCGGCGACGGGGATGGTGGCCGCGTCGGCGAAGGCGATCTCGTCCGGCTTTGCCACGGCATCGGTGGCGCGCACGAGGGTGTCCTCGGCGAAGGCGCCGTAGTCCGGGACCACAGGGCCGAGGATCTCGTCGCCCACGGCGAAGCTTTCGACTCCCTCACCGAGGGCGGTGACGACACCGGAGACCTCCTGACCCATGGGGGCCGGCAACGGTTGGTCCCGACGGTAGCGGCCGGTGCGGATCTTGTAGTCGACGGGGTTGACACCGGCGGCGCGGACCCGCACAGCGAGCTCACCGATTCCGGGCTGCGGCGCGGGCCGGTCGATGAGTGCCTGGGTCTCGGGGCCGCCGAAGTCGGTAAATACGTACACCTTGGACATGGGGTTCTTCTCCTTCTGCTGTGTGTTCGAAGCCGGTGAGACAGGTGCGGCCAACAGCCGCTGAGTTCGCTGCGCGGGGATGGCCGGTCAGGCGGCGTTGGGAGGTTCGTCCTGTCCAGCGGCCTCGGCCGCGTCGGCTTCTTCCTTGGTGGGGTAGGCGCCGTCGGCCGCGTGCTCGGGCGGGGAGTAGATGGTGTAGAGCACGAGCGGCTCGTCGCCGGTGTTGCGAAAGTTGTGCCGCGCGCCGGCGGGGACGGCGCACTGGTCACCGGCCTCGATCGGGTGGGTATGGCCGTTGAGGTCGGCCTGACCGGCCCCGCTGACGAAGGTCAGGATCTGGTCGGTGTGCTCGTGGACCTCCTCACCGATCTCGCCACCGGCGGGGATGGTCATGATGACGATCTGGGCGTGCTGCCCGGTCCACAGCACCCGGCGGAAGTCGGGGTTGTCCTGGGCGACCCGCGCGATGGTGAAGTGCTCGACGTTGCCCTCGATGGTGAAGTGCTCTTCGTTACTCATGAATCCTCCTGTTGTGGTTGTGCCGGGCTTGCCCGGCGGTGATGCACCCACCCTGGGCGGGACGCCGGATGGGCTGTTCTGGCCGAGGTGGTGGTTCAGGACCGGGCCGAGGCTGGGATCGGTACGGCGGTGGCTGGCGCGGAAGGTGTCGCCGTGGTGCTGGTGGTGTCCTGGTGGCGGCGCAGCAAGCGCATGGCGTTGACGATCACGACCAGGACCGAGGCCTCGTGGACGAGCATCCCGATGGACATGGTCACCCCTCCGAGCAGCACTCCGGCCAGCAGCACGGCCACGGTGATCAGGGCGATGGTGATGTTCTGGCGCATGTTGTTCACGGTGCGCCGGGCCAGGCCCACGGCCTCGGGAAGCTTGAGCAGGTTGTCGCCCATTAGGGCGATGTCTGCGGTCTCCACGGCCACGGCCGAGCCGGCCGCACCCATCGCGACGCCGATGTTGGCGGTGGCCAGAGCGGGGGCGTCGTTGACGCCGTCACCGACCATGGCCACGACGTGCCCCTGGCGCTGCAGGTCCGCGACCGCGTCGAGCTTGTCCTCGGGCAGCAGGCCGGCGCGAACCTCATCGACGCCAGTGGCCTCACCCACCGCGTTCGCCACCAGCGGGGCATCGCCGGTGAGCATGACCACCTTCTTCACCCCGGCCTCGTGCAGGCGGGTGACCATTTCCGCGGCGTCGGCGCGCACCTCATCGGCGACGGCGACCACACCGGCCACCGTCTCGTCGAGCGTCACGATCATCGCGGTACGCCCGGCGGCCGCGAGCTCATCAGCCACTTGCCCGGCGCCGACGGTGTCGGCGATGCCGTACTGCCCGAGCAGGGCCAGGTTGCCGATCAGGACCCGGCGTCCGCCCGTGGTGGCGGTGATGCCCTTGCCCGGCACGGGCTCGGTGACCTCGGGCAGGCCCGGGGTGGCCATCCCCTCCGCGGCCGCGGCGTCCAGGATCGGCCGGGCCAGGGGGTGCTCGGAGCCGGCCTCGGCGGCCGCGGCCCAGCGGAGCACCGCGGCGCGGTCCAGGGCCGGGTCCAGGACGACGACGTCGGTCAGGTGCGGGCGGCCTTTGGTCAGGGTGCCGGTCTTGTCCACGGCGACGGCGGTGATCTTCCCGGAGGTCTCCAGGTACTCCCCGCCCTTGATGAGGATCCCGTCCTTCGCGGCCCGGCCGATGCCGGCGACGATGGAGACGGGGATGGAGATGACCAGCGCGCCGGGGCAGCCGATGACGAGCAGGGTCAGCCCGAGCACGACGTCGCCGGAGATCAGCCCCACCACGAGGGCCAGGACCATGATGGCCGGGGTGTACCAGGCGGAGAACCGGTCCATGAACTGGGCGGTCTTCGCCTTGGCGTCCTGGGCGTCCTCCACGCGGTGGATGATGCGGGCCAGGGTGGTGTCGGCGCCGATTCCGGTGGCCAGCACCTGGAGGAACCCGCCCTTGGCGACGGTGCCGGCGAAGACGTGGTCGCCCTTGGACTTCTCCACGGGGATGGACTCTCCGGTGATGGAGGCCTCGTCCAGGGCGCCGGTGCCGGCGACGACCTCGCCGTCGACGGGGACCTTGGCGCCGTTCTTGACCAGGACGATCTCGCCCATGGCCACCGAGGCGGCGGGGACCTCAACCTGTTCGCCGTCGCGCATGACCACGGCCACGTCGGGGGCGACGGCGACCAGCTCGGCCAGTGCCGAGCGGGTCTTGTTCAGCGTTGCGGACTCCAGGGCGTGCCCGATGGCGAAGAGGAAGGTCACCGCGGCGGCCTCCCAGTATTCCCCGATGATGACCGCGCCGATCGCGGCGACGGAGACCAGCAGGTCGATGCCGATGACCCGGGCCATGAGCGCCCGGGCTGCCTTGGTCACGATCGGGGTACCCGCGACCACGGCGGCGGCCACCATGAAGGCGTTGCTCCAGGCATCGGAACCGAGGCCGCGGGCCACGAAGAAGGAGATGAGGATCAACGTGCCCGAGAGGACCGGGATCGTCCACCTGCCGTACCACCACTGCTGCAGCTTGTTCATCGCTGTTCGACCTTCCTATAGCTGTCCAACCCCAGTTCGGGGTGCTGACAACGACGTTACGAAGATCGGCACCGGGCAACCATGACCGGCGTCAATCAACCGCAGACCCGTCCGTGTACCGCCGCCGGGGCTGCTCCAGCGTGCTGGCACAATGAAGAGCGTCACCGCCGAGTTGATCGGCGGTGACGCTCAGCTGGTCTGGCTCAGAATGCGGGCGGACGAGCCACGTAGCCTTGGCCCGCGGGCGCCCATGACCACACCCCAGTCCGCGGGGCCCGTGGGGCCGGGTGTCACGCGCATGGCGGGACGGCTCCGTCAGGTTCGCCTGGTTGCCAGTTCCTCCACCATCAGGCCCAGACCGCTACCGAGCATGAAGACGTCCCGAGCGATCCCCATGCCAGCCGGCGCTGGACGGATTCCGTCATCACGGGTGAACCCTGGCGTCTTGAGGTACACGGCCATCAATGCGGCCGAGAATCCACTCAGGCCGGCCGCGGCCACCCGGGTGGGTACCACCGGGGCTAGCAGCGCCGTGCCCAGAGCGATCTCGAAGGTCGACAACGCCTTCCCGAAGCGGACCGGGTCCATCTTCTTCAAGAACGGGAACGCGTTGGCGGCCTGGTCCCGCAACCCCGTTGCCCCTTCGAGGTCCAATGACCGCTTCGTGATTCCGGTGTTCAATATGAAGGCCCCGCTCGCCAGGCGCGGCGGGACATGGTGAAGCTTGACGCTCATAGCAATCTCTCCTGAGTTCTTGGGACGTGGGTCTACCAGCGGTTCACACGTGAAAATGCAGCGGGCAGGCTTCCCCTGATCATTGACGGGCCCGGCGGCCCGGTCCGGCCCTGATGGGTGGCGGGATGACGCCCGGGCAGTGCGCTCGCGCTTGGTCTGGGCACCGCCTCGACGTCCCCGGTCGCCCTAGTGGAGGCGGTCCTACCTGTCCTCCGAGATAACGCTTGCGGTAACGCCGGCACCGCCGACGGTCACCAGGATGTCCTCGACGTCCAAGCGTCGGGGGTCGTAGTCGACGTCAACCCGGTGCGAGTGCAGATCGATGTGCACGGCCGGCACACCCGGAAGACGCTTCAGGTGCCGGTTGATGTCGGTGGCGCACGAGGGGCAGAACAACTCACCCAGGCGCAGCTGCGGGTGCGCCGCCTGTGCCATGACGCTCACTGTCCTTCTCCTTGGCGCGGCGGGCGTCAGAACGCGGCAGGCTTGGCGACGTACCCGGCCTTGCCCACAGCGGCGATCAGGTCCTCGACGCTGGCCTTGGCCGGGTCGTGGTCGACCTCGATGCGCGCGGAGGCGAACTGGACCTTCACGGCGCTGACGCCGTCCAGGCGTCCGACACGCTTCTCGATCTTCGCCACGCAGGAGGGGCAGGAGAAGCCTTCGGCGCGCAGGGTCGTGTGGGTGGTGGTGGGAGCGGTGGTGCTCATGGCGTGTCCCTTCCTTCTCTGACGAGGTCTCACCCTTCTTGGGTGCTGACTACGACGTTACGAGCGGGCCAGGAACCGAACCATGACGTGCATCAATCAACCGCAGCAGACGTGAGAGAGTCCTCGCCCCTCAGGCACTGGCGGCCACGGTGGCGAGCAGACGGTCGCCGTCCAGGATGGCGGTCCATCTGCGGCCGGAGTCGATGATGCCGTCCTTGCGGAGCTGGCTCATTACCCGGGAGACGGACTCCGGTGTCGAGCCGGTCATGCCGGCCAGGTCAGTGCGAGACAGCGGCAACTGGATCAATGTGCCACCAGAGGCACTGTCCTGCCCGAACTTCTCGGCCAGGCGCAACAGCGTGGTCGCTACCCGCTGGGCGACGGTGGCGGTGGATTGCGCGGTGACGTCCGCACGCGCTTGCGCTAGCAGCGCGGTGACGTCGTCCACCACCCGTAGGGCGACCTCGGGGTGTTGCGTCATGACATCGCGGAAAGCGCGTGTGTCGATGCGTAACGCGCAGGTGGTGGTCAGGGCGCGAACGGTTTCGGGGTAGGTGGGCTGGCCCAGGGTGTGCATGCCTCCGAAGAGATCGCCAGGGGCCAGGAGATCGACGACGACGTCCTGGCCGTTCGGGGTCGGGCGGGAGACCTTGGCGCGCCCAGCTGCCATGACATAGAGATGTTCGGCCACGTCGCCGGCTGTGTAGAGCGGGTCGTCCTCAGCCCAGGACAGCGAGACCATGCGGTGGTCGATACCGACAAGATCCTCGTGGGACAGACCGGCGAAGAGCGGCACCTGGCCGAGAACCTTCATGCGTACCGGCAATGGACAGTGATGGGGCTGGGCGCAGGTAGTCCGCAGCGGGACTCGCCGTCGGCCAGCCGCGCCGGTAACGAAATTGACCGGCGAGGATGCAGCCTGCGATACCGCGGAGCCGGGTTCGCTGCTCACGATTGCCTCCTGAAAGTGATGCTAGATGCGCCGAGACGAATAAGCACGTGCTTCGTCTCATTATTGGTAGCCGTAATGGTCAGGCGAGCGTGTATTCGCCCGCCTCCTGCACGGCTGCCTCGATGGCCGAGCGGTCCAGCTCGACGTCGTCCTTGTGCTTAAGGATGATGCGCGAGTCGCCGTCGGGAATGATCTCGGTGGCGACGGCCCCGATACCTGCCACGAGATAGAGGCTGTCCTTGATGGCCCGCGCATCCTCGGCTGTGGTCATGCCGGCGACGGTGTAGATAGTGCTGATCATGCCCTGCTCCTGTCAGATCCGGCCGTTGAACGCCTGCATCGCGGCGTCCTCACGGGTGCCGCCACGACCGTCACCGTACGCGGCGTAGTCGGTGATCCACTCGATGGACTTGATCCACTTGACCATCTTGTACCCATGGTTCGACTCCACCCGCAGCCGCAGCGGCGCGCCCAGATGCACCTCCAACGGGTGCCCGTTGCGCTCGTACGCCAGGATCGTGTCGTCCTCGGCGACCGTGTCGAGGTCCAGCACCGCGTAGAACGGTTCCCGCGGCCGGTGGTCCCACATCTCCTGGGCCAGGCCGTGGGAGGTGATCATCACGTAGTTGGCACCCTCCGGGGGAGGTCCGAGGACCTCGAGGAGGTCACGGAGCCGGACGCCGGCCCATTTGGAGGTGGCCGACCAGCCCTGCATGCAGGTGTGGACCGCGATGTACTCGGTCTTCGGGAGCTGACGCAAGTCCCCCAGGCTCAGCTGCAGCGTCTTACCGCTCAGCTCACCACCGAGCTCGAGGCGCCAGTCACGGAAGCCGCTGTCCCGGTGGGCGAGCCACTCCGTGGACTCGTCCTTGGTCGGCGGGAGCCCGTTGGTCCAGTGGAACTCCGAGATGTCCTTCTCGGTGTAAGTACTCTGGCGTCCCATGCGGGGCTTCATCCAGTTCAGGGTGACCTTGCGGATCGGCTCAGTCAGCGCCACGAGCACGCGCTGGGAGCGCGGGCGGTCGGCCAGCGTGAGGTAGCTCAGAGCGATCCACAAGCCGATCACGACGACGATCGTGGCGATCGCGATGGTGAAGGCCTGCGCGTATCGGGCGGTGTCGGTGACACCGAAGACCATGTGCGGCAGGTTGTACTCGGGGTGGACCAAGAACACCAGACCGATGTGCATCACGATGAAAATGCTCATCAGGACCATGCCGATGAAGTGCAGCGAACGAGCGCCCTGGTGCCCACCCCACAGCTTCACGTACCAGGGGAAGCGCGAACGCACGGCCGGGGACATCGCGATACCCGTCAGGATCAGCAACGGCGCCAAGATGAAGACGACGCCGGTGTAGGTGAGCATCTGCAGCGCGTCGTAGGGCTGGAAATGCTCGATCGACGGCACGCCGAAACCGAGGTAGATCCGCATGGACTCCCACGCCTCAGGGAACACATCCCACGAGGTCGGCACGATCCGCCGCCACAGACCGGTGCCGAACAGCAGGACGACGTAAAGCAGGCCGTTGATCAACCACAGCGTCACTCCCAATCCGTGCCAGTGCCGCCCCAGCCCGATGTTCTTCTTCCCCGGCAAGGTCAGCAGCGGGCTGGCGGACCGCTCGTCCATGAGGGAGGTGTAGACGCCCTCCTCCTTCGGCAGCTCCCGACGGGTGAACTTGATCCACTCAGTGCCCGGCTTGGAGTCATTGCGCCACCACAGGCGGGGCAGCGAGGCGAGAATTTCCCACCCGCTGCGCAGCACAATCCCCATTAGGACAAAGTTGAGCAGGTGTGTAGCCCGCAGCCAGAGCGGGAAATCCGGGTCCAAGAATGCCTCCATAGATCGTCGCCGGCTGTAGCCGCGCCTGTCCTCGCCATACTAAGCCGCCCACCTATCCCGGGCATCTACGGGCTGCTCGATGCCGGTCCGCTGCCATCGGTCGGATCCCGTGCTGGCCTTCCACGGCAGGCTGCGGTGGGAGCTTTGGTGCGGGAGCCCAGACGTAGATGCTCGGAGAGCCGCCCTGTGCCCCGCGCTCGCATCGGAATCGGACAGAGGGAGTGGAACTCAACCCAGCGGCACACCCTGTGCGGCCATGGGAAAGGTTCGGGGTCGATGGGCTGGCCGTCGATGTGGACGGCGTACTGCAGGTGGTAGCAGCAGGCGAAGTTCCCGGCGTCGCCAACCAGGGCGATGACTAGCCGCAGGCGGCCCCCGAAGTCGGTGCCGTAGTGAAACATGCCGCCCAATAACTTGCGGGGCCCGAAACGTGAGGTGATCGGTGCATCCAGCGGCGCGGGCCGTCACCGAAGCGCTGGTGCCCCAACACCCCAACGCTCGGGCAGCCGTCGCTGCCTGCATGGCCAGAGTCCTCAGCGAGGTCGACGGCAGGCCCCTGACGTTCCACGGGCCATCAGCGATCCGCACTTCTCTTGGCAGCCACGACGCACCACTCGCAGTCTGCTGTACGTAATCGAACGATTCCGCTACAACGGCAAGAGCCTCGCGGCGAGCTGTCAGCGATGCTTGATGTTGCGCGGTTCCCGGCCGCCGCTGTTTGTAGCGGAACTCAGTACCGGAGTCTATGGTTCGATACTTCCTGCTCTGGTTGAGTATCGGTACAGTCATCGGCATGGGGCACCTTCTTGGCTATGCGCGCGTGTCGACCACCGATCAGGACGCCACACTGCAGGTCGACGCGCTGTACGCAGCCGGGTGCTACCGGGTCTTCGTCGACACGATCTCTGGCTCGCTCGATCACCGTCCCGAGCTGGAGAAGCTGATGGACCAGCTCCGCCCGGGCGACACGCTGGTGGTGTGGCGACTGGACCGGCTGGGTCGCTCCATCCGCCACCTCATTGACCAGCTCCAGATCCTGTCCGAACGCGGCGTGGGGTTCCGGTCTTTGCAGGAGACCATCGACACCACCTCCTCCGGTGGGCGGTTGGTATTCCATGTATTCGCCGCGCTGGCTGAGTTCGAGCGCGACCTCATCCGTGAGCGCACCAACGCCGGCCTGGCGGCCGCCCGTGCGCGTGGCCGCACTGGTGGGCGGCCCTCGTCACTTTCCGCGGACCAGGTCAAGACGGCCCGGCGGATGTATGAGCAGAAGGAGATGACCGTGGCTCAGATCGGTGACGTGCTGGGAGTCAGTCGCACCACGATCTACCGAGCGCTGAACCGCCAGAGCGCTCCAGCGGTCGCACCACGGCGGTCGAGAAGCGCCGTGTAAGTCATGGACGCGGCCGGGCGGTGGCAGATCCTCAGGCTCCATGTCGAGGACCAGGTCCCGCTCGCCGCCCTCGCCCGCGACTCCGGGATCGGGCTGCGCACCTTGGAGCGCTGGCACGCCCGCTACCGCACCAGCGGGTACGGGGGCCTGGACACAGAACGGCGCTCTGATGCTGGCAGTCACCGATTACCCGGCGAGCTGGTGGCGTTGATCGAGGGTCTGGCGTTGAGCAAGCCCCGGCCGGCGATCACCACGATCCACCGCAAGGTCAGCGGCATCTGCAACAAGGAAGGGTGGCCGGTCCCGTCGTATGGAGCGGTGCGGGCCATCGTCCGCGCTCTGGACCCGGGCCTGGTCACCCTCGCCCTGGAGGGACCGGCGTCCTACCGGGACAAGTACGAACTCGCGCTGCGCCGGCAGGCCGAGCGGCCCAACGCGATGTGGCAGGCCGACCACACCATGCTCGACATCCTCGTGGTGGGCACCGACGACAAGCCTGCCCGGCCCTGGCTGACGACGATCATCGATGACTGCTCCCGCGCAATCTGCGGCTACACCGTCTTCCTCGGCGCGCCCTCCGCGATGAACACCGCCCTGGCCCTGCGTCAGGCGATCTGGCACAAGGCCGACGCCGCTTGGCCGATGTGCGGCCTCCCCGATGTGCTCTACGTCGACCATGGCAGCGACTTCACCAGCAACCAGCTCACCGGCACCGCAGTGGACCTGCACATCCGGCTCATCCACTCTGCCGTCGCTCGCCCACAGGGCCGCGGAAAGGTCGAGAGGTTCTTCGGGACCGTCAACACCGAGCTTCTCGCTGGCCTGCCTGGATATATCGCTCAGGGCCACCCATGGCCGACCCCGAGGCTGTCCCTGGCTGAGCTCGACACCGCCCTGGAAGGATTCGTCGACACATACAACGACCGCACCCACAGCGAGATCGGCACCTCCCCGCGTTCGGCATGGATCGCCGATGGCTGGCTACCGCGCATGCCCGAGAGCCTGGAAGACCTGGACGGGCTGCTTCTCACCGTCGCCCAGACCCGGGTCGTGCGCCGCGATGGCATCCACTTCCAGGGCCTGCGCTACGTCTCGCCGACCCTGGCCGGCTATGTCGGCCGGTCGGTCGTGATCCGCTACGACCCCAGGGACATCACCGAGATCCGCGTGTTCGACCACGAGGAGTTCGTCTGCAAGGCCATCAACCAGGACCACCACGACCAAAAGGTCAGCCTCAAGGAGATCCAGGCCGCCCGCAACGCCCGCCGCCGTGCCCTGCGTCAAGGCATCAACGAGCGCATCGCCGTCGTGGCCGCACACGCCACCGAAACTCCACCAGCAACCGAAACGCCGGCCCCGGCGCCGCGGCGGAAGTTGAAGGTCTACAAGGAGGACCTGAGGTGAGTCAGCGCTTCATCGTGACCAAAGAACACCGCCGCTTCACCGAGTTCGCCGACGCCGTACGGCGCGGGCACACCATCGGCCTGTGCTTCGGGCCAGCTGGCGTAGGCAAGACGCTCTCGGCGCGCCGCTACGCCCGCTGTGACAAGGCCCACGACCTGCTGACCTACTGGGGGCCGCGCTCCGACAGCGACGCGAAGATCTACGCCGCGCTGGCCAAGAGCCGCACCGTTCTCTACACACCCAGCGTGCTGACCACGCCACGGGCCTTGAAGGACGAGCTCGACCAAGCCATCGCCCGCACCAACATCTGCATCGAGCAGCACCTCGCGCCGGCCGGGCAGGTCACGCCAGA
>DXBY01000291.1 GCA_019116305.1 Candidatus Ruania gallistercoris | reverse complement strand
ACCGACCACCTGGCCATGGTGCTGCCGGCAGACCCGACCGTAGTGCCTGTGGAGGTGCTCCTGGACGCTGCCGCCGACACTGAGCTGGTGGTCGAGCTGCACGAGGTGGCCCGGCCGCAGAACTACGTGCCCCACCGCCTGGTCCGCACGCTCACCGTGCAGGTTGCCGCTGGGGAGAAGCAGTGGGTCACGCTGCCGCTGGAGTGGGACCTGGAGGATCCGCAGAACGCATTCGTGGTGCTCCGGGCAAACACCCACGTGCGGCTGCACACGGCCGACGGCGCGCTGCCGGGCGTGCTCACGCTCACGCACCGGGAGCTGCCGCCCGAGGAGGAGTACACCGAGCAGTGGCGGGAGTGGAAGCAGGTGCTGCTGCGCGGTTCGGTCTGCCTGCGCCTGCTCGAGCCGACCGAGGCGTTCGCTGCGGAGCGGGCCGTAGGCGGGTACGCCCGGCCGTGGGGCGGTCCGCAGCTGTGGATCTCCCAGCCCCTCGCTCACGACCCAGCCCCGCAGCTGGAGCTGACCTGGGACGACGCGGTCACGGTGGCGGAGGTGGCCGCCATCTTCGACGACGATCTGGACGAGGACCTGATCAACCTGCACCATCACCGCACCCCGTTCGACGTGCTGCCCACGCTGGTGCGCGACTACCGGATCGAGGCCCGGTCGGCGGGCCAGTGGCGCACCGTGACCGCGGAGACCGGGAACCGGCACCGGCACCGCCGGCACCGGTTGCCCGCACCCATCGAGGCCGACGGCGTTCGGTTGGTGGTCGAAGCCACGAACGGTGCCGAGCATGCCCGGGTGGTCTCCCTCCGAGCGTGGCGGACCTGACCGGCCCGCGCACTGATCACCCGCACCGGTCCACGCGCCGATGACCTGCGCCGGCGCGTTGCCGCCGGCGCCAGCAGGCCGCCGGAGCTGAGTGCGGACACTCCGCGTACCCTCGCTGTTCGGACACGGACCGACCAGCACCGATCCCGGAAAAGTCCAAGTCGAGCCGTCGATTCGTCCATGGCCGCCCGGGTGGGACGCCGTTACCGTACCCCGGATCGCAGCACAAATGCTCAACGAACGAGCGGACTAGAGCACATTTGCTCACCTGCGGACCACCAGGTCGCCGCGATCGGGCACCCAGACCCACCTGATCACGCCGGAAATGTCCGGGCGGCCACCATCATGTCGTGAGTTTTCACCACCCGTTCAGATTCCGTTGGCTATTGCTATACCGGCTGTGGCTTCTATAGGTTGTGGACCTCATCGCGAGGGACCGCCCCAGCCGCAGAGCTCCAGGGAGACGGTTCCGCAAGCGAGGCGGGCGCGTCGCCGTGGCGCCGTCCGAAGCTGCAGGTCCCGAGGGAGAGACTGTGTGTGCACGACTGTCAGCCGTGACCGGAGTGGTCAGGGGTAGCCGGTGACGGCGCAGGTACCGGTGGCCGCGAACGCGAGCCAGGGCGGGAGCACGCCGAAGGACCGCCGCGCGGTGATCACCCGCCGCCGGCTGCGCAACCTGGGCATCTTCGCGCTGCTCGCCGGCCCGAACGTGGTGCTGCTGCTGGTGTTCGTCTACCGGCCGCTGTTGCTGAGCTTCTACTACTCGCTGCTGCAGTGGAACATGGGCTCCTCCGTCGCCCGGTTCGTCGGCCTGCAGAACTACGTGCGCTGGTTCACCGATCCGGACACCCCTCAGATCATGGGCACCACGGCAATCTTCGCCGTGGCCACCGTGGGCGGGGCGCTGGTGCTCGGCCTGGCGATGGCACTGCTGCTGAACCGCAAGCTGTGGGGACGAGGGGTTGCCCGCACGGTGGCGTTCGCACCGTACGTGCTCTCCGGGATCGCAGTCGGGATGCTCTGGCTGTACATCTTCGACCCGCGCTACGGGCTGCTGTCCACGCTGCTCGGCGCGATCGGACTGGACTCCCCGCAGTGGTACACCGCCTCCCCGTGGGCGCTGATCATGATCATCATCGTGTACCTGTGGAAGCACATCGGGTACGTCGCGCTGATCTACCTGGCCGGGCTGCAGGGCATCCCGCAGGACCTGCGCGATGCCGCCTCCCTGGACGGTGCCACCAAGCTGCGCACGTTCGGCTCGATCGTGCTGCCCCTGCTCGGCCCGGTCACGTTCTTCCTGCTGATCACCACGATCCTGTCCTCGTTGCAGTCCTTCGACCTGATCAAGGCGATGACCGACGGCGGGCCGCTGGGATCGACCACCACGCTGATGTACCAGATCTACATCGAAGGCTTCCAGACCGGCCGCGCCGGGTACGCCTCGGCCTCGGCGACGATCCTGTTCATCATCCTGCTGGTGATCACCGCCGTGCAGCTGAAGTACATGGAGAAGAAGGTGCACTACGCATGACCACCACCGCGCAGCGCACCGAAGCACCGCAGACCGAGCCGAACGGACCGGTCCGCGCCAACAAGCGCCGTCGGCCGTTCCGTGCCCACCTGGACGCCGGGCTCTACCTGACCATGATCATCGCGATCCTGGTGATGGCGGTCCCGCTGATCTGGATGTTCCTGGCCAGCTTCAAGGACAACGGCGAGATCTACTCCGTGCCGTTGCAGTGGCTGCCGGACCAGTTCGCGTTCTTCAACTACGACCAGGTCGCCACCTCCATCCCGATCGGCCGGATGTTCCTGAACAGTGTGGGGATCACCATCGTCGGCGCCGGGCTGAAGGTCTTCCTCGGCCTGTGCTGC
Source organism: Candidatus Ruania gallistercoris (assembly GCA_019116305.1). GTDB lineage: Bacteria > Actinomycetota > Actinomycetes > Actinomycetales > Beutenbergiaceae > Ruania > Ruania gallistercoris. The sequence goes on along the minus strand of DXBY01000291.1, from coordinate 1,754 downwards.
GCCTACGCCGTGGTGTTCATCGACGTGCCGTTCCGCAAGGCGGTGTTCGTGGTGGTGCTGTTCGCCCTGCTCATCCCGGGGCAGATCACGATCATCCCGAACTATGAGTTGATTGCGAACCTCGGCTGGCTGAACACCTACCAGGGCATCCTCGTGCCGGGTCTGGCCAGCGCGTTCGGCACGTTCCTGTTCCGCCAGCACTTCCTCTCCCTGCCGATCTCGGTGCTCGAGGCCGCGCAGATGGACGGCGCCAACCACTGGCGGCGGCTGTGGAAGTTCGTGGTGCCGATGTCCGTGCCGACGATCGCGGCCGTCGGGCTGATCTCCCTGGTGAACGAGTGGAACGACTACCTGTGGCCGATGCTCGTCACCGACAACACCGACACGATGACCCTGCCGGTCGGACTCACCCTGCTGCAGAGCCTGGACGGTATGCAGGCCTGGGGTGTGCTGATGGCCGCCACTGTGGTGGTCACCCTGCCGATGCTGCTGATCTTCCTCATCCTGCAACGCCGCCTGGTGGCCGGCCTGACCGCCGGCGCCGTGACCGGCTGACCTCGTCCCTGCCCTACCCATCCCAAGGAGACCCCCATGTCCTCATCGCGTTCCCGGCTCACCGTGCCGAACCGGCGGCTCGCCCGCCCCACCCGCCGTCAGCTGCTCCAGTTCACCGGCCTCGGCGCCACTGCCGGGCTGCTCGCCGCCTGTGGCCCCTCGATCGGAGGCGACGACGGCGGCGACGAGGATCCGGCCGACGAGATCGACTGGGCCAGCATCGAGCCGGCCTCGGAGATCACCTGGTGGTCCAACCACCCCGGGAACACCAAGGACCTGGAGGCCTCCTACATCGAAGCCTTCAACGAGGAGTACCCGGAGATCACGATCAACCATGTCACCGCCGGCGCCGGCTATGACGAGATCGCGCAGCGATTCCAGGCAGCGTCGGGAACCGAGGAGATCCCGGACCTGGTGATCGCCTCCGACGTGTGGTGGTTCCGCTACTTCGTCAACGGCCAGATCATGCCCATCGACGGCGTGTTCGAGTTCCTCGGTGTGGACACCAGCGACTACGTGGAGACGCTGTTCAGCGACTACGAGTACGAAGGCCGCCACTACGCCGCCCCCTACGCCCGCTCCACGCCGCTGTTCTACTACAACCGGGACATCTGGTCTGCGGCTGGTCTGCCGGACCGTGGCCCGGAGACGTGGGAGGAGCTGCAGGAGTGGGCCCCGGCGATCAAGGAGCACGTGCCGGGCGACGGCGCCGCGCTGGCGTTGAGCATCGGCCCGTCCTGGTCCGGGTGGTGGTTCTCCAACGTGATCTGGGGCCAGGGCGGTGCGATGAGTGATGAGTGGACCGTCACCCTGGACACCGACGAGGCGATCGCGGCCGGCGAATTCGTGGTGGAGATGTACAACGGGGAGAATGCCTTCGCCGGGTTCGGCTCGGACACGAACGCCGACTTCCAGACCGAGATCTTCGCCTCGTTGATCGGGTCTACCGGGTCGCTGACCGGGCACCTGGAGGCGGCCGACTTCGAGGTGGGTACCTCGTTCCTGCCGAACGGCCCGGTGGATGTGGAGAACGTGCCCACCGGTGGCACCGGTCTGGCGATCTCGTCTTCGCGCACCCCGGAGCAGCAGCTCGCCGCGGCGATGTTCCTGAAGTTCATCACCGAGACCGAGAACACGGCGACCTTCTCCCAGGAGACCGGGTACATGCCGGTGCGCACCTCGGCGATCGAGGGCGAGAC
>DXBY01000290.1 GCA_019116305.1 Candidatus Ruania gallistercoris | reverse complement strand
GGCCTCGGTGAGGTTGCCCTGCACCGACATCACCGTGTCGTACTCGCCCTGTTCGGCCACGCGTGCCCACAGGATCGAAGGTTCGGCATCCGGGTCGAGGCGGGTGAGCACTTCTGGAGTGACGAGCGCGGTGCTGCCGTCCAGGCTGGTCACCGCGACGGTCAGCGTCACCTCTTCCTCGCTCCGGCCAGTCAGGGTGACCTCATCGCCGGAGTCGAGCTGGTAGTCCCCGGCGAGCTGGTGGCCGATCACGAGAGTGTCCTCGGCCAACCCGGCGGTGGCGTCCGTGCTGCGCACCACCGCGCTCAGGTCGCCGGTGGCCACAGCAGCCACGTCGATCCCCATCTCACCGAGGTCCGGCAGGTTCCCGGTGGTGGCGGTGCTGGCGAGCAGGGCAGTGTCCGTCACGCCGTCCGTGGTGGTCACGGCCTGCACCTGCTCATCGCGCAAGCCGCCGGCCGTGCTGACCTCCAGGTCCACCGGGAAGCGCGAGTCCAGCTCCGAGGCGAGCGCGCTACCGGCGGCGAGCGCGCCGGTGCTCATCATCGTCACCAGGGTCACCCCGATCACCAGCGCACTGGCCGTGGCCGCACTGCGGCGCGGGTTGCGCACCGCGTTCGCCACCGCCACCCGGGCCGGGACGTGGCGCTGCACCAGGCGCCCGACCAGGCGGATCAGGGCCGGGACGATGAGGATGCAGCCGAGCAGTAGTCCGAAGAGGGCGAGCAGCCCGCCGAGCATGCCCACGCCGAGGGCGATGATCAGCGTGTCCGCGCCGCTGGTGGGACGGGCGATGTAGAGACCGAGGGCGAGGAGCGCGCCACCGCCGACCACGGCTGCCGCCGCGAGGGCTATCCGCACCTTGGAAGCGCGGGAGGTCGGCGGTGCGTCGGCGGGTCGCAGCGCTGCCAACGGCGCCACCCGCGTGGCCAGGCGCGCGGGCAGCAGGGCGGCTGCGACGGTCACCACCAGTCCGGTCACGATCGGCACGATCACGGCCGCCGGGGTGATCACCAGGTCGGTGGACAGCGGAATCTGTGCGTCGGAGCCTGCCAGGACGCGGAGCCCGACGGCCATCAGCGCGATGCCGACGCCGACACCGGCCAGTGAGCTGAGCACGCCGAGGATCGCTGCCTCGGTGAGCACCGAGGTGTGGATCTGCCGCCGGTCGGCGCCCACGCAGCGCAACAGGGCCAGCGTGCGGGTGCGCTGGGCCACGAGTACCTGGAAGGTGTTCGCGATCACCAGGGCGGCCACGATCAGCGCCACGGCAGCAAACGCGAGCAGGAGCGCGAGCATGGTCAGGTCCGAGCCGGTCAGTTTCGCGGTCTGCTCCTCGGCGATCTGGGCCACGGTCTGTACCTGCACGCCACTGCCGACGAGCTCGGACAGCTCGCCGGCGACGGCTGAGGCGTCCACGCCGGGCGGCACCGCAACCATCACCTCGCTGTACAGCCCGGCCTGGTCCGGCGCCGAGTAGGCAGAGATCTCCGCGAAGTCGCTGGGAGTGACCAGGCCCTCGGTCGGGGGAAACAGGTAGGTGTCGGGGGAGGCGAGCAGACCGACCACTGTCATCGGGCGGTCCTCGGTGGAGACAGTGCCGTCGCCGTCGTCGGTGGGTTGCCAGTGTTCCTGGATGAGGGTGAACTCGTCGCCGATGCTCAGGCCGAGGCGTTCTGCCACCCCTTCGGCGACGGCGATCTGTCCGGTCTGGGTCGGCAGCTCACCTTCGGTGAGGGTGGTGTTGTCCAGCCGGTCGTCGCTCGCGGTGGCGCCGAGGTTCGTGTACTCGGTGCGAGCGCCCGCCTCGAGCTGACCGCCGATCACGGACATCGGGTCCGCGGCCGCCACCTGGTCGGCGTGGCGGACCTGCTCCACCTGCTCGGTGGTGATCGCGTCTCCGGTCAGGACCAGGTCGGCGTCGGCGTATCGACTGGTGACGGTGTCATGGGTGGTGCGCTCCATCACGGCGCCGGCCATCAGGGTGGCTGCCACGAACGCGGTGCCGAGCAGGATGGCGATCCCCGCGGCCACGAGCCGGCCCGCGGATGCGCGCATCTGGGTGAGGGTGAGGCGGAGCATCAGCGGGCCGCCGCCGTGGTCTCGGCCGCGCGCAGCGCATCCAGTCCGGCCAGCACCGAGTCCGGGGTCGGGTCCGCGATCGTGCCGGCGATCCGGCCGTCCGCCAGCATGACCACCTGGTCGGCGTAGGACGCGGCGGCCGGGTCGTGGGTGACCATCACGATGGTCTGGCCCAGTTCGCGCACGCTGCGGCGCAGGAAGGAGAGCACCTCGACCCCGGACCGGGAGTCCAGGTTGCCGGTCGGCTCGTCCGCGAAGATCACGTCCGGGCGGGTGCTCAGTGCGCGGGCGATCGCCACTCGTTGCTGCTGGCCACCGGAGAGCTGGTGCGGTTTGTGCGAGAGCCGGTCGGTCAGCCCGAAGGTGCCCACCAGCAGGTCCAGCCACTCCTGGTCGATCTTCGTGCCGGCCAGCTCCGAGGGCAGGGTGATGTTCTGTGCTGCGGTGAACATCGGCAGCAGGTTGAAGGCCTGGAACACGAACCCGATCCGTTCCCGGCGCAGCACGGTCAGCTGCTTGTCGGACAGGGTGGTGAGCTCGGTGCCGCCGAGTACCACCTGACCGGAGGTGGCCGAGTCCAGCCCGGCGAGCAGGTGCATCAGGGTGGACTTGCCGGAGCCGCTCGGGCCCATGATGGCGGTGAAGGCACCGTGGGCGAAGTCCACGCTCACCTGGTCGAGGGCGGTCACTGCCACATCGCCGCTGCCGTAGACCTTGGTGAGGTCGCGGGCGCTGACGGCGGCTGAGGGGCTCTGCGGTGTTGTCGTCATGCTGCTGACGCTACGGAGCATGCCCCCGTCCCGTCGTCGCGCCGTGGGCTGGTTCTGCTGTCATCCCGTGGGTGGATGCCGGGTGCACGCGGACCGCCACCCGGCCACCGCCCCACGCGTGAATCGATTCAGTCGTCACCTGGCCCGCTCGGACGTGCTCCCGGGTATCGCCGCACCGCAGGAAGTGTCGAACCGGTCCGGCAGCGAACCAGGCCGTCGTCGCCCGTCACCCGGCGGTCGGCCGGAGGCACGGCTACGACCCCGGGTGGACCAGCCCGGTCTCATAGGCGGTCACCACGGCCTGCACCCGGTCGCGGGCGTCGAGCTTGGCCAGCACTCGGCCGACGTGCGTCTTCACAGTCGCCTCGGCCACGAACAGGTCGGTGGCGATCTCGGAGTTGGTGCGACCCCGAGCCATCAGCACCAGCACCTCGCGCTCGCGGTCGGTGAGCGAGTCGAGGATCGCTGCCGGCGCCTTCTGCTCGTCCGGGAGCACGGTCGCCAGATGTGCGATCAGCCGGCGCGTGCTGGACGGTGCGATCACCGCATCCCCGCTGTGCACGGTCCGGATTGCGGTGAGCATCTCCTCCGGCGGAGCATCCTTGAGCAGGAAGCCGCTGGCACCGGCCTTGATCGCCTGGAGCACGTACTCGTCCAGGTCGAAGGTGGTGAGGATGACCACCCGCGGGGACTCGCCCACGCGGCTGGTTCCCGGGTCGGTGAGCTGAGCGGTGGCGGCCAGGCCGTCCATCATCGGCATCCTGATGTCCATCAGCACCACGTCCACCGGATGCGAGGTGAGCAGCCGCAGCGCCTGTGCGCCGTCCCCGGCCTCGAGCACCACCTCCATGTCCGGCTGGGAGTTGATCACCAGGGCGAACCCGGCCCGGACCAGCTGTTGGTCGTCCACCAGGGCGACTCGGATCGCAGCGCCGGGGGCCGCTGGGTCGGTGGTCATCGTCAGGAGTGGTCCTCGTGCTCGGGGGAGGGAGTGGTCTCTCGGCCGGGCCCAGTCTGCCACTGCCCGGGTGCGGCTCCGGGAGATGCGCGTGGCGCCGTCGACGGTTGGCCCGGTCCCACAGTGGTCGGCGGCCGGATCGGCAGCACCTGGGTGGACGGCAAGGGTGGTGGCCATGGTGTCCCGGCGGCGGCTCCGTGCTGGGGCCCGGCCGAGCCGCCGGACGCACCGTAGCCCTGGCCACCGGCCTCGCCGACCTGCTCCGGTGCCTCCATCCCGGGTCCGGCCTGGCCCGCCTGGCCCGCCTGACCCCCCACCGGAGCCCCGGCCGGCACCGGGATCTCCGCCGACACCCGGTAGCCACTGCCCGGGTGCGGCTCCGGGAGATGCGCGTGGCGCCGTCGACGGTTGGCCCGGTCCCACAGT
>DXBY01000289.1 GCA_019116305.1 Candidatus Ruania gallistercoris | reverse complement strand
GTGGGCGAGTAGGACCAGCCGTTGTCGTTGACCACGATCACCACCCGCTGGTCCGGTGAGGAGGCGAGGTTGTTCAGCGCCTCCCAGGCGAGCCCGCCGGTGAGTGCGCCGTCGCCGATCACTGCCACCACGTGCCGGTCGGTGTCCCCGGCGAGCAGGCGGGCTCGGGAGATACCGTCCGCCCAGGAGACCGCGGTGGAGGCGTGGGAGTTCTCCACGATGTCGTGGTCGGACTCGGTGCGGCTCGGGTAGCCGGACAAACCCCCGCGCTTGCGGAGCGTGGTGAAGTCCTGCCGGCCGGTGAGCAGCTTGTGCACGTAGGCCTGGTGGCCGGTATCGAAGACGATCGAGTCCCGCGGAGAGCGGAACACCCGGTGGATGGCCAGGGTCAGCTCGACCACCCCCAGGTTCGGCCCGAGGTGGCCGCCGGTCCGGGCGACCGATTCGATCAGGAAGCTGCGGATCTCCTCGGCCAACGCTGCCAGCCGCCGCGGGGAGAGTCGGCGCAGGTCCTCAGGGCTGTGTAGCCGCTCCAGCTCGCTCACCCGGCGCCCTCCGATCCCTGTGCCATGCGCGCCTGGCCATGCTACGTCGCCATGCGCCGCTGTGCCGCAGAGAGCGCAACGCCCGACCTCTGCCCTGCCGTCTGGCCGGCGGCGGGCCAGTCCGCCGGAGCGGCGACGGTTTCCGGGGCCCGGTCGTCCCACCAGTGGGCCACCTGCTCCTCCTGCTCGGCACGTGCCACCCAGGCGGCCCGGGCGGCATCCAGCTCGGCGAGAAAGGTGTCGGCGTGCTCAGCGAGCACAGCGATCCGGGCCTCGTCCCGACCGACCCAGCGAAAGTCCCGGCGCATCGTGTGCCGGTGCTCCACCACGAACAGCACCTGCTCACAGCCAGTCACGTGCAGCTGCCACTGCAGCTGGTCGGTGTAGATGCGGGCGGCGCGGTCCAGATCCTCCACCGAGGTCTTGATCTCGGCGATCGAGTGCTCGCCGATCCCATCCGGCGTGGCCAGGTGCCGATGGTTCACGCCGTGGCAGAGCGCCCCACTGGGCGCGATCCCGAACCGCTGGTGCACCCAAGCGGCGATCACCGGCTCCCGCTCGATCCCGTGCGCGAACTGCGGCAACCGCGGCGTGGTGCGCCCGGAAAGCTTCTCGGCGAGCAGCCGCGCCCGCTGCTTGCTCACCCTTCCCCGGGAGGTGACCAGACGGCGGGCGTCCGTGGCCGTCACGCCCCACAGCCGGGCCCGCAACCAGGCCACCCGGTCCGCCGAGGAGACCACCCCACCACCGGGGTTGCGGGCGAAGCGGTACTCGGGCATCCACCCAGACTAGGCCGCCCCAAGCCGCGGTGTGGCCAGGCACGCCGGATGCGGCAGTACACTATCCACCGATACCCCTCTGGGGTATAGTGACGTGATGGGCACAGCAGCGCGAAAGAGCCGCCAGCAGTCGCGCCAGCACGCCGCCCACTGGGCGCGGCCGCAGGCAGGCGCCCAGACGTATGTCGCGCTCGGCGACTCGGCGGCAGTGGGCGTCGGTGTGGATCATCCGGAGCAGAGCTATGTCGGCCTCGTTGCGCAACGCCTGGCCGAGACGTGGGGCGAAACGATCCGCGTGGTGAACCTCGCCGTGAGCGGAGCGAAGGCCCGGGATGTGCTGGAGACGCAGATTCCGCAGCTCGCGGCAATGCCGACGCCCGACTTTCTCACCTGCGTCATCGGCGGTAACGACATCGCGTGGACCCCCGTGTTCCGCCCCGACGAGTTCTCCCGGGACATTCAGGCAGTGGCGGCTCACCTGCCCGAGGTTTCGGTGATGGGGCTCGTCCCGCAGTTCGTGCACTGGCCCTACGAAGGGCGTGCCAGGAAGGCGAATCGAGCCATTCACCGTGCGGCGCAGGCACGAGGTCACGCCGTCGCCGACATCTACGCTGCCACCAAGGAACTCTCGCTTCGCGACTACTTGAGGACGTTTGCGGACGACCGGTTCCACCCGAACCGCAGCGGCCACACGCTGTGGGCAGACGCGATCGGGGAGCAGCTCCCGCGGAGTCAGCCGCGTGTCGCCTGAACTGCCGGGCCGCGCACCCTACGCCGACGGGGTCATCACGCCGGCAACAGGACTCGTTTCATCTCGCCGTCCAACCGGGACTCCTCGGCAGCGAAGACGCTGAGGTGGCTGTGCAGCGTCTCGACCGGCCCGGAGCGGATGTGCGAGCGGTCTCCCGTTGCGAGGGCCTGGACGAAGGCGGAGATCAGGCCGTCGTCGCCGCCGGCGTGACCCCCACCGGCGTCGAAGGATCCTTCGGCTGCCACCTCGATCCGTTCACGTTCCCCGGTGGCGAAGTCGAAGATCTCGACGCTGTCGCCGTCACCATCCATGCTGCCCCGACTGCCGAAGAACTGCGTGCGACGGTTGGCATGCTCGGAGAACGCCGTCATCGTGAAGGTTCCGGCAGTACCGTCCGCAAAGCGGAGGGCGACGACCTGGTGGTCCACGACGTCGTTGTCACTGCGGTAGACGCAGCGTCCGTACGGGCCCGAGGCGAGTGCTTCGACCACATCGCTCTCCGACTCCCCCTCGGTGAGGACAGAGGCCGGCCACTCCACCCGACCGGACCGCCTGGTCGGTTCGAGATAGATCTTCTTCGCTGAGTACGGGCAGGTCGATTCCACGGCACAGTCCAGGCACCGCTCCCCCGACCCTTCCGGTGCCGCCGACTCGCGAAAGTGCGAACGGTTCCCGAAGCTGGCGACCGAGTCGATCGACTTCCCGGTCACGTACATCAGCCAGTCGATGTCGTGGCAGCTCTTCGCGAGCAGCATCGGCGAGGACTGCGCGGTGTTGCGCCAGTTCCCCCGCACATAGGAATGCGCCGCATGCCACCAGCCGACCGGTTCCAGGTGCTGGACGTTGATCACCTCGCCGATCCGCCCCGATGCGAGCACGCGACGGACCAGATCGGTGTACGGGGTGTACCGCAGCACATGTCCCACGGCGAACGGGATGTCCGCCCGCCGGACGGCGGCCACGATGGTCTCGCACTCCTCGACGGAGACCCCTAGCGGCTTCTCCGCCAGCAGGGCGAGCCCCGCTTCCGCCGCCGCCAGGCACGGCTGGACGTGATCACGATCCTGGGTCGCAACGATCACCCCGTCGAGGTCGAGAGCATCGGCTGCCGCCATCAGCGGGCGCCAGTCCTCGTACTCGTGCACGTCGGCGAAACCGTGCCGGATCTCGTGTCTGGCCGAGGCTCGCGGATCGGCGACGGCGACGAGCACCGCTTGGTCCTGGTTCGAGCGAACCCAGTTCATGTACGCCTGGCCGCGGTTTCCTGCGCCAACCACGGCCAGGCGCACTGGGGTGCTGGTTCGATCAGGCCAGCTCACGGTCGATCGCCTCGATGATCCGGTCTGCTGCCTCGTCCGGTGTGATTCGGTCGTAGAGCATCTCCAGCACCTCCCGGTCGAAGATGCCCTGCACGTTGCCGGAGCCAGGTGGGGAGGGAGGCGGCGAGTCCACGGTGAGGTCGGGCCGGAGCTCGTTCACGAAGTCGAGGACCTGCTGGTCGTACTCGTCAAAGTCTTCGCTGGCGCCTTCCACCAGCTCGGCGTTCGGTGGCACCCCTCGGAGCATGCCGATCTCGGCCAGCGCATCCGCATCGTTGATCATGAAGTCGATGAACTGTGCTGCCGCTTCCTGCTCCTCCTCATCGGCGTGGGCAGAGATCGAGTAGAAGGAGGAGCCGCGTAGGTACATCCCCGACTCCGTGGTCTCACCGGACTGTGACGGCACGCGCATCAGTTGCACATCCGCACCAGCGGCGGTGGCGAACGGCTCCAGCTCGGAGGAGTACATCCAGGTCATCGACTGCTCACCGGTGCCGAAGCCGGTGGCCTCGAGCGGCATTCCGATCTCCTCGGAGACCTGATCTGCTGTGGGGCCACCGTTCTCCCGCTGGTCCAGGATGTTCTCGAGGTAGGACAGCAGGACCTCACGGGAGAAGCCGACGCCGGTGCCCTCCTCGTTGTACATCGTCTCGCCGTGCTGGTGCAGCCACGGGCGGAGGTTCTCCACGCCCGCTCGGTAGTTGATTCCGGTCACATCCCCCGATGCTGTCGCCGCTGATGCCGCAGAGAGGTCCTCCCACGTCCAGGTCCGGTCATCGGGGAGCTCGACGCCGGCCTCGGCAAAGACGTCAGCATTCACAGCAACGGTGAAGGTGTTGACTCCGGCCGGGACCGCGTACAGCAGGCCGTCGGACTCGCCGAGAGCGACCACGGTCTCGTCAAGACCGCTGAGGTCGATCCCGTCGAGCTCGCGGATATCGGCGAGGGCGTCGCGTTCGCCGTACTCGCGGATGTACCGCTCGGACATGTGGATCACATCCGGGGCGTCGCCACCGGCACTCATCGTCGCCAGCTTGTCCCAGTAACCGTCCCACGGGGTGGCTTCCCCTTCGACGGTGATCCCCGGGTTCGCCGCCTCGAACGCCTCGATGGCGGCAAAGGTCGCGTCATCGGACGCGGCGCTGCCCCACCAGCCGTACTCGATGACGACGGTGCCGTCATCCTCTTCCGCGGAGCATGCCGTGAGAGCAAGCGCGGCCGCCGCCGTGCCGGCGATCGCGACTATCGCCCGCCGCCGTATCGGTGTGCGCATCATGAATCCTTTCGTTGGCTGGATGAGGACCACACGCGTCGTCAGGTCTGTCCACGTCGGTCGTCGCGATGCCCCGGACCAGGTATCGATGCCGACGAGGAAGAATCACGAACACGGGGAGCGCTGAGGTCGTGGACAGCGCGAGGAGTGCACCGCAGCACCAGCCACCACCGTCGCTGGTGTCGATCACGATGCGGCGGTCCAGCTGGTCGGTGCCGGCGTGGGAGTCGGTCACGACACACAGCGGACCGCGGGCCTGCGTGCATGGTCGGCTTCCTCCTTCGCGGACCCGGGAGGAAGTGCCCGGGCGAGATCCCGCGTGGGTGACGTCTGCAGGCTAGCACAATCTCGAGTAACCACTCGAAATTGAGACCACAAAGGTCGCTGCACTGCAGAGGACGTCCTGCTTCACGAGCAGATACCTCCGCGGTGTCGCAGATCTGTCCGCTCGATGACTGGCAGATGACGTCTTCGCGACTGAGGAGAAGGGCCGACGACCGCGGGCAGGGCGCTGTGCGGGCATGACCGACTGGGAGCACGCGCTCGAGTGCTCTCGCGCTGCGAGCCCACACTGGGCAGGCGCGGGCGGGTGCCCGGGTTCGTCGGAGCAGCCAGGATGGTGGCGGGTGGTCTACCGATCGCGCCGACGCACCGGCGCATCCGGTTTGCCGGTGCGGCGAATCTCCTCCGGCCACGCGAGCGGGATGCCCAGGTCCGCGCGCAGCGTGTCCTGGAACCTGTGCAGGTCAGCCGCACTCCCCCGTACCTGTGCAGGAGTCAAGGTGGTGCTGAGGCAGAAGGCGGCCAACGCTCCGGCTGCCTCGCCGATCGACCACTCGCCCGGATGGAGGCGATAGGCGCCGTTGGTGATGTGGGTGGTGCCGATGTTCTTGTTCGCCGCGAGCAGGTTGACGGTGCCGACCGGCACGAGAGCGCCAAGGGGGATCTGGAACGGGAAGCAGGTGATGTCCACGTAGTTGCGCCCTGACGTGGAGGGGTGCAGGTCGATCCGGTAGTGGCCGACGCCCACACTGTCCGGAAAGATCTCGGACCCGGCGTCCTCGCCGCGCATCCGGCAGCCGATATGGGCCTCGGTCACGGTGAACAGGGCCTTGATCCGCCGCGACTCGCGAATGTAGGGCTCTCGGGCCAGTCCGTCCTCGGTGCCGAGGACATCTCCCCGGAGGCGAAGTTCCGGGTAGCCGTGCCCGCCATCGGGTCGTGGGGCCTCTGTCTGCATCCAGTGGATGAAGGACAGCGTCAGCTCGCGTGAACCGGCCAACGCCTTGTTCCGGACTTCCTCCGGAACTCCGACCAGCGGCAGGTCCCAGTAGTCAGCCTGGGGCCAGTTGACCAAGGTGATCTCGCCGCCGGTATAGGACGAGTCGAACTGGCTGCGACCCAGAATGCGTCGAAAGTGCCACAGGTCACGGTCGTTGCTGTGTACCGCCGCTTCCGGGTCACCGGCGAACAGCGGGCGATAACGATCCTCGAGGGTGATCGGATGGACATCGGTCCAGGACAACCTCGACCCGGGCCACCGTGGGTCCAGGCTGTCGCGCCAGTACTCGTATCCTGCGGGCCGGTCCACCACATGGGACTCGCCGGCGCGATACTCCACTGCCGCGCACCAGGTGATCGCCTGCTGATCGAGCGGGTCCGGTTGATCGAGTGCGTGCAGCTCACCGGTCTGTGCCCGGGACTCGGCGCCGATGACGTGCGGGATGTCGCCGAGGGCCAGCAGGTCACCCAGCTCGGTCGCATCGAGGACGAAGGGGCCGGTCAGTTCATGGAGGGTTCCGGCCTCGTCCCGGCAGGTCACCGAACGGACGGTGTCCTTCGAGCGCGTCACGGCGACCGGCGTGTACCCGCGCAGGACCGTGAGTCGTTCGGATTCGACCCAGGGGGCCAGCATCTCCTCCAGCACAGTGGCCCCGACCCGGGGCTCGTGGCACAACGGAGAGACCCAGCCCTGCCCTGGATTGAGGTGCTCGTCCGCCCGCGCCTCGTCCGTGAGTGGATAGTTTCGCCGGTAGTGGTCCCGGATACGCTCGCGTAGTTCCCGGTAGCCGGCCGAGGTCAGCTCGGTCTCAGTCCATCGATGTTCGTCCGGTGGCACCGCCTGGGCCGTGAGCTGCCCTCCCAGCCAGTCCCCCGGCGCCGCGATGATCGCCGTCCGGCCGAGCTGCAGCGCTGCACGCGCAGCAGCGACAGCACCGAGACCTCCGCCCACGATCACGAGGTCGGCGTGGTACTGGTCCATAGCTCTCTTCCATCTCTGCGGATTCTGAGGCTTTCGCGTCCGGCGGTCGATCGGCCACCATAGGTGCGGATGAACACCCGGCCATGCTCAGCTCCGCCAGCGAGCCTGCGAAGCGTGTGCCCACACGTGAGAGCGACGCTAACATGAAAGTTGAGTGTCCGCTCAATATTTGATTTAACGAGAGGCTGCAGCCATGGCAGAGGAGGCCAAGCCACGCCGCCGTGGTCCGTATGCGAAGTCGGCGTATCGTCGCCGAAGCATTGTCGCAGCGGCCTTCGCCGTGTTCGCGGCGAACGGCTATCGCGGTGGCTCGCTGCAGGACGTCGCCGACCGAGTGGGATTGAGCCAGACGGCCCTGCTGCACTACTTCCCTACGAAGCGCGATCTGCTGGTGGCTGTTCTGGCCAGACGCGACGAGGTCTCCGACTCCAGCCAGCTGGAGGGAATGCCGTTTCAGGAGCAGCTCGTGGAGCAGGCGCACCTCAACGAGAGGGTGCCAGGACTCATCGAGCTGTACGCCGTGCTGTGCGGCGAATCAGTCACCGACGACTACCCGGGGCGGCCCTACTTCGTGCAGCGCTTCGATCGACTGCGGAGCGAATATGCCGATGAGCTCCGCGAACTGCAACTGCTGGGCAAGCTCCGCGAGGGGATAGACCCAGAACGTGCGGCGGCCTCGCTCATCGCACTCTGGGATGGGCTGCAGACCCAGTGGCTGCTCAACCCTGCTATCGACGTCGCCGCCGGACTGCGTGACTATCTCGAGCTGATCATCCCACCGGACCAGGCTGGCCCCGCCGCATAACCAAGCCGGAGACGCAGGTGCGGCGTAGTCTGGGACCGAGGCACTGGGACAGACATGGACGTCGCCGAGAACGTGCAACGGGCCCGCGCCGCTTACGCCGCCGGGCAGTGGGTGGCTGCCCGCGAGGCGCTGCGCCGGCAACGACGAACCACTGCGCTGGACCCGGATGATCTGGCCCTGCTGGCTACCTGCGAATGGTGGCTCGGAGACATCCCGGCTTCGGTGGCGCTGGCCGAGCTGGCGTTCCGCCAGCAGCTCGCGGCCGGCCGGGTGGAGGCAGCGGCTCGGGGTGCTCTGGACCTTGCGCTGATCTGCTACACCGCTGGTGAGGGCGCTCTGGGTACGGCCTGGTACGGCCGGGCCCGGCGTGCACTGGCCGGACATGAGCAGTGCGTGGCACACGGCTACCTTGTCTATATCGCGGCAGTGAGCCGGCTCGAGCTCGACGGCGAGCTTCGGGTGGATGTCGCAGCCGCCGGCCGGGCAGCAGCTCGCCTGTCCGCCTCGGCCGACCGGCTCCAGGACCCGGCGCTGCAGGCGTTCGCCGATGTGATCGCCGGCCTGGCCGCGGTGCTGCACGGGCACCTGCAGCACGGTTTCGACCTGCTCGACGAAGCCATGGTGGCCGTGGTGGCCGGGCACCTGCCGCCGCTGTGGTCCGGGGACATCTACTGCACGGTGCTGCACCTGTGCGAGTCGTTGGGCGACCTGGTCCGGATGCGGATGTGGACCCAGGCGATGGAGAGCTGGGTCTCGCCGCTGTGCCGCACCTTCACCTATTACGGTGTCTCCCGCGTTCACCGGCTGCAGCTGAGCAGCGCTGACGGTGACTGGGACCGGGTGGAGGCCGAGCTCGGGGCCCGCAGCCAGCAGCTCGCACCGGCACACGGCTGGGTGGCCGGAGAAGGATTTCGCGAGCTGGGCGACGTGCGCCGGCTCCGCGGGGACACCGCCGGCGCCGAGACGGCCTACGCAGCCGCCCGGGAGCTGGGCATCGATCCGCAGCCCGGTGCGGCGTTGCTGGCCGCCGCCGGGGGCGCCGGCGGGCAGGCGCTGGCCCAGATCCACTTCGCCCTGGGCACTCGGCGGCCGTTCGAAGGCAGCCGCCTCCTGCTTGCGGGTGTGCAGATCGCCCTGGCGTGCGGCGCCGGTCAGGACGCCCGGCAGTTCGGCACGCGGCTGAGCGAGATCGCCGCCCGGTACGACACCCCGGGCCTGCACGCCCGCAACGATCATGCCCGCGGCCGCCTCGCCCTGGCCGTGGGCCGGTACCGGGACGCCCACAGTCACCTCGGCCGGGCCCTGGAGGTGTACCGAGCGCAGCACTACCGCTACGGCGTGGCCGAGGTGCACGAGCTGCTCGCCGAGACCTTGGACCACCTCGGCGAGGCCGGGGCCGCCAGTGCGGAACGGGCTACTGCACTGGCCATCTACCGGTCTCTGGGGGCCGGCCCGGATGTGGCCCGGCTTGCTGAGTCCGGGCCGGTGCCGGCAGGGCTCACTGCACGGGAGCTGGAGGTGCTCGCTGCCATGACGGCCGGCGCGAGCAACCGCCAGGTGGCTCGCCAGCTGGTGATCAGCGAGAAGACCGTCAGCCGGCATCTGGGCAACATCTACCGCAAGCTCGACGTCACCTCGCGCACAGCCGCCGCAGCCTGGGCACACCGGCACGGTATCGGCGACTAACAGTGACCAGGGCGAGGAGTGGGGCTAGGCCCATTCGGTCGCTGGGCCCGCCGGAGGAGGGAGGGCACGAGCCTGCACCATCCACCCCATACCGCCCACCGGAAGTGGGGTATTCGTCCGATGTCACCCGGTGCGCGCCCGCCTAGCGTCGAAACCACCGACCGGTACACCCGGTACCGGCAGCACCCACTGATGAAGGTGACTTCCCATGCTCCGTGAACACACCAGCACCGGCAGCCCCCGTCCCGATCCCACCCCGGACGAAGCGGCCACCCGTCTGCTGCAGGTGATGAACGATGGTGCCCTGTCGCTCCTCCTCGCGCTCGGCCACGACACTGGGCTACTTCGCACGCTCGGCGACCTTCCGCCGTCGACCTCTCCTCAGCTCGCCGATGCGAGCGGCCTGGACGAACGCTACGTGCGCGAGTGGCTCGCCGGCACAGTGGCCGGCGGCATCGTCTGCTACGACCCCGCCGCCGGCACCTACCGCCTGCCCGCTGCCGCGGCCGCAATGCTCACCGGCGGCGGCGCGGACAACATTGCCCGGTCCACTTCGATGCTCGGCGACCTCACCGCCGTGCTGCCCCGGATCCGGGAGTGCTTCCGTACCGGCGGCGGCACCTCCTACACCGACTATCCCCGGTTCCACGCCGCCATGGCCGCCGAGAGCGCCGCGGTCCATGACATGGCCCTGATTCCGCAGATCCTGCCGATGACCAACCGCGCCGAAGAGCTCGAGGCGGGGATCGCCGTGGCCGACATCGGCTGCGGGCGCGGCCATGCCGTGAACCTGATCGCACAGCGCTACCCCCGCAGCCGGGTGACCGGCTACGACTTCCAGCCCGAGCCGCTGGAGGCCGCCCGGGCCGAGGCCGCCCAGCTCGGGCTCGACAACGTCGAGTTCGTCTGCCGGGACGCTGCCGCACTGGACGAGCCGGGCCGGTTCGACCTGGTCACCGCCTTCGACGCGATCCACGACCAGGCCCGGCCCGCGGAGGTGCTCACCCAGATCCGGCGAAGCCTACGCGCCGGCGGAGTGTTCCTGATGGTCGACTTCCAAGCCTCCAGCCGCCTGGAGGAGAACACCGGCCTCCCCTGGGGCGCCTACCTGTACACCGTGTCCCTGCTGCACTGCATGGCGGTCTCCCTCGGCCAGGGTGGCACCGGGCTCGGCACCGGCTGGGGCATCCAGACCGCCACCCGGATGCTTGGCGAAGCGGGCTTCGGCCAGGTGGCGGCGACCACGCTGGAGGCCGACCCGTTCAACGTCTACTTCCGCGCTCAGGTCCGATCCGGCTGAAGGATCTGCGTGCCCGGCGCCCCGTGCACCGCATAGGCTACGGGCATGCGCATGTTGCCCGGCCATTCCAGCGGACACGACCTCACCTACGGGGACGTGTTCCTCGTCCCGTCCTACTCCCAGGTCTCCTCCCGGTTCGACGTGGACCTGACCACCGGTGACGGCACCGGGACCACGATCCCGGTGGTGGTGGCGAACATGACCGCGATCAGTGGCCGGCGGATGGCCGAGACACTCGCCCGGCGCGGCGGGATGGCAGTGCTGCCCCAGGACGTCCCGCTGGACCAGGTGCAGCGCACCATCAGCGAGGTCAAGGCTGCGCACCCGGTGCTGGAGACGCCTGTGACCGTGGACCGCCAGGACACGGTGCACACGGTGCTCACCCTCATCGACAAGCGTGCTCACGGTGCCGCCGTGGTGGTGGACGAGGGTCGGCCGGTGGGCGTGGTCACCCGTTCGGACTGCCAGGGCGTGGACCAGTTCACCCAGGCCGAGCAGGTGATGACCCCCGATCCCACTGTGCTGACCCTGGACGTGCTCAGCGGCTCCGGCGCCCTGGAGCGGGCCTACGAGGCCCAGGAAACCGCCCGGCGCCGGTTCGCCCCGGTGATCGATGCCGAGGGCCGGCTGGCCGGTGTGCTCACCAAGATCGGTGCGCTG
>DXBY01000006.1 GCA_019116305.1 Candidatus Ruania gallistercoris | reverse complement strand
TTCAGCGGGGGAGTCGACCTGCTCTCCGTGGCCGCGGCGATCGCGGCTGGTTACGGACTCTCGCAGATCACCGGCCCTTGGGCCTGGCCGCTGACGGGCGCCGGCACCGTCACCTGCTACCTGCTGGTCGGCGGGATGGACGTGCTGATCGCGCGGGCGGCCGCCCGCAGGACCCGGTTCGGCAGCGATCAGTAAGGTTGCCGGCGGCCATAATGGCGTGATGGCCCGTCGATCCCGTAAGCGCCCGTACGGCGAGCCCCATCCGGAGCTCGACGTCGACGCTGTGCTGCGCGGCGGCGCCAGGAGCGAGTCCGGGCCGGACGGGCAGCGCTGGAACGTGCGCACGGTGTCCGGGTCGGCGAAGAACTACACCTGCCCCGGCTGTCTGCAGCAGATCCCGCCCGGGGTCGCCCACGTGGTCGCCTGGAGCGAGGACCACCTGTTCGGCGGCGACGCCGCGCTCGCGGACCGGCGGCACTGGCACACTTCATGCTGGCGCGCCCGGGACCGCCGCGGGCCCCGCCACTGAGCGCCCGCGAAGCTCAGGCCGGCACCTCCCAGGTGTGCACCGGCTCGTTGGCGTGCATCCCGTCCATGTACCGCAGCAGCATCTCGGTCAGCGCCTGCTCCCGGTCCATCCCCTTCTCTTCCAGGGCCGCCACGGTCTCGGTCTGCCACCACGCGCCGTTGCGGCGTAGCTTGCACCGGGCCTCGATGATGCCGAGAAACCGGTCGATCACCGCACTGGCCACCTGGCGGCGGGCCAGCCCCTCAGCGGCCAGCGGCAGCAGCAGGCGCAGCACCAGCTCGTCCCAGCCCACCTCGCCGTAGCCGGGCCAGTACATCATCGCCTCCACCCCGTCCCGCGCACCGGCGGTGAAGTTCGCCTCCGCAGCGGAGAAGGACATCCGCGACCACATCGGCCGGTCCTCGTGGGCGAGCATCTCCATCGCGCCGTAGTAGAAGGCGGCGTTGGCGAGGATGTCGCTGACCGTGGGACCGGCGGGCAGCACCCGGTTCTCCACCCGCAGGTGCGGTTTGCCGTCCACCACGTCATAGACCGGCCGGTTCCACCGGTACACGGTGCCGTTGTGCAGGCGCAACTCCTGCAGCCGCGGGGTGCGCCCGGCGGCCAGCTCGGCCTCCGGGTCCTCGTCGGTGGTCTCCGGCAGCAGCGCCGGGAAGTAACGCACATTCTCCTCGAACAGGTCGAAGATCGAGGTGATCCAGGCGTCGCCGAAGTACACCGGCGGCCGCACGCCCTGGTTGCGCAGCTCCGGGGAACGGGTGTCGGTGGCCTGCAGGAACAGCTCGGTGCGGGTCTCTGCCCACAGTCGTCTGCCGAACAGGAACGGGGAGTTGGCGCCCAGCGCCAGCTGCGGACCGGCGAGGATCTGCGCGGCGTTCCAGTGCGGAGCGAACTCGGTGGGGGAGACCTGCAGGTGCAGCTGCACCGAGGTGCAGGCCGACTCCGGGGCGAGCGTGGCGGTGAGCATCCGCAACGGTTCCGGCCCGGAGATGTCCAGCTCGATGTCCTCCCGTCGTGCGGCGAACACCGCGTCCTCCAGCGCCTGGTAGCGCGGGTTCGGGCTCATCCAGTCCCCGGTCAGGTGCTCCGGGCGCAGCGTGGGCAGGATCCCGATCATCGCGATCTGCGCACCGTGGCGCTGGGCCCGCTCGTCGGCGTGGTTCAACGCGGCCCGGATGTCCTTCTCCAGATCCAGCACGGCCTGGCCGGGCAGCGGTTGCGGGGGCACGTTCAGCTCGATGTTGTACCGGGCCAGCTCGGTCTGGAACGCCGGATCGGCGATCTCGGAGAGCACCTGAGCATTCTTCATCGACGGTTGCGCGCCGGCGTCCACCAGGTTCAGCTCGACCTCCAAGCCGGTCAGCGCCGGATGGGAGTCGAAGTGGTGATGGGCGAGCATCTCGGAGAACACATCCAGGCATCGGCGCACCTTCTCCCGGTAGCGCAACCGCTGCTCCCGGCTGAAGGTCTGGGTCTTGATCTGATCGCCCACACAGGTCATCCCACCACCGTTCCCGCCGCTGCGCCACAGATTCGGCGGGTAGCCTGGTCGGGTGAACGAGCTCGCCTGGCACGCCTACGGACCCGAGCTGCGCGACGGCGCACCGCCATTGGTGCTGCTCCATGGCTTCCCGCTGGACTCACGGATGTGGGCGTATGTCATCTCCGCCGCGCCGCAGCTGCCGGTGCTGGCGATCGATGCCCCCGGCTTCGGCTCCTCGCCCACAGTGGACGGTGGTCTGGACGGCTACGCCGACGCCGTGGCCGCCACCCTCGAAGCCGCCGGCGTCTCCCGCGCCGTGATCGCCGGGCTGTCCATGGGCGGATATGCCGCGCTGGCACTGGCGGAGCGGCACCCGGAGCTGCTCGCTGGGATCGGCCTGCTGGACACCAAGGCCGGTGTGGACCCCCAGGACAGACGGGCCGGCCGGCTGCAGATGGCCGAGGACGCGCTCGGCGAGGCCGGAAGCGGCGTGGTGGCACCGATGCTGGACTCCCTGCTCGCCCCGGGGGCGCCCGAAGAAGTCCGGACCGAGGTGACGGCCTGGCTCGCCCAGGCTCCGCCGTCGGGCATCGCCTGGGCGCAACGAGCGATGGCCGCGCGACCGGACCGGCTGGCCGCCCTGACCACGCTGGACGTCCCTGCGCTGGTGCTGCGCGGGGCGCTGGATGCGACGGCAACTCTGGCCGAGCACGAGGAGATGGCTACAGCGCTGGGGACGCAGGTGGTCCAGGTCGACGGCGCAGGTCACCTCAGCGCTGTGGAGTCACCTCGTGAGGTGGCGGCCGCTCTGGCCGACCTGTACGCCCGCGGCACCGCGTGAGCGCTCGCCGCGCGCTGCGCCGGCATGGTGACGAGCTGGGCGCGCCGATCGCCGTGCACTACAGCCGGCCCGGGGTGTGGACCAAAGTGATCGCGGTGGCGTTCTGGCTGCTGATGCCCGCCGCCATGCTGGTGAACCCCGACCCGGACCCGAGGCTGAACGTGGCCTTCCCGGTGCTGATGGGCCTGCTCATCCTGGGCGTCTACGCACTGATCCGCGGCGAGACGCTCGCTGTGTGCGAGCGCGGTCTGCTGATCGGCTCGACCGCACCATTTCTGCGGCCGTACGTGCTGCGGTACGAGGAGATCGTGCCCGGCAGCCTCACCCCGATCACTGGCACCAGACGGATCACGCTGAGCCTGGGCATCCCGTCGAAGGGGCTCTACCGCACGATCCGCAGCGGGGCGTGGATCCACCAGGGCATCTACCTGATCGGGCCGCCACCGCTGCAGCCGCAGTTCCGCCGGGCCCGGATCCTGCGGATCACCGCGGACTCACGGCCGTGGATCTGGTTCGCCGGTACCGGCAGAACGCCTCCGGAGCGAGTCACCGCACAGATCGCCTCCGCCGCCCACCGGGCCGGTTTCACCCAGCTCGCCGAGGGTGCCGTGCGGGCGGTACCGCAGCACCTCAACGGCTCGGTGGCCCATTCCCAGGACGTTCTCCCGGGCCTCACCGCCGGCGTCAGGGTGTAGCCGCATCCCAGCCGGGCAGCAGGCGGGTGAGAGCGTCGGCCAGGTCGATCGAGTCACCGTCCTTGCCGCCGGCGCCGAGCACCAGGGGTGGCTCGCTCGGTTCGGGTGTGAGGCCGCGTAGCCGCTCCAGGGGGGTCAGTGGTGCTGTGAGCAGGTAGAAGCTCCCGTCCGGGGTGACGGCGCTGGTCCGGTCTACCCGCAGGTACCAGCCGCGCAGTCGGGTGCGGGCCCGGCCGCGGTTCCCGTACCCCTGGACCACCAACGGCTCAGTGGGCAGGTCGGCGGCCCGTGCCGCTGCCACGAAGGTGCGCAGCAACGCGCGGGCCCGTTCGCTCTGCCCGCGGCGGCGCTGCTCCAGGCGCCGCTCGTGCTCGCGGGCGGCCTCGGTGCGCTGCTGGGCCCAGTCGGTGCTCACCCTGCCAGGGTAGGTGGTCGGTGGGGCGGGTGCGTGCCTCCTATGCTGGGCCACCATGACCGCTGCACAGATCCGACCGGCGCACGCCGGTGACGCCGAGGCGTTGCATGAGCTGCACTGCGACACCTGGCGGGAGGCCTACGCGGACCTGGTGCCGGAGGCGGTGCTCGCCCATCAGCGGGAGCACGGGTTGAGCGGGTGGCAGCGCACGCTCGGTGACCCGGCTGGGGACACGGTCTGGCTGGCCCACCGGGGCGGTGTGGCGGTCGGCTTTGCCAGTGCGAGTGCCGCGGGAACCGGGCAGGTCCGGTCGCTGCACCTGTGGGGGCTGTACGTGCGCGCCGGCGAGTACGGCCTGGGTACGGGCGCGAATCTGCTGCAGCTCGCCGTCGGAGACGCACCCTGCTACCTCTGGGTGGCAGCGGAGAACCTGCGCGCCCAGGCGTTCTACCGCAAGCACGGTTTCGACCTCGACGGCGCCGAGCAGCAGGTCGCCCGGTGGGGCGACCTGGTCACTGTGCGGATGGTGCGCTGACAGCGCCGCCTGCGCGCAGTCCTGCTCCTCGGGGTCGCTGCTCAGTCCTGCTTCGAGACCGCGTGCTCGTTGTCGACGACGGCGTCCATCACCTCGGTGTCGCCGTCACCACTGCGTGGCTCCTCGGCGGGCTCCACCGGGGTGTCCGGCTCCTCACCGCCGGTGGCATCAGCGGCCGCCTCAGCACCGGGTTCATCGGCATCCGGGCCGGCCTCGCCCACGGCCTCGAGCACGGCGGTATCCTCGGAGCTGCTCGTCTCGTCCTCCGCCGTGGTGTCGGCCTGCGCCTCAGTCTCGTCCGTGTCGGCCTCTGGCCCGGCATCGTCACTGTCGGAGACGGCCGGAGGAGTCTCCGGCACGGTGAGGTCGGCAGCCTCGTCCACCTGCCCCGCCCCGAGCAGGGCGCGCAGCTCGTCCAGGTAGCCGGTGATCGACTCCCGCTGGCGGTCCAGCTCGTC
Source organism: Candidatus Ruania gallistercoris (assembly GCA_019116305.1). Lineage (GTDB taxonomy): Bacteria > Actinomycetota > Actinomycetes > Actinomycetales > Beutenbergiaceae > Ruania > Ruania gallistercoris. The sequence continues at coordinate 7,197 of DXBY01000006.1, read as the reverse complement.
CACCTGTCGCTGGGCAGTGCGCCGGTCCCGATCGGTCTCGGCGGCCGTATCCGCACGCTGCCGGTCGGCGGCCTCCCGAGCTTCGCGGGTCACCCGGTCCGCGCTCGTGCGGGCGTCGGCGAGGATCTGCTCGGCCTGGGTCTCGGCCGAGGACCGCAACTCCTCGGCCTTGGCCAGTGCCTCCGCCACCCGGGCCTCAGCCTCCTGGGCATGCGCCTGAGCGCTGGCAATCATCTCGTCGGTGTCCGCCTTGGCCTGGGCGTGCAGGGCGGCGTCCGACTCCTCCGAGGCTGCCCGGCGTCCGGCGATCTCCAGCTCGGCGTCCTCGCGCATCTGCGCCACCGACTGCCGGATCTCCTCGGCGTCGGCGTTCGCCTGCCGCAGGACCTCCGCCGCCTCGTCCTCCGCCTGGGCGATAGTGGAGCTGGCCTCGCGCTGGGCCTCCTCCCGAGCCGCTTGCGCTTCCGCCTTCGCCCGGCTGCGCACCTCCTCGGCCTCGGCCTCACTGGCCGACTTCAGCTCACGGGCAGTGCGCTCGGAGTCGACCTTGCGTTCGGCGATCTCCTTCTCCGCCTCCGCGCGGGCGGTGCCCAGCTCCCGCTCTAGGCTCGCGTGCTTCTCGCTGTGCTCGGTCTGCGCCACGCTGGAGATCCGGGCCGCCTCCCGCTCGGAGGAGGCCACCAGCTCCTCCGCCTTGCGCTGAGCGGCGAGCAGCGTGCCCTCCGCCTGGCTGGTCGCTCGCTGGGTGGTGCTCTCGGAGTCCCGGCGGGCGTTCGCCAACAGCTCGGCCGCCTCGTTCTCCGCCTGAGAGGTCAGCTCCTCGGCGGCGGCCCGGGCCCGGGCTGTGATGTCCTTGGCCTGGTGGTTGGCCTGGGTGAGGACATCCGCCGACTGCTCTTCGGCGGAGCGGAGCAGCTGTTCGATCCGAGCGCCGAGACCGGCATAACTGGGCTTCTCCGCCTCCTTCAGCTGGGCCTGGGCATCGGCCAGCTCACCGGAAATCTGCATGCTCGACGCGTCCAGGGCCTCCACCTGGGTGCGGGCCTCGGCGAGCTGGCGTTCCAGTGAGTGGATCCGCTGATCGACCTGCGCACGGTCGTACCCACGCATCACTACGGGGAAGGTCGATGAGTCATCAGCCACAGGTGCTCCTTGGCGTGAGTTCGGGGGTGGAGTTGGGGCCGGGTCCGGGCTGGGCCGACGGCCAAAAGGTGGCCACCGGCACAGGGCGGCATATCCTTATCACTCAGCCTAACGGGTGATCCAGGACCGCCCCCCGCGTGTCCTGTATCACCATGATGTGAAATGTCACGGAAGGGTCACGTACCCTGAGGGGTCGTCGGCGAACGGTCGACCTCGACGAGAAGGGCTCAAGAGCTGGTGCTACGACGGATCTTCGCGACCGTGCTCATCGTGCTCGGACTTGCCATCGCCGGTGCCGGGATCGCCTCGGGCACGATCTGGCGGGCGGACGAGGTGGTGACTGCCACTGTGCCACAGGACGCGGAGGCTCCGGTGCTGGTGGCCGGCGGCAACGTGCTCGCCACCGTGAACCCGAACGTGACTGTGACCGTAACTGCTCCGGAGTCGGACACACCGCTGGTCCTGGCGATGGGCCGGGAGTCCGATGTGCGCGCCTGGCTGGGCGAGTCGCCCTATCTGGAGGTCACCGGGCTGAGCGACTGGGAGACGCTCGCCGTGCAGAGCGAAAGCAGCAGCGAGGACCCGAGCGAGAGCAGTAGCGAGGACCCGAGCGAGAGCGGCAGCGCCGAGCCCACCGGCGATGCCACCGACGATGAGGGCGAGGACGCCCCCGCCGACGCCACCGTGCCGAACCCGGCCGGTTCCGACCTGTGGATCGAGGAGGTCACCGGCACCGGTGAGCTGACCTACGACTGGTCCCAGGTGGACGGACGCTGGATGATGCTGGTCGCCACCGACGGCAGCCAGCCTGCTCCGAGTGTCTCGATGACCTGGACCCGCGAGGTGACCACGCCGCTGATGGTGCCCGGGATGATCGTCGGCGGGGTGATCTTCCTGATCGGTCTGGTCTGGCTGATCATCGAGCTCCTCATGCACCGGGAGGAGCGCCGGGCCCGCCGCCGCGGTACCGATGAGGCCGAGACAACGCCGGAAGTCGCCACCACCGCCGCGGACGGCACCCCGCTGACCCGCCGGCAGATCCGGGAAGCGGCCCGTACCGGCAAGGCGGGCGGTACAACAGTGGCAGCACAGCCGTCGTCCGGTGCCGAGGCTCCGAGCGCCAGTACGCCGGCCGAGGCCAGCGACACCGAGACCCCGAGCGACTGGACCGCCATCATCAGCGGCGACCGGAGCGAGCCGGCCGAACCTGGATCCACGGCTGACTCGGATGCGGCACCTGCCAGTGGCGCCTCCGACCTGGACGACTGGGTGCGCAGCGGCCGTACCGGCGACGGCGCGGGCCCGGTGAGCACGTATGAGTCCCCGGCGCCCGGCCGCGGTCTGGGCGGTGCGCACACGTCGAGCGCGGACGTGACCTGGCGGGGTGCCGAGACCGAGGACGACACCGCCGCCGCGGCGAGCGAGGACCGGCCGCGGCGCTGGTGGCAGCGCAAGGCGAAGCCTCCGGCCGAGACGCCGGTTGCCGCACCGACCGACGGTGGCGACCCGGCTGAGCCCGGGACCGCTGCCACCGCCGACGCCGAGGGCGCCAGTGATGCCAACCCGCAGGCCTCCGGCGCCTCCTGGCGCCAGACCTGGGGGCTGACGCCGGATGCCGGACCGACCGGCTCGTCCTCGCCGGAGCCCACGGAGGAGACCGACACCGACGACCGGGGAGAGGACGAGGAGGTGGACCGATGACCCGCCGCACCATTCGCCGCGCGAGCGCCGGACTGACCGCGCTCGCCGCACTGAGCCTGCTGGCCGGCTGCGCCATCCCGCTGCCCTCCCCGGAACCGCAACCCGAAGCTCCGGAATCGATGCCCGCTCTGGACGAGCCCCGCATCGACCGGGTGCTGGAGGACCTCGCTGCGCAGATCAGCGCCGCGGACGAGGAGCGAGACACCGAGCTCCTCGAGGACCGGATGGCCAATCCCGCGCTGCGGATCCGGGGCGCCGAGTACACCCTCGCCGAAGCGACTGCGGACAGCGACGAGGCGTACTCCCCGCGCACCCTGATCACCTCCCCGCAGGTGGAGATCGTGTCCGTCTCCGAGGACTGGCCGCGCACCATGATGGTGGTCACCGAGATCGCCGACGGCGCGAACGTGCCGCTGCTGCTCACCCTGCAGCAGGAGGACCCGCGCTCGGCGTACCAGCTGCACCACTGGGTGCGTCTGCTCCCCGGTTCGGAGATGCCACCGACCGCCGTCCCGGCCTCCGGGAGCGCACAGGTCGCCGCCGACGCCTCCGGCTACCTGGCCAGCCCGACCGACGCCGTCGCGCAGTACGCCGACATCCTCACCGAGGGCAGCGACAGCGACGCCGCCGACTCCTTCGCACTTGAGGACGACGAGTTCTACGGCCTGGTGCGGGACGAGGCAGAGAACCTGGATGTGGTGGATGAGGCCGGGACGTTTTCCCACCGCACCCGCGCCACCGACTCCCCGGTGCTCGCCATGGCCACGGAGGACGGCGGCTACATCGTGGTGGGCGAGATGCGCAGTCGGCAGACGTTCACCAAGACCATCTCCGGTTCGGAGATCACCGTGCCCTCGCCGCACATCGACGCCCTCGACTCCGAGGGCGGTCTCCTGGAGTACCTGGATGACTCCCTGATCGCCTCGTTCCGCACGATGGTGGCCATCTATGTGCCCGCTGAGGACACCGAGGACGGTCAGGCCACGGTGCTCGGGGCCGAACGGGTGCTCACCGGCGTCTCCCGGGAGTGCCCGCGGGACGAAGAGCGGTGTGCGTGAGCACCGCTGAGCCGAACTAGGATCTACACCATGAGTCAGCAGCCTCCTCCGTCGATCAACCTGCACGGCGCCGTGGACCTGTCCGCACTCGCGGCACCGCCGCCACCGCCGCCCAGCGCCGACACTCCGGACGGCCTGGTCCTGGACGTCACCGAGGAGACTTTCAACGACGTCGTCGAGCAGTCCAACCAGGTGCCGGTGCTGGTGCTGCTCTGGCAGGTCGGCGAGGGTCAGAGCATCCAGCTGAACACCACGTTGCAGACGCTGGTGACCGAGCAGGCCGGCAAGTTCGTGCTCGCCCGGATCGATGTGGCCGCCAACCCGCGGCTGGCCCAGGTCTTCCAGGTGCAGGCGGTCCCGGCGGCGCTCGCCGTCATCAAGGGGCAGCCGGTGCCACTGTTCCAGGGGGCACCGGCGCTCGAGCAGGTGCGTCCGGTGCTGGACCAGCTGCTCCAGCTGGCCCAGGAGCACGGCGTGACCGGCACTGTGGACACCGGTCAGGAGCCGGGTGCTGACGAGGAGGAGCCGGCGCAGCCGCCGCTGCCGCCGCACATCCAGGCCGCCTACGACGCGATCGAGGCCGACGACCTTGACGGTGCGGCGGCCGCGTTTCAGCAGGCGATCAACGAGAACCCGGCGGATGCGGAGGCGGCGGCCGGGCTGGCCCAGGTGCAGCTGCTGCAGCGGATCGGCGGGCTCGACCCCGCCCAGGTGCTGCAGCGCGCGACCGAGGCACCGGCCGGCGACCTGGACGCTCAGCTGCCCGCTGCGGACCTGGAGGTGGCCGGTGGTCGCCTGAGCGAGGGGTACGCCCGCTTGCTGCAGGCCATCCGGGTCACCGCCGGGGCGGACAAGGAGCAGGCCCGGGTACGACTGCTCGAGCTGTTCCGGCTCGCTCCGGATGACGCTCCCGAGGTGGTCAAGGCACGCCGCGACCTCGCGATCGCCCTCTACTGAACCAGGTCAGGCCCGGCGCAGGATCGTGACTCCGAGGGGTGGTACCCGGAGCTGAATCGACTGCGGCCGACCGTGCCAGGGCACCTCCTCGGCGGGTCGCTCGGTGGTGTTCACCACCCCGGAGCCACCGAAGTCGGTGTGGTCGGAGTTCAGCAGCTCCAGCCAGGCCCCGCCGCCAGGCACCCCGACCCGGTACCCCTCGTGCGGGGTACCGGCGAAGTTGGCCACCACCACCAGCTCCTCCTCCCGCCCCTTGCGCAGGTACGCGAGCACGTTGTGGTCGCCGTCGTTGGCCTCCAGCCACTGGAAACCGGCCGGGGAGAAGTCCTCGGCCCACAGCGCCGGGTGGTCGAGGTACACCTGGTTCAGCCGGCGGAGCATCTCCCGCACCCCGGCATGGCCCGGGGTGTCGCCCAGCTCCCAGTTCAGCGACTGGGCTTCGTTCCACTCGGTGTTCTGCGCGAACTCCCCGCCCATGAACAGCAGCTTCTTACCCGGATGCGTCCACTGGTAGGCCAGCAGCAACCGCACACCGGCCAGCTTGGCCCACAGGTCCCCGGGCATCTTCTGCCACAGGGAGCCTTTCCCGTGCACCACCTCGTCGTGGCTGAGCGGGAGGACGAACTGCTCGGAGAACGCGTACACCAGGGAGAAGGTCAGTTCGCCGTGGTGGTAGCGCCGGTTGATCGGCTCCTCCGCCAGGTAGCGCAGCGTGTCGTTCATCCAGCCCATGTTCCACTTCAGGCCGAACCCCAGCCCGCCGTGCTCGGTGGGGGTGGTCACCCCCGGCCAGGCGGTGGACTCCTCAGCGATCATCATCGTGCCCGGCGCCACCCGGTAGGCGGTGGCGTTCGCCTCCTGCAGGAACTGGATCGCCTCGAGGTTCTCCCGGCCGCCGCGCGCGTTCGGCCGCCACTGCCCGGCTTCCCGGGAGTAGTCCAGGTAGAGCATCGAGGCCACGGCGTCCACCCGGAGCGCGTCCACATGGAACTCGGTGAGCCAGTACACCGCGTTCGCCACCAGGAAGTTGCGCACCTCGTTGCGGCCGAAGTTGAACACATACGTGCCCCAGTCCTTCTGCTCGCCACGTAGCGGGTCCGGGTCCTCGTACAGCGCAGTGCCGTCGAACCGGGCCAGCGCCCAGGCGTCCTTGGGGAAGTGTGCCGGTACCCAGTCCACGATCACGCCGATACCGGCCTGGTGCAGCCGGTCCACCAGGTAGCGGAACTCATCCGGGCTGCCGAACCGGGAGGTGGGCGCGTAGTAGGAGGTCACCTGGTAGCCCCATGAGCCACCGAACGGGTGCTCGGCCACCGGGAGTAGCTCCACATGGGTGAAGTTCATCCAGGTGACGTACTCCACCAGCTGCTCGGCCAGCTCGCGGTAGCTCAGCTCCTTGCGCCAGGAGCCCAGGTGCACCTCGTAGACGCTCAGCGGTCCGGAGTGTGGGTCGTGGGCGGTCCGGTCGGCCATCCAGTCAGCATCCGCCCAGGTGTGGCTGCTCTCGGTGACCACCGAGGCCGTGGCCGGTGGTATCTCGGTGGCCCGGGCCATCGGGTCGGCCTTCATGTGCCAGGAACCGTCGGCGATGCAGATCTCGTACTTGTACCGCTCACCCGACGCGAGCCCGGGCAGGAAGACCTCCCACAGGCCGGTGCTGCCGAGCGAGCGCATCATCGCCCCGCGCCCGTCCCAGCCGTTGAAGTCACCGACCACCCGCACCGCTCGGGCGTTCGGCGCCCAGACGGCGAACGAGACCCCGCTGACCTCCCCGAGCGCGCCCGGGTAGTGGCGCACGTGGGAGCCGAGCACCTCCCAGAGCTTCTCGTGGCGACCCTCGCCGATCAGGTGCAGGTCCACCTCGCCGAGCGTGGGCAGGAATCGGTACGGGTCGTCGACCTCCACCTCGTTGTCGGCGTAGCTGATCTGCAGCCGGTAGTCCGGCACCTCCTCGGCGCTGAAAGCCGCCGCCCAGACGCCGTCCCGGAGATGCTCTGCGGGGTGGCTGCCGGTGGCGGTGCGCACCTGCACGGACGTCGCCAGGTGCGCCACCACGCGGATGGTCAGCACACCGGTCTCGGCATCCAGGTGCGGACCGAGCACATCGTGTGGCGCGAAGTGCGCACCCGCAGCCACGGTGGAGAGCACGGTCTCGGGGACCGGGGCAGGGCGGGCCTCAGCCGTCGACGGCGCAGGTGGGCTGGCCGCGGCGGGTGCAGTCACGCTGCGGCTCGGGCTGGGAAAGATCCCGGCGAGCAGCCGCTCGCCGCTCGGCGGTGCGTTCTCGGCCACAGTCTGCTCCTCGGTGAGACGCCGGATGCCGCCCAGGGGGATCGGC
>DXBY01000288.1 GCA_019116305.1 Candidatus Ruania gallistercoris | reverse complement strand
AGTACCGTTCCGAGCACCATCGCACCCACCGCGAGCGCGACCGGCAACCACGGCGACGCCCCGGTGCCCGGGAGCTCCGCCTCGCCGTCGGTGGAGATCTCCTCCCCGTGTCCCTGCGCAGTGAAGGTCAGCAGGGTATGGGCCGGTTCCTCACCGGCGAGCTGCACACTGATCCGGTACCAGAGCGTCTCCTCGGCCGCCTGACGGCCCACCTCCGTCGCCTCCGGCCCGATCTCCGCCGGGGCGAGCAGCTCCCGGCTGCAATCCTCACCCTCGGCCGCACACTCGTGCACGCTCACGAGGAAGCCGGTGGCCGGGTGGTCGGCCGTCAGCTCGAGGGCGATCTCCCCCTCCGGTTCGCTCGCGCCGACCTGGACATCCCAGGTGACGGTCTCGCCCGGACTCATGCTGGCCATCGCCTCGGGGTCCTGCACCGACACCAGCTGCAGCACCTGACCGGCGATCACCTCCCGCACCGGCGCAGCCTGCACCGGCACGGCAACCAACAGCACCAGCGCCAGAGTGGCGGTAGCGATGCGGGCCAGCGTCCGGCGCCGGGTGCGCAGGCTCGGGGCAGTCATGGTCAGGCCGACTCGGCGAGGAACTGCCAGGTGGCGGTCAGGGTTTCGCCCTGCACCTCGTTGCCGGCACCGGCGATCATGCTGATCCGCACGCAGTAGTCCACGGCGTTCCCGGCCTCCGGCGCCAGCTCACTGGCGTTCTCCGGAACCCCGGCATCGAGCGCAGTACCGTTCGGGACGATCACCTCAACGCCAACCTGCTCGAACAGGGCAGCATCACAGCCCGAGCCGTCCGGCACTACCCGCACCGCATACTCCAGTGCTTCCTGCAACGCTGCCGAACCCTGGAGAACGGGGGTCTGCAGACTCACCGCGCCACCGGCCGTGGCGTCAGCCGTGGTGCGCACGGAGAACTGCAGGAACCCGCTTTGCCCGGGTGAGAGCAACGGCAGCTCAGGATCGAACACCAGCTGGGCTGCGTCGTCGGCAGTGGGATGCTCGGACCAGTCCCCACCGTTCACGCTGCCCTCGATCCCGAACGTGGAGGCCGTCAGTGTGCTGCTCGCGTACTCGCTGTCGTTCCAGGCAGCAAGCGTCACCGCACCACCGACCCCCAGCACCAGCCCGCCGGCGAGCAGCGCCCGGAGCCGGAGCCAACGTCTCCCGCCCGGTCGCTCCCGGCGCGCACGACGCAGAGCAGCCACCGGTTACTCGGAGTCCGAGGTCGCGGTGAACTGCCAGACGGCTGTGGTCTCACCGCCCTGGGCGAGGTCCTCCGAGGCGGCCACCACGAAGCACAGCTGGGTCGCCTCACCTGGGTCGCCTTCGGCTGCACCGATGGCCAGCGGCACAGTCTCCCCGGCCACATCGTCGTTGGTCACCAGAGTGTCGCCGCTGCCGACGACGGTTCCGGTGGCGTCAACATCGCAGCTGCCGTCCGCAGCGAGCGCGTACACGTCGTAGCCGAGCTCGGCGGTGTTGGCACCGGTGGTGTCGGTACCGGTCACGGAGACCAGGTCCAGCACCGCGGGGCTGGTGGTGGCCGCATCCAGGCGCACCCAGAACGGCGCGGCAACCACGTCGCCCGGGCTCATGTTGTCCACCGGCACGGAGAACTCCAGGGCAGCGGCGCCGTCGGCGCTCTCGTGGTCGGTGTACCCCTCGGTGGCACTGGTGGTCGAGCCCTGCAGGTTGAACTCCCCGGAGGAGAACAGCCCGGAGGCGAACTCGCTGTCGTTCCAGGCGGCGAGGGTGACCGCGCCGCCGATGCCGAGCACTAGACCGCCGGCAAGGACCGCGCGGAGCTTACGGGAGCGGGCTGGCCGCTGGCTGGACTGACTGGTCGTGGTGACCATGGGACCTCCTGAGGACATCACGGGGTAGCCCCGGTGCCCGTGCCAGACATCGCACAGCAGGCATTCACACCACGCTCCCCCGCAGAATGAATAGTCCGGAGTTCGGCGCCCCTGCGCACCTCTCTCCGGTGGACGAGACCAGCGTAACCCGGGGTGCACACCGGTACAACGGTAACGGCGACTGCCCGCAGTGTTCTCGAACACATGAGCGATCGGCCCGTGCGAAGAGGCCGAACCAGAACGTCGCAACGCCTGCCAGGGGTCGAGAACTAGAACGCCAGAGGGGACTCGTAGAGCAGGTACACCAGCAAGTGGTCGTCCACCGGGTGCGAACCGGTGCACGTGGAGCGCCAGGCGAGCAGATCCAGGCGGGAACAGCGCTGCTCCGTCACCTGCATCTGGTCGGCCAACACAGTCACCGAGGTCCCATCCGGCGGCTCGACTCGTTGTTCCAGATAGCAGCCGCCGGACCCGCACCGCTTCTCTACCGGCCCGACCGTCGCTCCGGTTGGTACCGCTGGCATCTGGTGTGCGGGCGGTACATCCACACCATCGGCATTGATCAGGACGCCACGCAGCAGCCACCCGGCAGCCAGCACCAGAACGATCAGGAGTCCGACGGCGACGCGCACCTGGGCGTGCCCGGTTCGTGGTGACGTAGCGCCTACGGCCATAGCGCGAAGGCTAGCGGGGCCAGACGTGCCCGGACAGCGTGCGGAAGCGGCTGGTCCGTGGGCTGGGCCCGCATCGGTGCTCAGTCGAACAGATCGTCCAGGAAGCTCCGGCGGCGCCGGGGGCGGCCGTAGCCACCCCGGTAGTAGTCCTCCGGAGAGGGTGCCGAGGGTCCGGAACCGAAGAAGAAACCGCGCCGGGGTGGGTACGCCTGCTGCGGCGGGTACCCGGGCTGCGCCGGCGGGGGCGGCACCGCTGCGTCGTCGAACGGGTCGCCATAGCGCGATGGCGCGGGTGGTGCCTCCTGCCGTGGCGGAGCCGGGATAGGCCCGGGGTTCTGCGCCGGCGGAGACGCCGGTTCGGCGCGCTGCGGCGCCAGGTCCTGTGCCGCGCGGTCGAGGATCTTGTCCAGCTCACCACGATCGAGCCAGACTCCCCGGCAGGTGGGGCAGTAGTCGATCTCCACCCCGGAGCGCTCACTCATCACCAGTGTCTCGTCATCTACTGGGCACTTCATCGGCTGCTCCCTCTCGTCCGGGTCCGGGTGGTCCGTCGCGGTCGACGCCACCCAGTATCCCAACGAGGGCCGACGCTCCAGTGTTCCGGCACGGCGTCACCCATGCACCACGTCGTAGTCGTGCGCAGCGCCCGCAGTAGCGCTCTCGTCCCATCTCCACACCTTCGACCGGTTGCGTTCTACAACTAGTGTGTGGTGGGCTGAGTGCTTGACCACTCACCATCAGCAATCGAGGAGCTTGCGATGCTGCACCATGTGATCGCGCAATCCACTGTGACCGACCTCAGCCGAGCCGAAGAGTGGTACACCACCCTGTTCGACCGGGCACCGGACACCCGGCCGATGCCTGGTCT
>DXBY01000287.1 GCA_019116305.1 Candidatus Ruania gallistercoris | reverse complement strand
TCGGGTGTGCGATCGAGGACATCTTCGCGCCGGCTGTCGAGTAGCAGCCGGGCGCTTCAGCGGAAGCGCCCGGACCAGCCGGTACGTACGACGTCTGTGGGATCATGCCGGGGGAAGGGAGCAGTTGCGTGCGTGATATGGGGCCGACACCCGAGGCAGATCCCACTGCTGACCCCAATCGCTGGCGCATCCTGCTCGTGCTGCTCGCGGCGATCTTCATGTCCCTGATCGCGGTGAGCATCGTCAACGTCGCACTACCGGCGATCCAGACCGGCGTGGACGCCTCCGAGTCCGACCTGCAGTGGGTGCTCTCCGGGTATGCCCTGACCTTCGGTGTGGTGCTGGTGGCGGCCGGCCGTGCCGGGGACATCCTCGGCCGCGGCGGGATCTTCGTGCTCGGCGTGAGCGTGTTCACGGCGGCCTCGATCGCGTGCAGCTTCGCCCCGAGTGCCGAGTGGCTGAACATCGCCCGGTTCGTGCAAGGCGTCGGATCCGGCCTGCTGAACCCGCAGGGTGTGGGCATGATCCAGCAGTACTTCCGTGGTGCGGAGCGCGGCCGGGCCTTCGGCTACTTCGGCAGCACCGTGGGGGTCTCGGTGGCGATCGGACCGGTCCTCGGTGGGCTCCTGATCCAGCTCGGCGGGCCCGACTTCGGCTGGCGGCTGACCTTCCTGGTGAACGTCCCGGTCGGGATCCTGACCCTGGTGCTCGCGCTGCTCTGGTTCCCGAAGCCGCTGCTGCGGCGCCGCCCGGCCGGCGATCCGGGTTCAGCCGCCCGCGCCTCGATGGACCCGGTCGGATCGCTGCTGCTCGGCCTGGCCGTGCTGGCCATCCTGTTCCCGTTCATGGAGTCGCGTACTTCGGCCAGCACCTGGTTGCTGCTGCCTGTCGGGATTGGGTTGCTCTTTGCCTGGGTGAGGTGGGAACGCCGGTACGCCGCGCGCGGGCGCAGCCCGATGGTGGACCTGGCGATCTTCCGCACCCGCAGCTTCACCAACGGCACGATCATCGTCACGCTGTACTTCCTCGGCATGACCAGCATCTGGGTGATCGTCGCCCTGTACATGCAGCAGGGCGCCGGGAAGACCGCGCTGGAGGCGGGCCTGGTGGGCATTCCCTCGGCGATCCTGTCCGCGTTCGCCGCGAACTGGGCCGGCCGACGGGTGATCAAGTACGGGCGAAAGATCGTGATCGCCGGACTCTACTGCGCGCTCCTCGGACTAGCCCTGAGCGTCGGCGTAGCCCTGCTGCACGACGCTATCGGTCTGAGCGTCTGGTGGCTGATGCTGACACTGTCCTTCATCGGGATCGCCCAGGGTTCGGTGATCAGCCCGAACCAGACCCTCACTCTGGCCGAGGTGCCGTTGCAGTACGCGGGCAGCTCCGGGGCGATCATGCAGACCGGGCAGCGGATGGGCACCTCGATCGGGATCGCCGTGATCACCGCGGCCGTGTTCGTCTCCCTGCAGGTCGCCGCATGGTCGACGGCGGTCGCGGTCGGGTTCTCCCTGATCGCCCTGGTGGTGCTCTCGGCCCTCCTGGTGGCCTACAAGGATCAACGCGACCGGCGAACTGGTGGTGCGCCGCTCTCCTGAGCCGGGCCTGTTAGCGTCACCCATGACTGGCGACCGCACGTGCGTAGCGAGCAGCACGCACGACTGGACCTCCGCCGTCGATCATGATCACCTCGACGCGATCCGCGCCCAGGCGGCCCGCTACGGCGCCGGTGGGCCGGCGCACCTGGTGCTGGAGGTGCTCGCCTACGCCGAGGAGGAGGCCGCTGCTCTCGGCCGGGTGGGTCGCGCCGTCCTCACCCGCCACACCGATGGCTCCCTCTCGGTGGCCGATGACGGACGCGGCACCGCCATCCGCCGGGGCGGCGACGGCCAGATCGTGCGCAAACCGGTGATGTCCACCCAGGATCTGCGCTTCTTCGCTGCCAGTGACCCCCCGCTGCTGCCGGACGAGTTGCCGCGGCGCGGTATGTCCACGGTCGCTGCGCTCTGTCACTGGCTGGAGCACACCAACCGGCGCTCCGAAGGCAGCTGGACCCAGCGATACGTCCGCGGTGTGCCGGGGACAGAGCTGGTCGAGTTGCCCGGTACCGGTGAGACCGGCACCACCGTCCGCTTTCTCCCGGACCGGTCGTTGATCAGGGGGATCGAACCAGGTGATGAGCTGTTCGGCTTCGCCCACCTGCACGTCGAGGTGGGCGGCTGATCGCTCAGAGCGGGTGCAGCCGGCCCAAGGCCACCGGGACGCGGATCACCCGGTCACCAAAGTCCACCAAGGTGGACGCCTCACCTTCGAGGCCGATGACGCGACCGAGCCCGTGCCGGTCGTGGGTCACCCGCTGACCGACCGTGAATGGCTCCCGCGGGGGCGCCGGCTTGCGCCGGTCGTTGAACGGGCTGGACGCGAGGTGACGGGGGGTGGCCATCTCCCTGGCGTCCTCGCCGTCGGTTCACCGGCACACCCGGCGGAACGCCGAGGTCAGACGGGGCTGTGCCGGCCCTTCGAGCCGGCCCCGTCCCGTGTCAGTCCCCGTCGCTGACACCCTCCAGCATCGGCAGGGAGTCGTTCCACGGTGGGGTGACCTCAGCGCCGAGCACCACGGAGACCGGTTCGACGGTCACGCCCTGCTCGGTCTCCACGGCTTCGGTCAGGTAGGCGCCCGGGTACCCCCAGATGCTCACGTTGCTCGTCTCGGTGGACTGCAGCTCGACCCCGCCGAAGGTGAAGGACGGCACCGTCTCGCGGTCGGCAAAGACATCGCTGTAGACCAGAAGGCCCTCGGTCACGGTCCAGGCGTCGGCGGGATCGCCGTCAGCGTGCCACAGTTCGATCCACTTCGCGCCGGGGGCGTCACCGATCAGGTAGCTGACCTCGAACGTCACGTTCGTCCCGCTGCCGGTCTCCTCCTGGCCGAGGAACTGGAGCCACACCTCAGTGATCGGTTCTGCCGCCCCCGGCAACGCGGCGCGGACATCCACCGTCTCATCCACATCGGTGACTTCCAGCTCGCTGGCCTCGGTCATCGCATCAGCGGTCTCCTGATCCTGGTCGGCGATCGCGGCCAGATACTCCTCGGCCACCGCCTGCGCCTCCGCCAGGAGGTCATCCTCCGAGGCTGAGCTGCACCCGGACAGGGCCGCAGCCACACCCAGGGCGGCCGCCGCCGCTACAGCGATGCGCACCCGCCGAGCCTGTCCGGAGCGCCGTGCAGGGAGCGTGGGCCTCATCGGCTCGCCCCGGTCAGGGTGATGTCGTGCCGGAGGATCGTCGGCTTCCAGGACTGGTTGTCCATCGCCCAGCGGGCCGTCCCCTCCAGGTCGAACTCGTCCTCCATGCCGCCTGGCCCGGTGAGCAGAATCACACCGCCCTCGAACTGCACCTCGGTCCCCTGCAGGGTGAGCTCCGGCGGTGTGGCTACCGCTAGCGACCAGTCCCCCCAGGGGTCGACCCCCTGATCCTCGACCCAGTCATCGACCGCTCGACTGCACAGTTGTGCCCGATCGGTGCACCGCTCAAGTGGCGACCAGGTTGTCGGTGAGCTCGCTCACGGTCTCCGAAGTCCCTTCCGGGGGCAGCTCGGGCAGCTCGATCGTCTCCGCCGCAATGATCGAGAGCTCTTCCGCGGCGGAGGCGAGGTAGGGGTCGGCGCGCTGCTCGACCTCGTACAGCCCTGGATAGAGCAGCAGGCTCCCCTCGCTGTAGTCGTCACCGACCTGGGCGTCCATACCGCCCACATAGGTGTCCAGCACGATCGAGCCCAGACCCGCCGGCGTGAGTGTCACGGCTCCGGCCAACGGGGTCAGTACCGCCCAGCTCTGCGCCTCGTCCAGCGGTCGGCTCTCGTGCGGGGCCAGGATCACGGTGGCGTCATGGTCGGTGCCGGCTAGCCGGTAGCTGACCGCGACCTGTCGCGCCTCGCCGCTATCGAGGTCGGAGTTGTACGGCACCTGCGGGTGGTGATCCAGCGGTTCCGCCTCGCCGACCTCGAGCACTTCGATCCGCTCGTTCGCCCCGGCGAGCATGTCACTCGCAGCGCGCAGTTGCGCCGGTGACTCGGTGATGGCGGACTGCCAGAGTGCTTCGGGATCATCACCGCTGGCGATCAGGTTCACGTGCTCCTCGGCCGCCGCCCGGGCCGCGTCGCTTTCATTTACACCCACACCCACCATCGAACAGCCAGTCGCCGCCGTGGCGAGCAATCCGCCGACGAGGATGGTGACGGCGAAGCGCGGCCGGGCAGAGCGGGTCACGGAGACACTATAGATGGGCGAGGGCTTGACTACGCTGGGGCGCGATGAAAGCGAATGTGGTGCTGGTCCGGCACGGGGAGTCGGTGGCGAATGCGCGGCACCTGTTCACCGGGGTGTTGGACGTAGGGCTGACCCCGGCCGGGGAGGCCGAGTGTGTGGCCGCGGGTGAGCGGCTGGCCGGCATCGGCTGGACCCCCGAGGTGATCTGCACCTCCGAACTGGTCCGAGGCTGGCG
>DXBY01000286.1 GCA_019116305.1 Candidatus Ruania gallistercoris | reverse complement strand
GCCCTACCGCCTCGTGACGGCCCGCCCCCTGTCCCCGAGCGGCGATATCGCCTTCGCTGGTGCCATGACCGCAACCCCAGCCGTGCCTGCTCCGCGTAGCTCTGCCACGCACCCGGCCCGGTTATCAGGCTTCCTCGCCCTCACCTTCGCCATCAGCTGGCTTTCCTGGGCGACGGCGTTGCTCCTCGGGGGCGACCTCACCTCACCTGTCGTGTTCGCGTTCTTTGCGCTCGGCGGCGCCGGGCCGAGCCTGGCCGCGCTCAGCTACCGGTTGCGCGGGATCGGCAGCCCACGGATGGCCCGCGGAGGTTCGACCGCACGCTGGCTCCCGGTCGCGATCGCATGTGCGGCGGCGCCGGCAGTGCTGGCTGCGGTACTCGCACCGGTGTTCGGCGCACCGGCGTTGACCGGTGCCGAGCCGGCTGCCGTGCTCGCTGAGAATGGTGGCCTGCTGGTGTTCCTGGCGACCTCCGCGTTCGCGGGGCCGCTCTCGGAGGAGTTCGGTTGGCGTGGCTATCTGCAACCTCGGTTGCGCACCCGGTTCTCCCCTCTGGCCACCGCGCTGGTGCTCGGCACCATCTGGGCGTTGTGGCACACCCCGCTGTTCTTGCTCGCCGGCACGTGGCAGTCGGGTCTGGGCCTGGGGCAGGGCCTGGGATTCCTGGTCGCGATGGTGCCGATGTCGTTGACCTACTGGTTCGTCAGCGAGCGATTGCGCGGTGGGGTGCCGGGGGCCGTGGTGTTCCATCTGGTCGGCAATGTGATGCTGACCCTGTTGCCGTTCACCGCACTCGCCAGCGGTGTGGTCTTTCTGGCCACGGTCCTGGTGATCGCCCTGGTGGTGCTGCTGCTCCCGGGTAGCGGTGCCCGCTCCTCGGCCCGGCTCGTCCCCTGGCCCGGGCGCACAGGTGTCCGCACCGAGGTCAAGGGTGCCAGCGGCGCAACGACGTCGCGCTCTAGTCGCGGGTGATCAACGCCCGCAACAGCTGCTCCAGCTGCTGGCGCTCCCGCTCGTCGAGCCGATCGAACATGGCGAGCTGCGCCTCCTTCCGGGCCCGTTCCACCCGGGCGGCCAGCGCTCGCCCCTCCTCGGTCACCTGGACCAGCACGGCACGCCGGTCGGTGGACGAGGGGCAGCGGCGAACCAGGCCCCGTTCCTCCAGACTGTCCACCACCTCGGTCGCCGAACGCGCGGCGATCCGAAGCCGGGCGGCGAGATCGGAGACGCGTCCGCCGTCCTCGGCGTGGGCGGTGCGCAGCGCCATCGCCTGGTGCGGGGAGAGCTCCCACTCCGCCAGCGATCGCGCCCACCCGTGCCGCATCTGGTGCGCGGCGTGCAGCAGCAACTCGCTCAGGTCCGCGTCCGGCCCGGGGGGCTCGCGGTGCCGGTGTGGCCAGGCCCTCATGGAGCTACTCTAGCGCGCCACCCACATAATGAGGTAACCTCACAGTCGGCCTACCTCAGCATTAGTGAAGGGAGGGTGCCAGTGCGACCGGACTCCACCACCCGCATCGACCCTCGCGATACCGCCCAGCTCGCCGCGCACCCGGTCTCCGGCCGGCGCGTCCTTGCCCTGTTCCGCCCGCACGCAGGATCCCTCGCCCTGGTGCTGGCGTTGATCGTGGCCACCTCCCTGGTGGGACTGGCCAACCCGTTCCTCACCCAGCGTGCTATCGACGACGCCCTCGCCCACCAGGACCTGCAGTTGCTGGTCATTCTGGTGGCACTGATGATCGCTGCCACGGTGGGCACCACGGTGCTCGGCGTGCTGCAGACCTGGCGGTCCACAGTGGTGGGCCAGCGGGTGATGCACGGACTGCGAACCCGGGTGTTCGCGCATCTGCAGCGCCAGCCGCTGGCGTTCTTCACCCGGACCCGGGGCGGCGAGGTGCAGTCCCGGCTCACCAACGACATCTCGGCGATGCAGTCGGTGGTCACGAACGCCGCCACCTCGGTGGCTTCCAACGTGACCACGGCGGTGGGCACGATCGTCGCCATGCTCGCGCTCAGCTGGCAGCTCTCCTTGTTCTCCCTGATCGTGCTGCCACCCGCGATCTGGCTCACCCGCACTGTGGCACGGATGCGCCGGGAGATCACTGCGCAGCGGCAGCAGACGATGGCCGGACTGCATTCCCAGATCGAGGAGTCCCTCTCGGTCAGTGGGGCGATGCTTGGCAAGACCCTCGGCGCCACGGCCTACCTCACCGACCGGTTCACCGATTCGTCCCGGCAGCTGCTCGGACTCGAGGTGCGCTCCCAGCTCGCCGGCCGCTGGTTGATGGCCACGATGTCGATCGCCGTTGGCGTGATCCCGGCACTGCTCTACCTCGCTGCCGGGCTGCCGTTCGGTGAGCACATCAGCATCGGCACCCTGGTCGCGTTCGTGGCGCTGCAGGCCGGGTTGTTCCGGCCGCTGATGGGCGTGCTGAACGTGGGAGTGCAGGTGGTCAGCTCGATGGCCCTGTTCTCCCGGATCTTCGAGTTCCTGGACCTGCCCGTCCCGATCGACGACCCGGCCGACCCGGTTCGGCTGGACCCGGGCAGCAGCACCGGCCACCTCCGCCTGGATGCGGTCAGCTTCCGGTACCCGGGCGCCGAGCGGGACGCCGTCCACCAGCTCACCCTGGACGTCCCGGCCGGTTCGAGCGTGGCGCTGGTGGGGGAGTCCGGTGCCGGGAAGAGTACGGTGGCGGCTCTGCTGGCTCGGCTGCACGATGTGGACTCCGGCAGCATCACCATCGACGGGGTGGACCTGCGTGACCTCCGGCTGGAGAACGTCGCGGCCCTGGTGGGCGTGGTCTCGCAGGAGACCTACCTGTTGCACGACACCATCGGAGAGAACCTGCGCTACGCGCGCCCCGACGCCACCGATGCCCAGATCGAGCGTGCCGCCCGGGACGCCCAGATCCACGAGCTGATCACCACGTTGCCGGACGGCTACGACACCATGGTCGGTGCCCGCGGCTACCGGTTTTCCGGGGGTGAGAAGCAGCGCATCGCGCTGGCCCGCACTCTGCTCCGCGATCCGCCGCTGCTGGTGCTGGACGAGGCCACCAGTGCTCTGGACAACGACACCGAGCGCGCGGTGCAGGCTGCCCTGGAGGTGGTCAGCCGCGGCCGCACCACGGTGACCATCGCCCACCGGCTCTCCACGGTGCGCGACGCGGACCGGATCGTGGTGCTCGAGGCCGGCAAGGTGCTGGAGCAGGGCAGCCACGAGGAGCTGATCGCCAGCGGTGGCCGGTACGCCGCACTTGCTGCGCGCGAGCCTGCCGCAGTGGGCTGACGGTCAGAACAGCGTGTTCCCGCGCGCCTCCAGGTCGAGGAGGTAGCGCTTGGCCTCGATGCCGCCGCCGTAGCCCGTCAGCGAACCGTCCGCACCGATCACTCGGTGGCACGGCACGATGATCGAGATCGGGTTGCGGTTGTTCGCCAGGCCTACCGCCCGCGCCGCGCCCGGCTGTCCCAGCGACGCGGCAATCTCGCCGTAGCTGCGCGTCTCGCCGTAACCGATCTGCTGGAGTGCTGCCCAGCACGCGCGCTGGAAGTCGGTGCCCTGAGGTGCCAGCGGTACGTCGAACGAGGTCCGCTCACCGGCGAAGTACTCCTCCAGCTGATTCACGACGGCGGAGAACGGCGCGGCCTCGTCTCTCACGTCGGTCTCGTGCCGGCCAGGGTGACGCGGGTAGTACACCGAGGTGAGTGCGTCTCCGTCGCCGAGCAGCACCAAAGGTCCGATCGGCGAGGAGATCTCGTGCCGGTAGTGCATCGCTGCCTTCCTCCTCCGGAACGGGCTCCGGTCGCCGAGGCTGCCGTGTGGCTCGCGGAGGTTGCGGTGTGACATGGAGGCCCGAAATTCAGACCTCAGTAGGAGAAAAGTACCTCGGTGCGGGGACAGCGGGCGGTGCGGGGATCGTGGAGCAGTCACCCGCGCGCCAGCTGCGCCGCCCGCCAGAGGTGGTGCGCGGCATAGGTCCGCCAGGGCGCGAACTCCGCCCCGGTCGGGTCCAACGGCCCGCCGCCGAGCCGTTCGGCCGTACGCCGGAGCACGAGGTCGGTGCCGCAGAACGCGTCCGCGTCGCCCAGGGCCCGCATCCGCACGTACTGCTCCGTCCACGGTCCGATGCCGGGCAGGGCGAGCAACGACCGGCCCACCTCGGCAGGGTCGCCGCGGTCCAGGTCGAACCCACCCGCGACGGCGTCCGCCAGGGCGAGCACAGCACGACGGCGAGACGTCGGCATGGCCAAGGCTGCGCCGTCGTCGGCAAGGGTGAGCACCTGAACGGGCGTGGGGAACAGATGGGTGATCGACCCGACCGGCTCTGCCAGCGCAGTGCCGGCGGCCCGCACCAACCGGGCGGTGACCGTGCGCGCGGCGCGCAGGGAGACCTGCTGGGCGATCACCGCGCGCAGCGCCACCTCGAACCCACCCGGGTGCCCGGGCGCGCGCAGACCTGGCCGGGTACGCACCAGGTCACCCAGCCACGGGTGCCCGCCGAGGTGCTCCAGCACGGCGGCCGGGTCCACACCCGCATCGACCGTGCGCAGCGCCACCTCCCGTGCCGCCTCGGAATCCGCCGGATCGGTCAGCAGTGCCTCGGCCCGCAGCTCCGCCCCGGTCCGTTCGAACCGCAGCACCGCCGGGCCACCGGGCAGCAGCACTGCGCGCCGGTAGACCGCTTCGCCGGCTTCCTCCACTCCGGCCACCACCCGGGCCGCCCAGTAGTCCCACAGTGCGTCGGCGTCCAGTGGCTGGGTGTAGGTGATGTCGAGATCCACCGGTTGCATGGCCCGATCCTCGCATGCGCCCCACCACCTCGGGGCGCGGCTGCGACCGGCTCCCGGCTGGGGTAGCGTCACGCACATGACAGCCATGTCGGAGGCGGCGAAACAGCTCCTCAACGAACCCGAGTACGCGGTGCTGGCCACGGTGGAGCCGGATGGGCAGCCACAGCTCTCCGTGGTCTGGATGGCCCGCGAGCACAGCGATGTGCTGATCTCCACCGTGCGGGGACGGCGCAAGGAGCAGAACCTGCGTCGGGACCCACGTGCCACCCTGTTGCTCTACCCTGCGGACAACCCCCAGGAGTACGTGGAGATTCGCGGTCAGGTGACGCTCGACGATGACCCGGACGGCTCGCTGATCCAGGCGCTGAGCCAGAAGTACACCGGCAAGCCCTACACCGCAGACGAGGGCACCGACCACGAGCGGGTGGTGGTCCGGCTCCGACCGCACCATGTGGTGCACCGCATCGGGCACTGATCGCCCGCGGCGCCGGACCCTGATCGGTGGACCGCCTGGGCCGTGCTCGGTGCGCGGCACCGGTAAACTCCGCCGGGTGAGTGTTCGCCTGCATGATTCCGCCACCCGCGAGGTCCGTGACCTCGTTCCCCGCACGCCCGGACACGTGGGGATCTACCTGTGTGGCGCCACCGTGCAGGGCGCGCCGCACATCGGGCACCTGCGCAGCGCGATCGCCTTCGACATCCTGGTGCGTTGGCTGCGCCGGTCCGGCCAGCACGTGACCCTGGTGCGCAACGTCACCGACATCGACGACAAGATCTTGACCAAGTCCGCTGAGGCAGAGGTGCCCTGGTGGGCCTGGGCGCATCGGTTCGAGCGGGAGTTCACCAGCGCCTACGACGCGCTCGGGGTGCTCCCGCCGGACTACGAGCCGCGCGCCACCGGGCACATCCCGGAGATGATCGAGCTGATCGAGCACCTGGTCGAGCGTGGCCACGCCTATCCCGGCAACGAGGGCAACGTCTACTTCGACGTGCGCTCCTGGAGCTCCTACGGCGAGCTCACCCACCAGCTCCTGGAGAACCTCATCACCGAGGAGGAGGACGCCTCGGACAAGCGCGACCCACGGGACTTCGCGCTCTGGAAGGCCACGAAGGAGAGCGACCCGCCAGGAGCCAGCTGGGCCACCCCATGGGGTCGCGGCCGCCCGGGTTGGCACCTGGAGTGCTCGGCGATGGCCCGCAAGTACCTCGGCGAGGGCTTCGACATCCACGGCGGCGGGATCGACCTGCGCTTCCCGCACCACGAGAACGAGATCGCCCAGTCGAAAGCCGCCGGCTGGGACTTCGCCGGACTGTGGATGCACAACGCCTGGGTGACCGTCGGTGGGGAGAAGATGAGCAAGTCGCTCGGCAACTCCCTGACCGTGGCCGCTGTGCTGCAGCGGGCCGAGCCGGTGGTGCTGCGCTACGTCCTGGGTGCGGTGCACTACCGCTCCACGCTGGAGTTCACCGACACCACGCTCGCCGAGTCGGCCGCTGCCTGGGATCGGATCGCCACCTTCGTGACCAGGGCCGCCGAGCGCACCGGGGCCGCCAGTGCCGAGGAGGTGCGCACCGTCGAGCTGCCGGAGGCGTTCACCGCTGCGTTGGACGAGGACCTGAACGTCTCTGCCGCCCTGGCGGTGCTGCACGAACAGCTGCGCAAGGCGAACACCGCCCTGGCCGCGGGTGCCGACGCCGAGGTCGCCGCCGCCCAGCGCCAGATTCGGGGCATGTTGGACGTGCTCGGTCTGGATCCGCTCGCCGAGCAGTGGGCCTCCGGAGCCGGTGACGGCGCCGCCCAGCGTGCGTTGTCCACGCTCGTGGAGCAGGTGCTCGCCGAGCGTGCGGCGGCACGTGCCGCGCGGGACTTCGCCCGCGCGGATACGCTCCGGGACCAGCTCACGGCCGCCGGTGTGGTGGTCGAGGACGGGGCCGACGGCGCCCGGTGGAGCCTGCGAGGAGGTCACGATGGCCGGTAACTCCCGGCGTACCGGCGCAGTGCGCAAGGCCGGCAGCAAGAAGGGACCACAGGTGGGTACCGGCGGGCACGGCCGGAAGGCGCTGCGCGGCAAGAAGCCCACCCCGAAGGCCGAGGACCGCCCCTACCACCCGGCGGGCAAGCGCAAGGCGGCCGAGGAGAAGAAGGCCCGCAACCGGCCGAAGAGCCGGGTGCGCTCGGCCGCTGGGGGTGAAGTGGTCGCCGGGCGGAACGCTGTACTGGAAGCGCTGCGCGCCGAACTGCCGGCCCGAGCGGTGTACCTGGCCACTGCCGCGGATGCGGATGAACGCACTCGGGAGATTGTGGACCTGGCGGCCGCCGCCGGGACCGCAGTGCACCAGGCGAGCCGGGCAGATCTGGACGCTCTCACCGGTGGCAGCGTGCACCAGGGCGTGGCGATCGAGGTCCCCGAGTACAGCTACGCAGAACCGGAGGACCTGCTGGACCGGGCGGCCCGTTCTGCCCGCGCCCCGCTGATCGTGGCCCTGGACGGTATCACCGATCCGCGCAACCTCGGCGCCGCGCTGCGTTCGGCCGGTGCCTTCGGGGTGGACGGGCTGGTGGTGCCGGAACGCCGGGCCGCGGGGGTGACCGTGGCAGCGTGGAAGGTCTCCGCCGGGGCGGCGGCCCGGGTGCCGGTGGCCAGGGCCACGAACCTGGTGCGCACGCTGGAGGCGTACAAGAAGGCCGGCTGCTTCGTGGTCGGGCTGGACGGTGACGGGGCCACGCAGATCGGGGACCTGGAGCTGGCCGCCGAACCGCTGGTGCTGGTGCTCGGCTCCGAGGGCAAGGGGCTCGGCCGGCTGGTGCAGCAGACCTGCGACCTGGTGGTCTCGATTCCGATCGCCTCCGCCGTGGAGTCCCTGAACGCCGGGACCGCAATCGGCATCGCACTGTACGAAGTGGCGCGCAAGCGGCGCTGACCCCACAGCGCCACCTCACACCGCCACTCAGCCCGCCAGCCCCGGCCCCGCCCACTCCTCGTGAATCGATTCAGTCGTCACCTGGCGCGATGAGTCGTGCCCGCGGGTATCGCGCGGGCGGGCGGAGTGCCGAATCCGTGCGGTGATTGCACACCAGCGCACGCCGAAGGAGCGCCGGGCTCCGGTCGCTGGGTAGGGTGAGGTGTATGAGCACGTGGCAGCGCACATCCGGGCAGGTCGATGCGCCTGCCTCCCGGGTGCACCGCAGCACTGGCTTCCTCGACGGAGCCCAGGTGGTGGCCCGACTGGAGTACGACCCGCAGGACCCCACGACGGCCTGGGTGACCGTCGCCGTCGATGAGGAGAACCGGGTGGCGGTCCTCGCCGACGACGGCGGCGCGGTGACCGCGGGCCCACCGTTGGCCGAGCTGGTCGCCGCCCTCGCACAGGAGTGCCAGGGGGTCGTGACGTTCGCGGAGGAGTCGGCGCGCGCGCTCCCGCCGGGGGAGGGGGACGAGAAGGAGGACGACGACCCGTTCGATCCGCAGATCGGTATCGCCGTGGTGGCCGACCGGGCCGTGGTGTGCACCACCGCCGACCATGCTGGTCTGGAGCGACTGGCCACCGAGGCGGAGACCACGCTGCACGCTGTCCCGACCGAGACCGGCCACACCCTGCTGGTGGAGGACGGTCCGGCGGTCGGGGACCTGCCGCTGGCCGAGCTGCGGGCGCCGGCTCTGGTGCTGCAGCAGGCCGTCGACTACCCAGCCCTCGGCGTTGCCGGGGACGAGGAGTACCAGTACGTCTGGGGGCTGCAGCAGGCAGTGGTCCCACTGCAGGCGGTGGCTGCCGAGGAGTTCGCCGACCGCCATTTGGGCACCGGGGCGCTGGTGGACCAGGTGATGGCCGCTGTCCCGGGTGGGGCCGCCGGCCCGCTACGGGAGGCCATCGAGTCCGGCGCTGGACCGGTGGACGTGCTGCCGGCACTCGGTCTGGGCGCCGACGTGACCGAACAGCTCACCGAGTTCCTCACCGGGCGGCGCAGCGCCGAGGATGTGGCGGGTGTGGCCACGATCGAGCCGGTGGCCCTGGGGGAGGCGATGCGCCGGCGCGCCCAGGAGGCTGCTGACGACGCCCGCCGCGCCGCCGACGACACCCGCAGGCGGGCCCAGCTCGCCGCCGAGGACGCCCGCCGGATGGCCGACGAGGCTCGGGCAAGCGCCGCTGCTTTCGCTGATGCCGCCGAGGAGCCCGTGCGCACCTGGGCACCGTGGGCCGCTGCTGGTGCGGACGTCCTGGTCGGCGCGCTGCTCTGGCGCCGGTCCGGGCGCGCACACCGGTCCGGTCTACCGATGGGCGCAGGCGCGAAAGTGGTCCGAGGCGTGAGCGTGCTGCTGTTCACCGCGGCTGCCGCGAACGTGGCCGGGGCCGTGCTGGACGCCCGCCGTCGCACCCAGCGCTGACCCGGATCACTGTGACTGTTGCATCTGCACCTCCCCGCCGCGCACTGGTGGTCCGGGGCGGCTGGGACGGGCATGTGCCCGTGGCGGCCACGGACCTGTTCGTGCCGTTCCTGCGCGAGGCGGGCTTCGCCGTCGACCTCCACCACGACCTGGACGTCTACACCGATGCCGCCACGATGGCCGGTACGGACCTGATCGTGCAGTGCTGGACGATGGGCACGATCACGGCCGATCAGGTGCGCGGCCTGCGTACCGCCGTCGAGAACGGCACCGGCCTGGCCGGCTGGCACGGCGGGATCGCCGACTCCTTCCGCGCGAGCTCGGCGTATCTGCACCTGATCGGCGGCCAGTTCGCCACCCATCCCGCGCTGCCCGAGGAGCAGCGCTCCGGCGGCTCGGCGGACAACTTCCTCACCCACACCGTGCAGATCACCGGGGACCACCCGATCGTCGCCGGGATCGAGGACTTCGAGCTGACCACAGAGCAGTACTGGGTGCTCACCGACGACCTGATCGATGTGCACGCCAGCACCACCCATCCGGCGCGTGCGGACCAGCCCTGGCACCGGGAGGTGACCTGCCCCGCAGTCTGGACCCGGCAGTGGGGCACAGGCCGGATCTTCGTGGCCACACCGGGGCACTCGGTCGATGTGCTCGAGCACCCGAGCGTGCGCACGATCATCGAACGCGGTCTGCTCTGGGCCGCCCGGTGAACGCCGACCACCGCTGGCGGGAGTCCGGGCAGGTCCGGATCGGCATTATCGGCCTCGGCACCATCCTCGGCCAGTACCTGGACACGTTCGACCGCGCGGCCGGCGCCCGGGTGGTGGCAGTGGCCGACCTGGACCCGGAGCGCACCGCCGCCGTGGCCGGGCGCACCGGGGCCCGGGCACTCACCGTGACCGAGCTGCTTGCCGACGGCGAGGTGGACGTGGTGTTGAACCTCACCGTGCCTGCCGCGCACGCCGAGATCGCCCAGGCAGCACTCGCCGCCGGGAAGCCGGTGTACGGGGAGAAACCGCTGACCGCCACCGGCGGGCAGGCCACGGAGCTGCTCGCCGCCGCCGAACGCACGGGGCTACGCCTCGGCGGTGCTCCGGACACGGTGCTCGGCACCGGGATGCAGACCGCACGCGCCGTGATCGACGCCGGCACGATCGGGCGACCGGTCGCGGCGAACGCCACCTTCGCCGCTGCCGGTCACGAGCGCTGGCACCCCAGTCCGGACTTCTACTACCTGCCCGGTGGCGGGCCGCTGCTGGACATGGGGCCGTACTACCTGACGGCGTTGGTCACCCTGCTCGGTGCGGTCACCTCGGTGATCGGGTCGGCCAGCACCTCCGCACCGGAGCGCACGATCGGGTCCGGACCGCGCGCCGGGGAGCGGATCCCGGTGCAGGTAGCCACCCATGTGACCGGAGTGCTCACGCACACCGGCGGGGCGCTGTCCACGATCGTGATGAGCTTCGACTCGATGGCCACCGAGGCGCCGAGGATCGAGGTGCACGGCACCGCCGGCTCCTTGAGTGCCCCGGACCCCAATCGGTTCGACGGAGCGGTGCGGCTACGCACCGGCAACGATTCCGACTGGCAGGAGGTTCCGCCGTCGGCCGGGTATCTGCACGCCGGGCGAGGGGTGGGCCTGCTGGACCTGGTGCGCGCCCCCGACCCGGGGCAGGTGCGGGCCTCCGGCGCGCTCGCGGCGCATGTGCTGGAGGTGATGGAAGGCGTGCTGGCTGCCGCCGAGCAGGGCCGGTCCGTGCCGATCGGCAGCCACCCGGGACGCCCCGCACCAGTGCCACTCACCCAGATCTGACCCGCGCCCGTGCCCGCGGAGGTTCTGCTGTCGCACTGAGGTCCGCATGGTGCACCTCAGTGTCACAACGGAACCTCCGCGGGTCGGGATGGGTTCCCGGCTCAGTCCCCTTCGATCGCGCGCAGCGTAGCGGTGTCCAGCCCGAGGATTGCCTCCTCATCCGGCCGGTGCTGCAGCACGTTCTCGATGTAGGAGTCCACGGCCTGGGGCATCGCGATGTCGTGCCCGGCGTTCTGTGCCATGTACCACCGGTGCTCGAGCAGCTCGTGGAAGAACTCCGCCGGCTCCAGCTTCCCGCGCAGGTGCCGGGGGATGGAGCGCACCGTGGGCTCGAACACCTCGGCCAGCCACTCGTGCGCCACGAACTCCTCGTCCTCGCCGAGCTGGTCGGTGGCGGCCTGGTAGGTGTCCATGTCGTTGAGCAGTCGCCGGGCCTGGTTCTCCGAGACATCCAGCCCGGTCAGCCGCATCAACCGCCGGTGGTGGTGCCCGGCGTCGACCACCTTGGGCTGAATCTGCACGGTGGTGCCGTCGATATCGGTGGTCATCTGCAGCTCGCCCACGTCGTAGCCGAGCTGGTTCAGCTTCCGGATCCGGTCGGCCACCCGCCAGCGCTCAGTGGTGCCAAATTCCTCCACGGCGGTGAGCTCGTCCCACAGGTCGTGGTAGCGCGTGACGATCATCTCGCCCACCGCCACCGTGTCCACCTCGTCCAGGAGCAGGTTCCCGGCCTCCAGGTCCATCAGCTCGCCGATGATGTTCACCCGGGCGATCTCCAGGTCGTACTCGCGCTGCCCGGTGGTGAGGGAGTCGTGCAGCTCACCGGTCTCGGCGTCCACCAGGTAGGCGGCGAACTCCCCGGCGTCCCGGCGGAACAGCGTGTTCGAGAGCGAGACGTCCCCCCAGTAGAAGCCGAGCAGGTGCAACCGGACCAGCAGCACGGCCAGGGCATCGATCAGCCGGGTGGCGGTGTCCGGGGCCAGGTAGCGGCTGAACAGCGCTCGATAGGGCAGGGAGAATTTCAGGTGCTGGGTAATCAGCACCGAGTTGAGCTCGTCCCCCTCCGGTGTGCTGCGGCCGGTGATCACCCCGACCGGCTCCACCGACGGTACGTTCAGGCGCCGCAGGTCCCGGAGCAGCTGGTACTCCCGGTGCGCCACCGATTCACCGATCTCTTTCACCGCGAGCACCCGGCCGGAGAGCCGCACGAACCGCACCACATGCCGGGAGATACCGCGCGGGAGAGCGGCGAGGGTTTCTTCCGGCCAGTCCTCCAGGGCGATGTGCCAGGGCAGGTCGAGCAGGGCCGGATCCGGCGCGGCCGCGGTGATGTTCAGTGCCGAAGGCATGGTCACAGTCTGTCAGCAGTGGTGGGAACGACGAACGGGGCAGGTCCGCGGTGGACCTGCCCCGTTCGGGTGGAGCTGAGCCTACTGGGGCAGGCGCTCGCCGGTGGCGGAGGAGAAGACGTGCTTCTGGCCCTCGCGGATGGTGACGTGGATCCGGTCACCCTTCATCGGCGGGTTCTTCGGGTTCACCCGGACGATCACCTGGGACTCGTCCTCACCGGAGCCGATGTTCTCGGCCGCCTCGCGGTTGGCGAGCTCACCGTAGACGAACGCGTCCGAGCCGAGCTCCTCGACCAGGTTCACGTCGATACCGAACGCACCGTCGGTGCCCTCGGAGACCACGTCCAGCGCCTCCGGGCGGAAGCCGAGGGTGACCTCGTTCTTGTCCGCCTCGGTGATCGCGTCCTGCGTGGTGCGGCTCAGCGGGATCTGCGCACCACCGAGGGTGGCGTTGCCGTCCTTGACCTTGAACGAGCCCAGGTTCATCGCCGGGGAGCCGATGAAGCCGGCCACGAACACGTTCTGCGGGGTGTCGTACATCTCCCGCGGGTTGGCCAGCTGCTGCAGCACACCGTCCTTGAGCACCGCGATCCGGTCACCCATGGTCAGCGCCTCGGTCTGGTCGTGGGTCACGTACACGGTGGTGACCCCGAGCCGGCGCTGCAGCGAGGCGATCTGGGTACGCGTCTGCACACGCAGCTTCGCGTCCAGGTTGGACAGCGGCTCGTCCATCAGGAACACCTGCGGCTGACGCACGATCGCACGACCCATCGCCACCCGCTGACGCTGACCACCGGAGAGCGCCTTCGGCTTGCGGTCCAGGTACTCGGTCAGGTCCAGGATCTTGGCGGCCTCTTCGACCCGCTTGCGGATGTCCGCCTTCGGGTTACCGGCGATCTTCAGGGCGAAGCCCATGTTGTCAGCAACACTCATGTGCGGGTACAGCGCGTAGTTCTGGAACACCATCGCGATGTCCCGGTCCTTGGGCTGCACATCGGTGACGTCCCGGTCACCGATCAGGATCCGACCGGAGTTGACGTCCTCCAGGCCGGCAAGCATCCGCAGCGAGGTGGACTTACCGCAACCGGACGGGCCGACGAGGACGAGGAACTCGCCGTCCTCGACCTCGAGGTTGAGTGCGTCCACAGCGGGGCGCTCCGTTCCCGGGTAGACCCGGGTGGCGTGGTCAAAAGTGACAGTTGCCATTTTTGGATATTTCCCTTCACCGGCAGGTACGTGCCGGACGATCCGTTGTGAAGAGTGTCAGAGTGTCTCCGCTGACACAGCACGCCCTGGTGGCCGCGCCGATAGCATCATGCCACATCTCATCCGGTGCTCCGTGACGCCCGCCACATCGCAAGACGGGTCAGCATCGCGGCCACGCCCGCCTCGTCGGCCACCCGGTAGTGCGCCACGCTCGGCGCAGTGCCCACCTTGACACCCACGTCCGCTCCGGTCAGGACGGCCAGAGCGGTCTCGTCGGTGACGTCGTCCCCGGCGTACAGCGCCGGCACCCCCACCAGGTCTGCCCGTAGGGCCTGCAGGGACTCGCCCTTGGTGGCATCGACCACGGCGAGCTCGACCACCTGGTTGCCGTGGATCGGGTGCACCCCCGGCCAGCTCCCCGGCCCGGTCATCGCGGCGGCCAGGACCGGCTCGGCCTGCTCGTCCGGGAGCGAGCGGGTGTGCACGACGGCGGCGGCCGGCTTGTGCTCGATCCACACCCCGGGGTGTGCGTGTGCCAGCTGCTCGACGGCGGAGCTCACCTGCGCGAGCAGGTCGGCCTGGTCGGGGGTGAGGGTGACCGGGGTCAGGTGCAGCTCACCTGTCGGGTCCACCGCACCCCGCTCGGCGCCGTGGCTGCCCACGAGCACGGTGCCCGGGGGCGGGCCGGCGAGCCGGTACAGGTCCGCTAGCGGCCGCCCGGAGACCAGCGCCAGATGGACTCCGGGCAGGGGCGCCAGAGTGCGCAGGGCCTCGGCGGCCTCCGGGAGCGGCCGGGCGTGGGCGGGGTCGAGCACGAACGGGGCGAGGCAGCCGTCGAAGTCCAGGGCGATCAGCACCTGGGGTGCGGCGGCGAAGGTGCGGAGCGCCGCAAGCAGCTCCGGTGCGGGCTCGGATCCGGGTGCCGAGGGCGATCCGGGCTCGGGCCCCGGCTCCTCGGCTCCCACAGCGCTGTCCGGCTCAGCCATGGGGGTTGCGGTCCTCGGCCAGTGTGGTGAGGAACCGCTGCGCCCACGCTTGCACATCGCCGGACAGCACCCGCTTACGCAAGGCGCGCATCCGCCGTCGACGTTCCGGTGGTTCCATCGTGGCTGCACGCATGATCGCCGACTTCAGCCCGTCGATGTCGTGCGGGTTGACCAGCAGCGCCTGCCCGAGCTCGTCCGCCGCACCGGCGAACTCGCTGAGCACCAACACTCCGCCCAGGTCGTGCCGGGTGGCGACGTACTCCTTGGCCACCAGGTTCATCCCGTCCCGCAGTGCGGTCACCAGCAGCACGTCCGCCGCCCGGTACAGCGCCACCATCTCCTCCTGCGGGTAGGAGTGGTGCATGTAGTAGATCGCCGATCGCCCCCAGGAGCCGTAGTCGCCGTTGATGTTGCCGACCATCACCTCCACCTCCTGGCGGAGGGTCTTGTACTGCTCCACCTGCTCCCGGCTGGGGCTGGCCACCTGTACCAGGGCGGTGGTCGGCACGGTGACCTTCTTCTCCCGGAGCAGCTCACCGAAGGCCTTGATCCGGTGCCGGATGCCCTTGGTGTAGTCCAGGCGGTCCACACCGAGCAGCAGCACGTCCGGGTCACCCAGCTCCCGACGCAGCTCGGCGGCCCGTTCCTCCACCTTCGTCGACCGGGCGAGCTCGTCCACCTGCGTGGAGTCGATCGAGATACCGAAGGTCCCCACCCGCACCTGCCGCTCCGGCCGGGTCCAGTGCGGGCCGATCGTCACGGACTGCCCGCGCGGGCTGTAGTCGGTGAACCGCCGTACCGCACGGAGGAAGTTCGCCGCGTCCCCGGTGCGCTGGAACCCGATCAGGTCGGCGCCGAGCAGTCCGTTGACCACCTCCTCGCGCCAGGTGAGCTGGCCGAACAGCTCGACTGGGGGAAACGGGATGTGGTTGAAGAAGCCGATCCGCACGTCCGGGCGCAGTCGGCGCAACATCTGCGGGACGAGCTGGAGCTGGTAGTCGTGCACCCACACCGTGGCGTTCTCGGCGGCGGTCCCGGCAGCGGCCTCGGCGAACCGGCGGTTCACCTCCAGGTAGGCGTTCCACCAGAACCGGTGGTAGACGGGGGCCACGATCACGTCGTGGTACAGCGGCCAGAGGGTGGCGTTGGAGAAGCCTTCGTAGTAGTTCTCCACCTCGTCGGCGCTCAGCGGCACCGGGACCAGGTGCATCCCGTCTGCTTCGAACGGGTCCAGATCGGTATCCGGGCGGCCGGACCAGCCCACCCAGGCGCCGTCCTGGGACTGCATCACCGGGTGCAGTGCGGTGACCAGTCCGCCGGGGGAACGGTTCCAGGAGACCTTGCCCTTGCTGCTGATCTGCACATCCACCGGTAGGCGATTGGCGACGACCACGAACTCGTGCGTTCCAGACATGTCCCTCACTCTTCGGTTGCCTGCCGCCAGGCTAACCGGGGTGACCGGCCAGCGCAGGAGCGCCCACCCAGGAGGTGCCACTCGTCGTTGC
>DXBY01000285.1 GCA_019116305.1 Candidatus Ruania gallistercoris | reverse complement strand
GAGGTCGACGCGGTCCGCTATCGGCTGAGGATCCTGAACGCCTCCAACGCCCGCCGCTATCGCCTGCGACTCGACCCAGCGCCTGAGGGGGTAGCGGAACCGTTCGTCCAGATCGGATCTGATGGCGGACTGCTCGCTGCCCCGATGACGCATCCGTTTCTGGACCTGGCTTCTGCCGAACGGCAAGAGGTCCTCATCGACTTCTCCGACTACCAGGTGGGACAGATCGTGAAACTGGTCAACGACTTCGGGGAGGGCTCCACGCGTCGTGTCATGGAGTTCCGGGTGACACGCGGAGCGCGCGACGATTCCGCCGTACCGGAGGTGTTGTCGACGATCGCGCCGCTCGACCCTGCTGAGGCGACTGTGGAGCGAGACCTCGTCTTCCGCTCCCAGGCTATCGACGGCCAGCACGGCTGGACGATCAACGGTGAGCCGTTCACCGTCGACCACATTCATGCTGCACCGCAACAAGGGGCCACCGAGATCTGGAACCTCTACGGCGACTTCCATCACCCTGTCCACCTGCACCTCGTCCACTTCCAGGTGCTGGCCCGTGGCACCGGTGGCCCGGGACGATTCGATCATGGCTGGAAGGACACCCTCGATCTCCGACCAGCTGAACAAGCTCGCATCATCACCCGCTTCGACGGCCATCGAGGGAAGTACGTCTTCCACTGCCACAACCTCGAACACGAGGACATGATGATGATGGGCAACTTTCAGGTGACCTGATCGACACCTCCAGTCGGCTCAGCCCAGGTCGAGGACGCCATCCAGGCCCACGGTCAGGCCCGGGTGGGCGCCGATCGCACGCACGGCCAGCACCACGCCGGGCATGAACGAGGACCGGTCGAAGCTGTCCGTGCGGATGGTGAGCTGCTCACCGGGGTTGCCGAGCAGGATCTCCTCATGGGCCACCAGCCCACGCAACCGCACCGAGTGCACCGGGATCCCGTCCACGCTCGCTCCCCGAGCGCC
Organism: Candidatus Ruania gallistercoris; assembly: GCA_019116305.1. Classification (GTDB taxonomy): domain Bacteria; phylum Actinomycetota; class Actinomycetes; order Actinomycetales; family Beutenbergiaceae; genus Ruania; species Ruania gallistercoris. Next base: position 18,006 of record DXBY01000285.1, on the reverse strand, counting down.
GTCCAGGCTGGTCCGGGTGGCGTCGGGGGCGGCCGGCATGCCCTGCCGGGCGGCGGCGAGCGCCTGCGCCGTGTGCACCGCGGTCCCCGAGGGGGCATCCACCTTGTTCGGGTGGTGCAGCTCGATGACCTCCACGGACTCGAAGAACCGCGCTGCCTCGGTGGCCAGCCGCATCGCGAGCACTGCGGAGAGGGCGAAGTTCGGTGCGATCAGGACGCCGGTCTGTGCCTCGGCGAGATGGTCCCGCACCCGGTCCAGCGCCTCCGCGGTCCAGCCGGTGGTGCCGACCACTGCGTGCACCCCGGCGTCGATGAGTGCGTGCACGTTCGCCTCGGTGGCCTCCGGCACGGTGAAGTCCACGGCCACGTCGGCCTCCCCGGCCAGCGCGGCGACGTCGTCACCCAGGTCGTACCGGGCCACCAGCTCCAGCCCGTCGGCCGCCTCGACGGCGTCGCACACGGTGGACCCCATCCGCCCGGCGGCTCCAAGGACAGCGACGCGGATGGGTGTGGGCGCAGCAGAGTCGTTCATACCGGCCAGCGTAGCGGCGCTCAGCGCTGGGGCAGCGCAGTGGCGGCGATGTCCTCCTCGAACGGACCGACCACGGTCAGGTGCCGGGGCTGGCCGTACAGGTCGGCGGCGAGCGCGCGCACATCCTCGGCCGTCACAGCGCGCAGCCGCGCCAGCGTCTCCTCCACGGTGAGGAACTCACCGGTGGTGATCTCGCTGCGGCCGAGCCGGGACATCCGGGAGCTGGTGTCCTCCAGACCGAGTACCAGGGCGCCGCACATCTGCCCGATACCGCGGTCCAGCTCGTCAGTGCTGATCGGTTCAGTGGCCAGCAGCCGCCACTGCTCGTCGAGCAGCTCCACCACCTGGGGGACCTTGCCAGGGGCGCAACCCGCGTACAACCCGAACATCCCGGCGTCGGCGAAGGTTGAGCCGAAGGAGTAGACGGCGTAGGCCAGGCCGCGCTTCTCCCGCACCTCCTGGAACAGCCGGGAGCTCATCGAGCCGCCGAGGACGGCGTTCAGCACGGTCAAGGTGAACCGGCGCTCGTCGTTCCCGGCCGGGCCGAAGCCGCCGAGCAGCACGTTCGCCTGCTCGGTGCTGCGGTGGACAGTGCGAGCACTGGGCTCGGTGGGCATCCCGGACCCGGCCGCCGGCCGAGAGGTGAAGGCCGTGCCCGGGGTGCGCCGGGATGCCGGGACCGCATCCGCCGGCAGCGACCAGCCACCCCGCCGCACACCGGCCAGCACCTGCTCGCAGAGCGCCTCGTGGTCCACTCCGCCGGCAGCGGTGACCACCAGCTCGGCAGGTGTGTACATCCGCTGGTAGTGCTCGTAGACCGCATCCCGCGGAACGGCTCCGATGGTCGCCGGGGTACCGCCGATCGGGCGCCCGAGTGGGTGCTCACCGAACACCTGGCCGGCGAACGCCTCGTAGGCCACATCCCCCGGATCGTCCTCGGTCATCGCAAGCTCTTCGAGGATCACCTCACGTTCGCTGGCGAACTCGCCCTCGTCGAGCAGTGCGGAGGTGACCATGTCCACGATCACCTCAGTGGCCATCGGCAGGTCGGCGTCCAGCACCCGGGCGTAGTAGCAGGTGTGCTCCTTGCCGGTGGCGGCGTTCGCCTCCCCACCCACAGCATCGAATGCGGAGGCGATCGCCATCGCGTCCCGGGTCGGGGTGCCCTTGAACAACAGGTGCTCGAGGAAGTGCGTGGAGCCGTGGTGGCCGTCGGTCTCGTCCCGCGAGCCGACGGCCACCCAGGCGCCGAAGGTGGCCGAGCGCTGACCGGGCATCGCCTCGGTCAGCACCCGGATGCCACCGGGGAGCACCGAGCGGCGCACCTGGGCGCCGGCACCGGTGTCCACCTGCAGGTCCACGCCCGGCGCACCGGCCGGGCCCAACGGCAGCTGCGGCACCGGCGCTCAGGCCTCCGAGGTCGCCGGCTCTTCGGTGATCGCGTGCAGGGAGAGCTTGCCGCGGTCGTCGATCTCGGCGAGCTCCACCTCGATCTTCTGCCCCACGGAGAGCACGTCCTCCACGCTCTCGATCCGCTTTCCACCCACCAGCTTGCGAATCTGGGAGATGTGCAGCAGACCGTCCTTGCCCGGGGACAGGGACACGAACGCCCCGAAGGACATGATCTTCACCACAGTGCCGATGAACCGCTCCCCCACCTCGGGCATCTGCGGGTTGGCGATCGCGTTGATCGCCTGGCGCGCAGCCTCGGCGGACGGGCCGTCGGTGGCGCCGATGAACACGGTGCCGTCGTCCTCGATGGAGATGTCGGCGCCGGTGTCCTCCTGGATCTGGTTGATCATCTTCCCCTTCGGGCCGATGACCTCACCGATCTTGGCGACCGGAACCTGCACAGTGATCACCCGCGGTGCGGTCGGTGCCATCTCGTCCGGGGTGTCGATGGCTGAGGCCATCACGTCCAGGATGTGCAGCCGGGCCTCCCGGGCCTGGGTGAGCGCACTGGCGAGCACGTGGGCGGGGATACCGTCCAGCTTGGTGTCGAGCTGGATCGCGGTGACGAACTCCCGGGTGCCTGCGACCTTGAAGTCCATGTCGCCGAACGCATCCTCAGCGCCCAGGATGTCGGTCAGTGCCGCGTACTCGGTCTTCCCGTCAATCGTGTCCGAGACCAGGCCCATCGCGATCCCGGCGACCGGGGCGCGCAGCGGCACACCGGCGTTCAGCATCGCAAGGGTGGAGGCGCACACCGACCCCATCGAGGTGGAGCCGTTCGAGCCGAGTGCCTCGGACACCTGGCGGATCGCGTACGGGAACTCCTCCCGACTGGGCAGCACCGGCACCAGGGCCCGCTCGGCGAGCGCCCCGTGGCCGATCTCCCGACGCTTCGGGCTGCCCACTCGGCCGGTCTCACCGGTGGAGTAGGGCGGGAAGTTGTAGTTGTGCATGTACCGCTTGCGGGTCTGCGGGGAGAGCGTGTCCAACTGCTGCTCCATCTTGAGCATGTTCAGCGTGGTGACCCCGAGGATCTGGGTCTCACCGCGCTCGAACAACGCCGAGCCGTGCACCCGCGGGAGCACCTCCACCTCGGCGGACAGCGGGCGGATGTCCCGCAGACCACGGCCGTCGATGCGGAAGGAGTCGGTGAGGATCCGCTTGCGAATGAGCGTCTTGGTGACGGCGCGGTAGGCGGCGGACAGCTCCTTCTCCCGGCCGTCGAAGCCCTCCTGCAGGGCGCCGAGCATCTGGTCGGCGATCTCGTCCATGCGGGATTCGCGCTCCGCCTTGCCGGCGATGGACAGGGCCTCGGCCAGCTTCTCGGCGACCTCGGACTCCACTGCGGCGTAGGCGTCCTCGGCGTACTCCGGGAACAGCGGGAACTCCTGCACATCCTTGGCGGCCTGGGCGGCCAGGTCGCGCTGCGCCTCGACGAGCACGCGGATGAACTTCTTCGACTCCTCCAGGCCCTGGGCCACGACGTCCTCCGTGGGCGCGCCCACACCCTGGTCCTTGATCAGGCTCCAGGCGTTGTCGGTGGCCTCGGCCTCGATCATCGCGATAGCGACGTCCTCGGTGCCGTCCTCAGCGGTGACCACGCGGCCGGCCACCACCATGGCGAACACGGCGCGCTCCAGCTCGCTGTAGCGCGGGAAGGCGATCCACTGCCCGTCCACCAGCGCGATGCGGGTGGCCCCGACCGGACCGGAGAACGGCAGACCGGAGATCTGGGTGGAGATCGACGCGCCGTTCATGGCGAGCACGTCGTAGGCGTCATCGGGGTGGATGGCCAGCACGGTCTCCACCACCTGCACCTCGTTGCGCAGTCCCTTGACGAACAGCGGACGCAGCGGGCGGTCGATCAGCCGGCAGGCGAGGATCGCCTCCGTGGAGGGACGGCCCTCTCGGCGGAAGAACGAGCCGGGGATCTTGCCGGCGGCGTACTGGCGCTCCTCCACATCCACGGTGAGCGGGAAGAAGTCGAAGTGGTCCTTCGGGTGCTTGCCGGCCGTCGTGGTGGATAGGACCATGGTGTCCTCGTCCAGGTAGGCCACGGCCGCGCCGGAGGCCTGCTTGGCGATCCGGCCGGTCTCGAAGCGGACAGTGCGGGTGCCGAAGGAACCGTTGTCGATGACGGCCTCGGCGAACTTGATCTCGGGACCCTCCATGGGTGCCCTCCTTTGGTGTTCGCGCCACGGCCCGGCGGTCATCGATCGAGGCCCACGGACCCAGGGGTCCGGAGGCCACTACCGAGGACCATCGGCTACCGCGGCTGTGGGTGAAAATTATGCAGTTGTCGAATGAGACGGTGGCGGCTCCGCCCCGCATGACGAACCGGCCCGGACCCGTCGGGTCCGAGCCGGTCATCGATCAGCGGCGCAGGCCGAGACGTCCGATCAGCGCACGGTAGCGCTCGATCTCCGTCTCGCGAAGGTGCTTGAGCAGTCGGCGGCGCTGGCCGACCAGGAGCAGCAGACCACGACGGGAGTGGTGGTCGTGGGTGTGCTCCTTGAAGTGCTCGGTGAGGTCGGTGATCCGCCGGCTGAGCAGCGCCACCTGGACCTCTGGGGAGCCGGTGTCGCCCTCGTGCGTGGCGTACTCGGCGATGATCTGCTTCTTGACTTCGGGCGCGAGGGCCAACAGTTCTCCTTCATAGTTGTTGCGCGGAGCACCGGGGCATGTCCACCCGGGCATGACGCATCCGCGGCCGATCTGACGGCTTCCCCAGGCTACCACCTGACCGGCGGCGCTCGTCCCGCCGGCATGTGACCTCCCTCGCCCCGCACGGCGTCCTTCGCCAGAGCACCGCCGGGCCGCTAGGGCTGCTTGAGGACCGGCAGCACTGCGGGCCGCTCGACCCCGAGGGCGTCGGCGGCCTCCAGCACGTCCTGGCGCATCTGCGCCACCAACGGGTCGATCCCCTCGAAACGCAGAGTGGGCCGCAGCCGACGGACGAACTCGACGACGACCTCCGCCCCGTACAGGTCCAGGTCGGTGCGCCCGAGCACGTGCGCCTCCACCTGTCGCAGCTGACCGTCGAAGGTCGGGTTGGTGCCGATGGAGATCGCCGCGGGCATCCGTTGCTCCCCGGTCCCGGACGAGCGCAACAACCAGCCCGCGTACACACCGTCGGCGGGAATCGTGCCGGTCGCGGTGGTGGCGAGGTTCGCCGTCGGGAATCCGAGCATCCGCCCCCGGGCCTCCCCGTGCACCACCCGCCCGCGCATCCGGTGCGGACGCCCGAGCACCTGAGCGGCTCCGGCGCAGTCACCGGCCGCGAGCAGCTCGCGCACCCAGGTCGAGGACCACCGGCGCTGTCCGTCGGCCAGCACGTCATGAGCGATCCGGACCTCGAAGCCCCACTGCCGGCCGAGCTCGGACATCGTCACCCGGTCCCCGGAGTTGCCGGCACCGAAGCGGACGTCCTCCCCGACCACCACCGCGCGCACCGCCAACGCGTCCACCAGGTAGCGGCGGACGAAGTCCTCCGGGCTCTGCGCAGCGAACTCGGTGGTGTAGGCGATCACGCAGGTGGCGTCGATCCCGGTACCGCCGAGCAGCTCGAGCCGGTCGATGAGCCCGGTGAGCAGCTCCGGTGCCGACTCCGGACGATGGACCTGTGCCGGGTGCGGGTCGAACGTCAGCGCCACTGCCGGCACCCCCAGGCTGCGCGCCGTGGCGACCACCTCGGCGAGGACGGCCTGATGACCGAGATGGACGCCGTCGAAGTTCCCGATGGTGACCACACTGCCGGGCAGATCCGCAGGCACCTGCTCGATTCCGTACCAGTGCTGCACAGGCCCCAGCGTGCCACCAGCGCCCGGCCGGTGGGAAATACCCGCCCCGGCCATCACGCGGGATCCAGCACGAGCACCGGCCGCGCGCTCTCGCCACGGTCAGTCAGCAGGGCGATACCGTGCCCGTCCGGGTCGAAACCGGCCACCACCGCGGTGCTCCCGGTGGCCGCCAGCTGCTGCCCGTACCGCACGGCACGGGCCTCGGCAGCGGTCAGCTCCCGGGCCGGGAAGACAGCCCGGAGCACCTCGGTCACGCCCAGCAGCGTCACCTCCTCGGTCAGCTCCGCCAGCGGGCGTGCATCGCTCACCTCGAACGGTCCTACCCGGTGCCGGCGCAGCGCGGTGAGATGACCGCCGGTGCCCAGCACCACCCCGAGGTCGCGGGCCAGGGCCCGCACGTAGGTCCCCGAGGAGCACTCGATGCGCACGTCCAGATCGAGCACACTGGTGCCGTCCGCAGCACGGCCGGGCCGGCTGCCGAGCACCTCGAAGGTGCGCACGGTGACCGGCCGGGCGGCCAGCTGCACGTCCTCACCGGAACGCACCCGGGCGTAGGAGCGCCGGCCGTCGATCTTGATCGCGCTGACCGCGCTGGGCACCTGCTCGATCGTGCCGGTCAGACCGGCGACGGCGGAGCTCATCCGCGCGGTCAGCTCACCCGGGTCCGGCGCACCGGGGGTGCTGGTCAGCTCCCCCTCGGCGTCGTCGGTCACCGTGGTCTGGCCGAGCCGCACGGTCGCGGTGTACTCCTTGTCCGCGCCGACCAGGTAGGTGAGCAGCCGGGTGGCGCGGTTCACCCCGAGCACCAGCAGACCGGTCGCCATCGGGTCCAGCGTGCCGGCGTGCCCGATTTTGCGGGTCCCGGCCGCCCGACGCATCCGGGCGACGACGTCGTGGCTGGTCCAGTCGGCGGGCTTGTCCACCAGGACCAGCCCGTCGCCGACCGGCTCAGCGCTCCTGCGGGTCATCGCCGCTGTCGTCGTCCTCGGTGCGGTAGGGGTCGGCGTCCCCGGCGAAGGCCGCGCCCTCGCGCCGCTGCGCCAGTGCGGCGTCCTCGGCCGCTGCCCGGCGCAGCGCCTCCTCAAGATGAGCGGCGGTCTCCGGGAGCGCGTCCGGGACGAACTCCAGGGTGGGAGTCAGCCGCACGCCGGTGCGCCGGCCGACCTCGGAGCGGATCATGCCCTTCGCCGAGGCCAGCGCTGCCGCGGAGGAGGCTCGCTCCTCGTCGTCGCCGAGCACGGTGTAGAAGATGGTGGCGTGCTGCAGGTCACCGGTCACACGCACGTCGGTGACCGTGACGAACCCGAGCCGTGGGTCCTTGATCCGGGTGTCCAGCATGGTGGCCACGATCTGCTGGATCGCATCGGCCAGCTTGCGGGCTCGTGGGCTGTCCGCCATAGATGTCCTCCTGCGCTCGTGGCGGCCGGTGGTCGCCGGGTGCAGCGCCTGCACAGGCGCGCTGGTCGTGATTGTGCCAGGCGACCGCCGTCGCAGCGGCCCCCGCTGGGGCTGCTGCGACGGCGGTCGATCCGATCGAGATCAGGTGCGCGGCTTCTCGCGCATCTCGAACGTCTCGATGACATCGCCCTCGGTGATCTCCCGGTGACCCAGACCGATACCGCACTCGAAGCCCTCTCGGACCTCGACCACGTCGTCCTTCTCTCGCCGTAGCGAGGAGACGGTCAGGTCGTCGGCGACGACCACACCGTCCCGGAGCAGACGTGCCTTGCTGTTCCGGCGGATCGTGCCGGAGCGGACGATCGAGCCCGCGATGTTGCCGAACTTGGAGGACCGGAACACCTGGCGGATCTCCGCGGTGCCGAGCTGGACCTCCTCGTACTCGGGCTTGAGCATGCCCTTCAGCGCGCTCTCGATCTCCTCGATGGCGGCGTAGATCACGGAGTAGTACTTGATCTCCACGCCCTCGCGGTCGGCCATCTCGGTGACCCGCTCGGCGGGTCGGACGTTGAAGCCGATGATCACCGCGTTGTCGACCGTGGCCAGGTTGACGTCGTTCTGCGTGATCGCACCCACACCGCGGTGGATGATCCGCAGGTCGACCTCGTCGCCCACGTCGATCTTCAGCAGCGCGTCCTCCAGCGCCTCCACGGCACCGGACACGTCGCCCTTGATGACCAGGTTGAGCGTCTCCACCTTGCCCTGCTCGAGCGCCTCGGTGAACTCCTCGAGGGAGATCCGCTTCCGGCGCTTGGCCAGGGTCGCGGCCCGCTCCGCAGCCTCCCGCTTGTCGGCGATCTGCCGCGCGGTGCGATCGTCCGGGGCCACCAGGAACGTGTCCCCGGCGCGGGGTACGGAGGTGAGCCCGAGCACCTGGACCGGTCGGGCCGGTCCGGCTTCGCTGACAGTCTCACCGTGCTCGTCGAACATCGCGCGCACCCGCCCATGGGCAGTACCGGCGACGATCGCGTCCCCGACGCGTACGGTGCCGGACTGGATCAGCACGGTCGCGACCGCACCCCGACCCTTGTCCAGGTTCGCCTCGATGGCCACACCGCGCGCATCCTTGTCCGGGTTCGCCCGCAGCTCCAGGGCCGCGTCCGCGGTAAGCAGCACGGCCTCGAGGAGCTCCTCGATACCGTCCCGCTGGGTCGCCGAGACGTTCACGAACATCGTCTCGCCGCCGTACTCCTCGGCCACCAGGTTGTACTCGGTGAGCTGCTGGCGGATCTTGTCCGGGTTGGCGTCCGGTTTGTCCACCTTGTTCACGGCGACCACGACCGGCACGTTCGCCGACTGGGCGTGGTTCAGTGCCTCGATGGTCTGCGGCATCACACCGTCATCGGCGGCGACCACGAGGATCGCGATGTCGGTGACGTCGGCACCGCGGGCACGCATGGCGGTGAACGCCTCGTGACCGGGGGTGTCGATGAAGGTGATGGCTCGTTCGTCGCCCTCGTGGTCGGCCCGCACCTGGTAAGCACCGATGTGCTGGGTGATCCCGCCCGCTTCGCCCGCCACCACGTCCGTGCTGCGGATGGCGTCCAGCAGCCGGGTCTTCCCGTGGTCGACGTGGCCCATGACGGTCACTACCGGTGGACGGGCGGCCAGGTCCTCATCGGACTCGGCGGCCTCCTCCGCGGCCAGGTCGATGTCGAAGGACTCCAGCAGCTCGCGGTCCTCGTCCTCGGGCGAGACGATCTCGATCACATAACCGAGCTCCGCGCCCAGGGTCTGGAACGTGTCCTCGTCCAGGGACTGGGTGGCCGTAGCCATCTCCCCGAGGTGGAACAGCACGGTGACCAGGCTCGCCGGGTTCGCATCGATCCGGTCGGCGAAGTCGGCGAGCGAGGCACCGGCGCGGATCCGGATGACGGTGCTGCCGTCACCGCGGGGAACCTGCACCCCGCCGAGCGAGGGTGCGGACTGCTGCTCGAACTCTTGCCGCTTCGCCCGCTTGGACTTGCGCCCGCGGACCGGACGACCACCGGCGCGACCGAAGGCACCCTGGGTGCTGCCGCGGCCACCGCGGCCACCACGGCCACCGAAGCCGCCGCCACCGGGGCGCGGTCCGAAGCCGCCGCCACCGCCGGGGCCACCACCGCGGCCACCGCCACGGCCGCCACCGCCACCACCACCGCGGGTGGGAGCACCGGGGCGTCCGACCGAGCTGCGGCCAGGCATCATCCCGGGCGAGGGCCGCACGCCACCGGGGCGCGGACCGCCGCCGGACCGTGCCTCGCCACCACTGTGCCGTGGTCCGCTGCCGGACCCGGCGCGGGTCTGGCCGCCGGGACGGGGACTACCGGGTCGGGGCATCCCCTGGGCGGAGGCGAACGGGTTGTTCCCCGGACGTGGACCGCCGCCACCCTGACGTCCCTGCCCGCCACCGGGACGGGGCGAACCGCTCCGGCCCTGACCGGGACGCGGCGCACCGGGGCGCGGCATCCCCTGGGAGGAGGCGAACGGGTTGTTCCCCGGACGGGCGTTGCCGCCGCTGGGGCGGGGACCGGGCCGAGCACCCGGCTTCGGTGCGGCCGGGGTGGGTCGCTCCGCCGCCGGACCGGACTCGGCCTCGGCCTCGGCTGCAGGTTCTGCCGCGGGTGCTGCCGGCTCCGCCGGCGTGGGCGGTGCCTGCTCGGCCGCGGGCTCGGGTTCGGGTGCCTTCGGCGCCGGGGCCGACGGGGCGGCCTCAGCCGCCGGCGCACTGGCGGCCGGCTTGGCTGGACCGGGTGCCGGCTTCTTCGGCGCCGCGGGCTTCTTCGCGGCGGACTGAGCCGGGTCCTTGGGCTCCGGCTGCGCCGGGAACGCCTCCCGAAGTCGGCGCTGCACCGGCGGTTCGATGGTCGAGGAGGCGGACTTCACGAACTCTCCGAGCTCGTTCAGCTTCGCCATCACGGTCTTGCTGTCGAGTCCAAGCTCTTTCGCGAGCTCGTGGACGCGGACTTTTGCCACAACTCTCCTGTCTCGGCCCGTCCCGAGGCAGGGAGGACCGTCTTAGTGGTGCGTGTTCATCGCAGGGTGCTCATCGGGTGCCCATCGGCTTCTGACCCGCTCTCTTGTTCGATGACCAACGGTTCATGCGTGATGTTCTGGTCGAACCATTCCACCACCGCCGCGTACTCGACCGTAACCGGAACTCGTAGCGCCCGGGCCAGGGCCCGGCGGATGATGGCTCGGTCCAGGCAGTGCGGCTGCGGATGCAACCACGCTCCCCGCCCCGGGGCGCTCGCGTCGGGATCGACGGTCACAGCGGGTGCCGCAGCCGTCCGATCCACCACCAGGCGCACCAGGTTGGACCTCAGGTCCCGAGCCCGGCAACCCACACAGGTGCGCACCGGGGCTGAGGAGGAGCTCGTCATGATCACGATCTCTTCTCGACTCCAGGACGCACCACGGACCGAGGTCCGCGGCAGGGTGCTTGGGGCAGGTGACCCAACGGGAAACTATACTACTCGGCGACCGGGGGCACTCGCCTGCGCCCCACACCGTGGTTCTGATTACGCGTCGGGGACGGCCGGAGCGATCGCCGGTTCGTCGACGGCGGTGTCCGGGCGGATGTCGATCCGCCACCCGGTCAGGCGTGCGGCCAGGCGTGCGTTCTGCCCCTCCTTGCCGATCGCCAGGGACAGTTGGTAGTCCGGCACGATCACTCGCGCGGACCTGGACGCCTCATCGACCACCTGCACGCTCGCCACCCGCGCCGGGGACAGGGCGTTGGCCACGAACGTGGCCGGGTCGTCACTGTGGTCGACGATGTCGATCTTCTCCCCGCGCAGCTCGGCCATCACCGCCCGGACCCGCTGGCCCATCGGACCGATGCAGGCGCCCTTGGCACCGAGGCCCGCGACGGTGGACCGTACCGCCATCTTGGTCCGGTGGCCGGCCTCCCGGGCGAGTGCAGTGATCTCCACGCTGCCGTCGGCGACCTCCGGGACCTCAAGGGCGAACAGCCGGCGCACCAGGTTCGGATGCGTCCGGGAGACGGTGATGCTCGGCCCCTTCGCCCCCCGGGTGACCTCCAGCACGTAGGCGCGGATGCGTTCACCGTGGGTATAGGTCTCCGTGGGGACCTGCTCGTGCCCGGGCAGCACCGCTTCCACTTCGCCGAGGTCGATCAGCACCACCCGGGGGTCCGATCCCTGCTGGATCACCCCGGCGACCACCTCGTCCTGCTTGCCGCGGTACTGCCCGAGCACCTGGTCGTCCTCGGCGTCCCGCAGCCGCTGCAGGATCACCTGTCGGGCGGTGGCGGTGGCGATCCGGCCGAAGTCGGCCGGGGTGTCGTCGAACTCCGGGCCGAGCTCGGCGGCCGTCTCCTCGTCCCCCGCGGTGAGCACCTCCCGCGCGAAAACGCTCACGTGCCCGCTGCCCCGGTCCAGCTCGACCCGGGCGTTCGCGTAGGCGCCGTCGGTGCGGTGGTAGGCGGAGAGCAGCGCCTGTTCGATCGCCCCGACCAGCGTGTGCAGGGGAATGTCGCGCTCCTGCTCGATCATCCGCAGCGTGGTCATGTCGATGTCCATGACGGTTCCTCTCAGTCCTGGGCGTCGTCGACGGGTTTGAGCTCCACGTCGATCCGGCCTCGCACCACCGCTGACAGCGGCACGCTGACGCTACCCGATTCCTGCGCAAGCACCACCTCGGAGTCGGTGACCTCACGGACCCGCCCGGCGCGGGTGCCGGACTCGGTGGTGATCGTCACCAGTCGACCCTGGGCGCGGCGGAAGTGGCGGGCGGTCTGCAACGGTCGGTTCACCCCGGGGGTGGAGACTTCCAACAGGTAGGAACCGGCGAGCAGGTCCTCGGCATCGTCGAGCCGGCCGGAGACGGCACGGGACACCTCGGCGAGCTGGTCGGAACTGACTCCGCCCGGTCCGTCGGGCAGGTCCACGGTCACGCGCACCAGGCGACGTGCGCTACCACTGACCCGTACCCCCTCCAGGTACAGGCCGGCACCAGCCACGACGGGCTCGAGGATCTCCTCCACCTGTGCGCCGAGCGCCTCAGGTCCAGGGGACGGACTCATCGCTTGATCTCCTTGTGCAGTTGTCGGTTCACCGCGTGCTGCACAGCCTAGGCCGCCGTCCATGGCACGATCAACGCGTGCCCTCTCCTGCTCCGGTCCCACCCGCCCGGGCTGCCACCCGTCCGGCAGTCGCTGCCCTCACCGCAGTCCTGCTGGTGCTGGTGCTCGTCGGCTGCTCGGTCCGGTTGGACACCCCACCGCCCGAGATCCCCAGCCCGGATGCGGCCGAGGTGGTGCGGGCCGAGCTGGTCCGCGGCACCGAGTCCCTGATCGCGCAGGCCGAGGCAGCCGCTGCCGGCGCCGATGACGCCGTGGCCGCCCAGCTCGGCGTGCTCGCGGAGGCGAGCACCGTCCACCTGGAGGCCCTGGGCGGGACATGGACCCCACCGCCGAGACCGGACGATCCCAGCCCGACTCCCGAGCCGGAACCGACGGCCACCACCCAGGACGCCCTCACCGCGCTGACGGAGGCCGCCTCCCAGGTCCAGGACGCCGTGGCCGAGCCGGTCTGGGAACCGGAGACGGCCACGTTACTGGCCTCGATCGCGCTCTACCGGGACGGTGCGCTGGTCCGCCTCGCCGACGCCCTGGGCGCGGATCCACCGGCCCGGCCCGAGCCTGACGGCGACCTGCCGGAACAGCTCGACGCCGCCACCGCGCCGCTGTGCCGCACTCTGGACGCCCTCGGCTATGCCTCCGAGGTGCGGGCTGCACGCAGCAGTGGCGATGCGCGGGAGCGCGACGCCGCCCGCGCGGAGCAGCACCGTGCACTGGCCGAGCAGGTGGCGGTCCTGGCCGGGTACGACGGCACGGACCAGGACCCCCGCCAGGTGAGCTACGCCGTCGGCGAGGACCTGGACGAGACCATCGAAACCTGGCGGGCGCAACTGGTGCCGGCCTGGCTGGCCCTGATCGGTCCCGCCTCGGCGGAGGACCGCGTCCTGCTGCTCACCTGGGCGCGGTCTGCCGCGGCCGTGGCACCGCCACCGGCCGAGGACCCTTTCCCCGGGCTGCAGACCGGTTGACAGCCCTCGGTCCCGGTGCCGACCCGGGCCCGCGGACGGCCGGGTGACTGGTTCAGCCGCCCCGCACCAGCTCGCGCAACCGCGGGGCTGCCGCCTCCGGCGCGACCTCCTCGCGCTCTCCGGTGGCCCGGTGCCGGATCTCCACCAGCCCGTCGGCCAGGGACCGACCGACCACCAGGGCGTAGGGCATCCCGAGCAGCTCGGCATCGGCGAACTTCACCCCGGCGGAGACCTTGACCCGGTCGTCGTAGAGCACCTCGATCCCGGCAGCGTCCAGCTGGCCGGCGATCTGCTCGGCGGTCTCGAACACCGCGGTGTCCTTCCCGGTGGCGAGCACATGCACGTGGTAGGGCGCAACGTTCACCGGCCAGGACAGGCCCTTCTCATCCAGGGTGTTCTCCGCGACTGCCGCCACCGCGCGGGAGACCCCGATGCCGTAGGAGCCCATGGTGACCGTCGCCGTCTTGCCGTTCTCGTCCAGGACGGTCAGGCCGAGCGCATCGGCGTACTTGCGGCCGAGGGCGAACACGTGCCCCATCTCGATACCGCGCGCGAGCTCCAGCGGACCGGACCCGTCCGGTGCCGGGTCCCCGGCACGCACCTCGGCGGCCTCGATGGTGCCGTCGGCGGTGAAGTCGCGGCCGGCGACCAGACCGAAGACGTGCTTGCCCTCCTGGTCGGCGCCGGTGACCCAGCTGGTGCCCGGCACCACTCGCGGGTCCAGCAGATAGCGCAGCGCGGTGCGATCCTCGCCGTCACCGGCAGCGGTGTTCGGGCCGATGACGGCCGGGCCGATGTACCCCTTGACCAGCTCGGGCCGGGCGGCGATCTGTTCATCGGTGGCGGCGGCCACCTGGGTGGGCTCTAGTGCACCCTCCAACCGAGCCAGGTCCACGTCCCGGTCTCCGGGCAGGCCGACCACCACGAGCTCCTCGTCGCCGCCGGCGTGGGTGAGGGCGAGCACGACGTTCTTCAGCGTGTCTGCGGCCGACCAGGGCCGGTCCGGTCGGGGGAAGAGCTCATTGGCGCGCTCGACCAGGGTCTCGATCGTGGTCGAGTCGGGAGTGTCGCGTACCTCCGCCGGCGGCAGACCCGTGGCGTCGACCGGCTCCGGGACCGCGGACTGCGCGGCTTCGACATTGGCGGCATAACCACCCGGCGAGCGCACGAACGTGTCCTCCCCCGACGGCGTCGGGAACAGGAACTCCTCGGAGAGCGACCCGCCCATCGCGCCGGAGGTGGCCGCCACGATCACGTACTCCAGGCCGAGCCGGGTGAAGATCCGCTCGTAGGCGTCCCGTTGCACCTGGTAGGAGCGCTCCAGCCCGGCGTCGTCGACATCGAAGGAGTAGGCGTCCTTCATGATGAACTCGCGCCCGCGCAGCAGGCCGGCCCGCGGGCGCGCCTCGTCCCGGTACTTGGTCTGGATCTGGAACAGCGTGACCGGTAGGTCCTTGTAGGAGGAGTACAGGTCCTTGACCAGCAGGGTGAACATCTCCTCGTGCGTGGGCGCGAGCAGGTAGTCGTTCTGCCGCCGGTCCTTGAGCCGGAACAGGTTGGGACCGTAGTCGGTCCACCGGCCGGTCGCCTCGTACGGCTCCCGCGGCAGCAGCGCGGGGAAGTGCACCTCCTGAGCGCCGGCTGCGGCCATCTCCTCGCGCACGACCTGCTCGATCTTGCCGAGGACGCGCAGGCCGAGCGGCAGCCAGGTGTACATCCCCGGCGCTGCTCGCCGGATGTAGCCGGCGCGCACCAGCAGGCGGTGGCTGGGCAGCTCGGCGTCGGCCGGGTCTTCTCGTAGGGTCCGCAGGAACAGGGACGACATCCGCATCAGCACCCGGGCAGTCTATCCACCACCACCCCACCCCCGGCTGCCACCCCACCGCCGGGCCGTCCGGTGGCGAGTGCGCTCTGGCGCACCCCTGACCGGACGACCTCCGCAGGGTGCGGGGGTGGTGGCACACTGGGGCCATGCCCGAGATGCCGGAGGTGCAGGGACTGGTCGACTTCCTCGCCGCGCGCACGAGCGGACTGCGAGTGAGCGTGGCGAGGCTGGCCTCGATCCAGGCATTGAAGACCTTCGACCCACCGCTGGAGGACCTGCTCGGCGCCACGGTCACCCGCGCCGCACGGCACGGCAAGTGGCTGGACCTGGTGGCCCAGCCGATGTCCGGCGACGGCGCAGTCCACCTGGTCTTCCACCTCGCCCGGGCGGGATGGTTGCGGTGGTACGAGGAACTGCCGAAGACGCAGCTGCGGCCCGGCCGGTCCCCGATCGCGCTCCGGATCGGCTTCGAGGACGGGTCCGGGTTCGACCTCACCGAGGCAGGGACGAAGAAGAAGCTCGCGGCCTACCTGGTCACCGATCCGGAGCAGGTGCCGATGCTCTCGACCCTGGGTCCCGACCCGCTCGCCGAGACCTTCACCGTGGCGACCCTGGCGCAGATCCTGTCCGCTCGGCGCACCCAGCTGAAAGGAGTGCTGCGGGACCAGTCGGTGATCGCCGGGATCGGCAACGCCTACAGCGACGAGATCCTGCACGCCGCCCGGATGAGTCCGTTCACCATCTCGGCAACACTGGACGAGGGTGCGGTGCAGGTGTTGCACGAGGCGATCACCACTGTGCTGCGGCGGGCGGTCGAGGAAGCCAGCGGGCGGCCGGCAGCAGAGCTGAAGGATGCCAAACGGTCCGGGATGGCAGTGCACGGCCGCACCGGGCAGCAGTGTCCGGTGTGTGCCGACACCGTGGCGGAGGTGTCCTTCGCGGACTCCTCGCTGCAGTACTGCCCGACCTGCCAGACCGGTGGCAAGGTGCTCGCCGACCGGCGGATGTCCCGGCTGCTGCGCTGATCGGCCCCCGCCGGCCGCGCGCCTCAGCCCCCGCCGGCCTGGATGCGCTCGTTACCGGCGTCGCTGAGTCGGTACCGCAGGGCACGAGCACTTGCGCTCGGTAACGAGTGAATCGATTCACACCGGGTCGGGGCGGGAGGGGTGCGGGGGTACGGGGGTCAGAACAGGACGGTGGCGAAGGTGCCCACCTGGGTGAAACCGACCTTCCGGTAGACCGCGAGCGCCGCACTGTTGTACCCGTTCACATACAGCGAGACCGTCGGGGCCACATGCTGCTGGGCGTAGGCGACCACGGCCGCCATCCCTGCGGCGGCATACCCGCGGCCACGGTAGCGAGGATTCACCCACACCCCCTGCACCTGGGTCACACCGAGCGCCACCGTACCCAGCTCGGCCTTGAAGACCACTTCTCGGCCATAGTCGGTCTGCGCCACCCAGGACAGCGACCGGCCGGACTCCACCAGGGTGCGCACCCGCCGCTCGTACCCGTTCCCCGCGGTCAACGGGGAGTAGCCGACCTCCTCGGTGAACATCGCCACGCACGCAGGCAGCAGCACGTCCAGGTCGGCCCGGTCGGAGAGCCGTACCCGCGGGTCCGGGGCGACCAGCGGCGGCCGAGTGATGGCCAGTGACGGCTGATCGGCGCGCACCTCTCGCGGTGGCGGTGCCTCCGGCTCCAGCAGGGCCCACAACGGCAGCACATCCTCGGCCGGCCCGACGATGGAGGAGTACCGGCGCCGCCGGGCCTGCAGGCGAGCAGCCACCAGGTCCGCCCCACCGGGGGGCAACCGGTAGGGCACCACGTTCCCGCCCGTCCAGCACAACCCGCGCAGACGTCCGTCGGCCATGACGCTCCAGAGCTGGTCGCCGTAGAAGGAGAACCGGCCGAGTGCTTCGACGTGCTCGCCGAGCAGCGCGGCATCCACCGGGGCCTGCAGGCAGAAGTCCCGCACGTCGCCCACCGGAAGTCCGCGCGCGTCCTGCACGTCCAGCGCAGGGGCTGGGCGAGCGGTCCGGGAACGACGCGGCCACGACGGCATGGTGCGATTGTGCCGCACCCGGGCGGTGCTAGGAGACCGTCACCGCCACCGGGCCGGACTCCTCGGACTCCATCCCCTCGGCGATCCGGTTCGCCTCGGCAAGCAAGGTCTGGACGATCTCGGCCTCGGGCACGGTCTTGATCACCTCGCCCTTGACGAAGATCTGACCCTTGCCGTTCCCGGAGGCCACGCCCAGGTCCGCCTCGCGGGCCTCACCGGGACCGTTCACCACACAGCCCATCACCGCTACCCGCAACGGCACGGTGAGGTGCTCCAGGCCTGCGGTCACCTCGTCGGCGAGGCTGTACACATCCACCTGCGCCCGACCGCAGGAGGGACAGGAGACGATCTCCAGCTTGCGCTCGCGCAGGTTCAGCGACTGCAGGATCTGCAGTCCGACCTTGACCTCCTCCACCGGCGGGGCGGAGAGAGAGACCCGGATCGTGTCCCCGATACCTTGGCTGAGCAGGGCGCCGAACGCCGTCGCCGATTTGATCGTGCCCTGGAACGCGGGCCCTGCCTCGGTGACGCCGAGGTGCAGCGGCCAGTCCCCGGCCTCGGCGAGCAGCTCGTAGGCACGCACCATCACGACCGGGTCGTTGTGCTTGACCGAGATCTTGAAGTCGTGGAAGCCGTGCTCCTCGAACAACGAGGCCTCCCAGACGGCGGATTCCACCAAGGCCTCCGGAGTCGCCTTCTGGTACTTCTCCAGCAGGCGCTTGTCCAGCGAACCGGCGTTCACGCCGATGCGCAGGGAGACGTCGGCTGCGGCGGCAGCCGCGGCGATCTCCTTGACCTGGTCGTCGAACTTGCGGATGTTGCCC
>DXBY01000284.1 GCA_019116305.1 Candidatus Ruania gallistercoris | reverse complement strand
CCGGAGAGCATCACCGTCAGCGCCGCAGGCAGGTCACCCTCGCATGCGGCCAGCGCCTGCCGGCACTCGGCTTCCGGCGCCTCGGTCGCCATGACCAGGATCCGTACCGCGCGCTCGTCGAGCTTGGTGTTGGTGGCCAGCATGTGCGTCATCAGGTTCGACCAGGTGCGCCCGGTGGCGATCATCAGCGCCGTGGAGAAGGAATTGATCAGCACCTTGGTGGCGGTGCCGGCCTTGAGCCGGGTGGAGCCGGTGAGCGCCTCCGGCCCGGTGGCGGCCTCGATCGCCAGGTCCACCCCACCGGAGAGCGCAGCACCGGCCTGGTTGGTGATCAACGCGGTGAACGCCCCCTGCTCCCGCGCGGCGGCCAATGCGCCGCGCACATACCCGGTGCTACCGGAGGCGGTCACCCCGATCGCGACATCGTAAGGGCCCAAGCCGCCTGCCTCGGCTGCGCCCGAGCCCTCGGCGTCCTCCTCGTCGATCGCCGAGTCCAGCAGCGCCGGCGCACCGCCGGGGAAGTGCCACACGAACACGTCCTCCAGGCCGAACGTGGGCCGGGACTCGGTCACGTCGATGAACGCCAGCCGCCCGGACGCCCCAGCACCGAAGTAGTGGATCCTGCCGCCCGCCCGCAGCCGCTCCGCGCAAGCCTCCACCAGCTCGGCCAGCGCCTCGGCCACCCCGATCGCCGCCTGCACACCTACCAGGTCCTCGGCCAGGATCGCCTCGATCGCGCCCCGGGCGTCGAGGGAGTCGATCTGCACTGTGGCCGGGTTGCGGTCCTCGGTGCCCAGGCCGAGCGGGCTGGCCTGCGGCCAGGTGGGGGACGGGTCGGTCATCGAGTCCTCACTTCTCTGCGCCGGAGGCGAGTCCGCTGATCAGCAGCCGTTGGGCGAAGATGAACAGCAGCACCACCGGGATGGTCACCACGATCGAGCCCGCGAGCAGGACCGTGACCGGGGTGTCGAACTCGGTGAGCTGGGCGATCCCCAGTGGTGCGGTCCACAGCTCGCGGGACTGCACCAGGAACAGTAGCGCGTACAGGTACTCGTTCCAGGCGATCATGAACATGTACATCGCGGTGGCGGCGATCCCGGGCAGCGCGATCGGCAGCACGATCCGCCAGATCACCCCCATCAGGGAGCACCCGTCGATCAGCGCCGCATCCTCGATCGAGGAGGGCAGGGCGATGAAGTAGTTGCGCAGCATGTAAAGCGAGACCGGCACGGTCAGTGCCACGTACACGATCACCAGCCCCACCAGTGTGCCGGTCAGCCCGGCGCGGGAGAGCAGCACGAACAGCGGTACCGCCAGCACCACCCCGGGGAACATGTACACCGCCACGATGATCGCGTTACCCACGCTCCGCCCGGAGAACCGGATCCGTGCGGTGGCGTACGCGCCCAGGATGCTCACCAGGATCGAGGCGAGCACCGTGCCCAGCGCAAGAATGAGCGAGTTGACCAGGAACCCGCCCAGCCCGTAACCGCCGTCGGCCGTGGACTTGAGCGCATCAGTGTAGGCGCTGAAGTCCAGGTCGCCCAGTGCCGGGAGCAGGTTCATCGGATCGTTCAGCACGGCCGCGAAAGGGCGCACGGAGAGCACGATCCCGTACAACACCGGGCCGATGGACAGCACCAGGGTAATGATGATGATCGACGCGCGCAGCGCCTTCACCCCGCCGGACTCTCTGCGTACCGAGGTGCTCACATCGCCTCCTTCCGCCGGTTGGCCAACGCCCAGCCGATGCCGAACACCAGCAGGATCGCCGTCATGCACAGCCCGTAGGCGGCCGCGCTACCCACATCGGCCCGCACGGTCAGCTCCTTGAACACCTTCACCGCCATCACCTCGGTGCCACCGGCACCCTGGGTGAGCAGGTAGATGTCGTTGAAGTTCTGGAAGGACCAGATGAACCGCAGCAGCAACAGCACCATCACCACCGTCCGCAGCTGCGGCAGCACGATGTGGGTGAGCCGCTGGCGGGCGTTCGCCCCGTCGATCGCCGCGGCATCCTCCAGCTCGGCCGGCACGTTCTGCAGCCGGGCGGTCACGAACAGAAACGTGAACGGCGCGGACTTCCAGATCTCGAACAGGATCACCACGATCAGCGCCAGCGGGATGCCCACGCCGGCCACGTCGAAGGACTTGGTGGTCAGGAACGCGATCGGGGCGTCCCAGCCGAGCACCTGCATCCCGAACGCATTCACGATCCCGTACTGCGGGTTCAGCATGGTGCGCCAGATGGTGGCCCCGGCGATCACCGGCAGCACGTACGGCACCAGGAACAGCGCCCGCACCACGTTCTGCCCGCGGAAGGGTTTGCGCATCGCCAGCGCCACGATCACCCCGCCACCGATCACCCCGATGGTGGTGAACGTGGCATAGGCCGCTGTGGTGCCCAGTGCACCCCAGAACGCCCCGGAGCTGAGTGCGCCGGCCATGTTCCCCAGCGACCATTCGATGTTCCCCAGGTTCAGCCGGGGGATGTCGATCAGCCGGA
>DXBY01000283.1 GCA_019116305.1 Candidatus Ruania gallistercoris | reverse complement strand
GAAAGGACCTACCACCGCCGGAGGCGCCAACCCCGCCTGGGCCGTTTGACGCCCATCGAGTTCGAGACCATCATGAACACGACCGTCGCACTGGCGGCGTGACTACAACCTGTCACCTATCCGTGCAGCAGTCCCGTCTCTGACGATCTTGGCGAACAAACGAAGCAGGCTCTGCGGAACATTCTGGCTGTGCTTGCCGAGGTGGGAGCAGACGCGAGCCATGTCGCCAGGCTCGGCATCTATCTCGCTGCTGGGGCCGACGTGGGCACCGGGTACGCCTCGGCGTTCGAGGTATGGGGGGCGAACCCCGCCGCAGTCACGGTGCTCACTGTCCACTCGCTCGCAAGGCCCGGCGTCCTGGTGGGAATCGAGGCGCTGGCCGTCGTACCGGAGCAGGCGTCATGACGCTGCAACGGCCCGAGCAACAGATGCCAGACGACATCGCCGACACACTCACCAAGCACTGTCTACGCGAAGCCTACGACGACCGCCCGGCCTATCAGCGCAACGATTACCTTGCATGGATCGGTCGGGCGAAGCGACGCGAAACGCGAGACAAGCGAATCCGTCAAATGCTGAGCGAACTGGAAGAAGGCGGCATCTACATGGGGATGCAACACCGCCCATCCCGGCGGTGAAGAATCACCGGGTCTTCGCCCACACCGTGCCTCGATGCACTCCGAACCGTCGCGCGAGCGCGTTCACGCCCACCCCTTGCGCGCGGGCTGTTCGCATAGCGTCCACTTCCTCGTTCGTGAGGCGTGTTCGAGGTCGTTTCTTTGGTTCCGCCGACGCGCCGATCAACGGGTCATCGGCCTCACCGTCAGGGTTGGCATCCCCACGAATGCCTTGATTCCACGCGGAAACGAGCCTCTCGACCCGTGGTCGCCTGTTCCCGCAACGCTCCATTGCTTCCACCAAAGGTCGTTGTTCAAACCAACGACGTTGCCGCACGCCGTAGGCGGCGAGCAGGATCCCGCCCTTGAGGACGAAGTCCTCGGCATGGGCGGTGCGAGTGAGCCGATCCAGGAACGACTCTAGCGTGTGCCGGATCAGATACTCCTGCGTTGGCGCACCCGTCCCGGTATTCGCGGCTGCCGAGCGTGCCGAGACTCCGGAACTCAGGAGTCGCCGCTCACCGACCGATGCTGACATCGCGGATGGGCCTGCGTTCCGAAGCGACCCACGGTTGCGACCTGATCAGTCGACGGGTCGCTCGAAGAACGTCGTCAGCACACGGGCCATGACCTCGGGGTCGACGACGTGGCCCTGCCCGTCGAGCGTGGCTCGTTCGGTTCGTGGAGTGGCAGCGGTGATCGCTGTCGCGGCGCGGTCGAAGAAGTCGGCCGGGAGGGCCGCCATCTGGGGCTCGGTGATCGGACCCTCGGTGATCACCAGGACCGACTGCGTGATCCGGGCGAGTCGGTCCGTGGGGATCTCGTAGTCGTTGACGACCACGGCGTCCTTGACGAGCGTGTGGGCGAGCGCGACGGACATGGCCCAGAACGGGTGCTGCTTGCCAGCGGCGATGTCCACGTCGGGTCCGCCGGTCAGCCTCACGAACAGCTCCAGCATCTCCTCGTCCCGCCCGCGCTCGTGCGCCGCGCGGGTATCGGCGAGGTACTGGGTGAACCTCGGCCGCAGGTCGTCCCCGATCGCGTACGGCGCATCCCATGTCGCGATCTTGTCGATCGCCGAGCCTGCCGCTGCTGCCTCCAGCACGAGGGCGCCGCCCGATGAGGCGCCGTACACGTGTGCTGATCCGCCGGCTGTCGCGATCAGCGCGTCGAGATCTTCCAGCTCCCGCTCCAGGCTGTACGGCGGTGTGTTGCCGCTGGCGCCCCGGCCGCGGCGTGCGTAGTTGTAGACCGTGAAGTGGTCGGCGAGGAGTCGGGCCAGCGGCGCGTTCTCGGCGCCGTCGTCGAGGGTGCCGCCGACGAGGATCACCGCCGGGCCAGTGCCTTTCCGGTCGTAGGCGATCCTCGTACCGTCGGCGGACGTCACACGACGTGTCATCTCGTTCACTGCTTCTCTCCATTTCTCGATGCGTAGCCGTCACCGTCGGAGCATGTCGACCAGGATTGAGTGACGTGGGCTGCTCCCCTCCATCGCTTGCACGTCGGGCCGGTATCGGGAGTTGAGTACGGTGCGGCGCGCGGCGAGCGCCTCGGCGAACGGGGCGTTCTGCGTTCCGTTGTCGAGACCGCCGCCGACAGGGCCACCGGGCCCGTCGTCGTGCGGTGTGTTGCCGATGACGGTGCTGTGGCGGAGGTCACAGAGTTGATGCTCCTAATATAGGAGTAGAAACACCTGTTTGGCAAGTACACTGGAAGACATGAGCAAGAAGAGGCTGTTCGGCGACCCCTGCGGCATCGCGCGAGCGCTGAACGCTGTCGGCGAGCGGTGGGCGTTGCTCGTCGTGCGGGAGCTGGTGTTCGGCCCGAAGCGCTACTCCGATCTGCACCGCGGGCTGCCGCAGATGAGCCAGAACGTCCTCGCGCAGCGGTTGCGCGAGCTCGAAGCCGACGGGCTGGTGCGGCGAAGGCGCCTGGGACCGCCAGCGCCCGCCGCCGTGTACGAGCTCACCGAGCGCGGGCAGGAACTGGAGCCCGTGCTCCGCGCGCTCGCCCACTGGGGCAGCCGCGCGCCCTTGCCCGAGGGTGGCGCGGAACTCAGCGTCGACGCGCTACTGTTCGCCCTGCGCGCGACCTTCGATCCGGAACTGGCGGGTGAGCTGTCCCTGCGCTGCCAGCTGGACGTCGCGGGCGACCGGTTCCGCGCCACCGTTGCTGGCGGGCGCCTCGAGCTGGCGCGCGGTGAGCACGCCGAACCGGAGGCGCGCCTGACCGTGCTGGAGGCGGCGACATTGCGCGATCTGGTGTTCGCCGGGGAAGCGCTGCACGACGCCGTCGAGCGGGCAGGCGCCGAGGTAGCGGGCGACGCCGAACGGCTCGCCGCCCTGCTGCGCTGCTTTCCCGCAGCCGTGCGGTATCCGGCGCCACAGGATCCCGGGCTGACGGCTCCCGTGTCGCCGGGCCGGGCCGGTCAGGGTGGCTGAGATCGGTGGTGCAAGCCGTCGCGAACGTGACTACCTGCGCAGGAGGGCGCGCAGTCCCGCGTGGAGGATCGCCTCGGCATCCATGTTGTGGCTGGCGTGCAGAGAGGCGTACAGAGGGGCGATATCGGTGTCGACGGCGGCGGCTTGCTCGCTCCCGGCCGTCGGTGTGGTGGTCGCGCTGCCGATGACGAAGTTCGACAGAGCGTAGGCGTCACCGAGAGGGTCGGTCGAGCCGCCCTCGGCGAGCAGGACGCACAGCCGCTCGGACAGGCGCAGATAGTGCGGCCCGCGAGGGGCCCGCATGGCGATCACCTGGCAGGCCCACGGGTGCTGAACGAGGTGCCGGTAATAGGCGTGCATCAGATCGAGCACCTCCGCGCCCGCCGTGGCGGCCTGTACCTCCGGATCCAGGCCGAGTGCCCGGTCGAGTGCGAGGTCGAACAGATCCTCGACCGCGGTCACCCGGGAGTAGAGGCTCGCGGGGGCGACGTCCAGCTGGTGTGCGACAGCGCGAAGGGTCAGCGCGCGCAGACCGCCGCCGTCCAAGAGTTCGACGGCGATCCGCGCGATCTCGTCCACATCCACCGCACGGGTTCTGCGGACGGGTTTGCGATGGTCCCAGTAGCTCACATCCTGCACCATAACCGATCTATGTTAGTTTTGTCGCCATGTTGGATGCCACGCTTCTTCCGCTTCGCAACGACCGTGCGGTCCTGCGTGCGATGTCCCTCAGCGACGCGGGCCCGTACGCCTCGGGAACCGCCGACCCGTCGGTCCGGGAGTTCGCGCACCTGCCCGAACCGGAGTACACCGAGGCCTCGGTCACCACTCTGATCCAGGGCGAGATCGGTGCCGGGTTGCGGCGCGGCGACCTCGCGGTGCTGACGATCGCCGACCCGGATACGGACGCGTTCGCGGGCAGCCTGGTGTTGTTCGGCATCGAGGCGGATGCGGTCGAGGTGGGGTTCTGGGTGCACCCTGCTCATCGAGGACGAGGGCTCGCCGGTGCCGCGCTCTGCCTTGCCGCCACCTTCGCGCGAGGTAGCGGATTCACCCGACTCACCGCCCGCACAGGGCCGGAGAACGTGGCGTCCCAGCGAGTGCTCGAACAGGCCGGCTTCACCCGCGGAGCGCAGGTCCGCGATGTCGCCCCCTCCGGTGCAGCAGTCTCCCTGCTGCCCTACGCACGCGAGATCGGGCAGTCCCCGCTGCAATCAACTGAATGACCAGTCGAGAGCCATCTGCTCACCGAACAGCCGTCGCAACGCGTTCCCGCCGGCGGGGGTCAGGACCACTGCGCGGCTGTGCCGGGCCGGTTGCACCCAGTCCTGGTGGCGGAACACGGCACAGATGTGCGCCCCGGCGGCTCCCGCAAGGTGCGGTCGCCTCTCGGTCCAGTCCAGACACGATCGTGCCCGCGTGCGCCGGCCCGGCTGAAACGGAGACTCCAGAGCCTCGGTGAGCCACCGCTCTCCGGAAGGTGTCAGCCCGAGCGACTCCGGATCCAGCTGGCCCTGATGCACGAGCGCGTCAGTGATGGCGACACCGAGGGCGCCGGCGAGGTGGTCGTAACAAGTGCGGCCGCGGGCCAGTGCTGCCCGGGCGGAAGCATCGCGCAGACCGCGCACGGGCGCGGCGGGCCGGTTCCCGAGGGCGGCGACCGCTTCGATCACCTCAGCAACGTGTGCTCCGGCCAGGCGCACGTACCGGTGGCGGCCCCTTCGTCGCTCGGACAGCAGCCCCAGGCTGACCAAGAGATGCAGATGCCCGGTGGCCGTCGAGGCGGCGACACCAGCGGTCTGCGCCAGCTCCCGCGCCGTCCGCCAGTCACGGTCGTCCATCAGCGCGACCAGCATCCGCGCACGCGTCGGATCTGCGAGTGCACTCGCCACTGCCGCAAGGTTCTCTGCCGTCATCAGCACCAGTATCCAGTGGTGACGTTTCGGTGTCCGCCGAACTATCTCGGCAGCACACTGGTCCGATGGACATACTCGACGATCCGAGCTTCACAGTTCCTCAGGTGTCACCCGGGTCGGCGGGGATCGCGTGGCTGAGGTCCCACGTCGTGCGCTTCTCCGAGGGCTCCGACCACGAACGGCGACGACGGATCACGATCCGCCTCCTTGACGCAGTCCCGCCGGAGAACCTCCGCCGACCGGGCCATCCGGTGGCGAGTCTGGCGGCAGCGCTGGGGCTGCCGCGCCAGGTCGCGCGCGACGTCGAGGTTGTCGCAGTCAGCTACCAGCCACACGAGCGGATTACACCAGAGGCCGACGCGGCGGTGGCTCGCCTCGTGGCGACAGTAGGAGGTCAGTGGGACGAGGAGACTGCCGCCGTGATCGGACTCCTGGTGCAGGCTTGCGCCGCGACCCGGTCCGCGATCCGCGGCGGGCACCCGCCTGTGCCCCACACCCGTCGCGCAGCCCCGTCGGGACACGAGGTGCTCGTGGACCTGGCGGACGCACCCTTTGGTGCCGGGCGACACGCATGTCCCGGGGAGACGCACGCAGCAGCGATGCTGGCCGGCGCCAGCCGGTTCAAAGGCTTGCACCACGCTGATGAGCCATTGCTGCTGCCGAACGCGTGGGACTTCGCCTCGGCGGCTGCCCTGGTGCAGCAGGGGCACCAGGCGATCGGTACCACCAGCCTCGGCGTCGCCGCCGCGCACGGGCTGCCAGACGCAGCCGCCGCTACCTCCGCCGAGACGCTCACACTCGCGCGGTCACTGGTCCGCCTGCCGGTCCCCGTCACAGTCGACGTCGAGGCGGGATGGGGACTCGACCCTGCCGAGCTCGCCACTGAGCTGACCATCATCGGGGTGGCCGGGATCAATATCGAGGACGGACGCGGCGACCACCTGGAATCCATCGACGACCAGTGCGAGCGAATCTCCGCCGTCAAAGCCGCCGCACCAGAGCTGTTCGTCAACGCGCGCATCGACACGTACTGGCTCCAGATCAGCCCGGAGTCGACGCTTCGCCGAGCCACGGCGTACGTCGACGCGGGCGCCGACGGCGTCTTCGTCCCCGGGCTGCGAGACGAGCCCCTGATCGAGAGCCTGGTGGGCGCACTCGGGGACATACCGCTCAACCTCCTCGCCCAGCTGCCGCTGCGACGCCTGCGGGACCTCGGTGTCCGACGGGTCAGCACCGGCTCCCTACTGTTCCGCACCGCGATCACCCAGGCCCTGGCAGCAGTCGAGGGCTACCGCACCGGAGCGGATGTCCCGGCAGCGATGCCGTACGACCAGGTGGAGCAGACCCGAACCCAGGCGCTGGCCGCGAAATGGTGACCACGCACTGATCCGGGGCGGCTGCGCCGCGAACAACCCGTCCCGCCTCAGCTCGAGAGATCATCCGCAGCCGGCAGCGGGGTCGCCTGGAACACCCCATCCGGGTCGAGACGGCGCTTGATCTCCAGCAGGCGGCCGGTATTGGACCCGTAGGCGGCGTCGGCCTGCTCGCAATCGTCGGCGCCGAAGAAGTTCGGATAGCCGCCGGGCAAGGCGTGCTCGGCCAGGGCGGCGCTGGTCTCCTTCGGCCAGGAGGAGAGCGGCCCGCCACGCTCGATCATCTCCACCATCAGGTGGCCCTCGCGCCGGCCGAAGGCGGTGTCCCCGAGGCCCGGGCGGGTGGCCATGCCATGGAAGTGCTGGAGGTTCAGGAACGAGGTGGTCCTCCTGCGGGCGCTGTAAGCCTCGAGCAGAGTCGCAGTGGAGGCCGGCGTCAACGTCGCGAGGCTGCGGGTACGAATCTCGTAGTGCTCGCCGTCAGGGAAGGCGCCGTCGAGCTGGCGCAACCTGGCCAGCGGCGACATCGCCGCAACCTTGCTCCCCAGTGGCGTGCCCAGCGCAGCGACCTCCGCCATTGCGGCGTGGCCGTCCGGGTCAGGGCCGCACCACGTGGGCGAGACCGCGATCACCGGCTCGCCCTCCGGGCCGGGGACGATCGCCAGGATCACGGTGAGGTCCTCCGGGGCCGTGCGAATCAGCTCGGCGTGGCGGGCCAACACCTGCTCGGCCTCCTCCAGGGCGAACCGGAACGAGCCCACCAGCAGCTCAGGAAGCGGATGCAGCGCCAGCTCCATCGAGGTGACCACACCGAAGTTCCCGCCGCCGCCCCGCAACGCCCAGAGGAGATCGGAATCCCCGTCCGGACCGGCGTGGACCACCTGGCCGTCGGCGAGCACCACCTGAGCAGCCAGGAGGTTGTCCGCGGCCAGACCGAGCCGACCGCACAGCGGACCGTAACCGCCGGCCAGGGTGAAACCGACCATCCCGACCGCACCCACCGTGCCGGCGGCCACGGCCAATCCGTACCGGTCGGCGGCCACGGCGACATCCTCGGCACTGGCGCCGCCCGCCACAGTAGCGACGCCGTCGTGGACTGTGACCGCGTGCAGGTCCCGGAGGTCGAGGACCAAGCCGCCCGGGCGGATCGCACGGCCGGTCCAGTCGTGCCCACGCGCGCGGACCGAGAGCGGGAGGCCGCACTCCCGAGCCGTGCGCACAGCATGCTGCACGTCACCGGTGCTGCCGCACCGCACCACCAGTGCCGGCTGGTGCTGCACTGCTCCGCTCCACACCGCTGCTGCCGCAGCGAGCTCAGCTCCTGCCGTGACTACGCGCGCCGGGTCGACCCTGGTGGTCAACATCGCCTGCGCAGCCGAGATCCGGTCCCCTCCGGTGGCCGCCATCGTGCCCCATCCCCTCGTCGTGAATCGTGCCTGCCAGGGTACCGATGATGGTGGGAGATATTCCCTGTCCCTAGCGCGATAGGTTCGGCGGTATGGCTCATTTGGACATCGCCGGGGTGACCTACACCCTCCCGGACGGACGGCCGCTCCTGGACGATGCCTCCTTCCGGGTGAGCGACGGCGGCCGGGTGGCACTGATCGGTGCGAACGGTGCAGGCAAGAGCACCCTGCTGCGGATCATCACCAAGGAACTGGCTGCCGACGCCGGGAGTGTGGCGCGCTCCGGCACGCTCGGCGTGATGCGGCAGTTCCTCACCGGAGGAACCGTGGCCGAGCTGTTGCTCTCGGTCGCGCCGGCCCCGATCCGGGACGCCGCAGCCCGCCTGGCCCGAGCCGAGGTGGCGATGGAGCAGCGGGGCACCACCCAGTCGCAGCTGGCGTTCGCCGCCGCGGTCACCGCATGGGGCGATGCCGGCGGATACGACGTGGAGGTGCTCTGGGACAGCTGCACCGTCGCCGCGCTCGGCCTACCGTTCGTGGAGTGCCGCGACCGACCGGTGGCCTCCCTCTCCGGCGGCGAGCAGAAACGGCTGGTGCTCGAGGCCCTGCTGCAAGGTCCGGACGACCTGCTGCTCCTGGACGAGCCGGACAACTCCCTGGACGTCCCCGGCAAGCGGTGGCTCGAAGACCAGCTTCAGGCCACCAGCAAGGGCGTGCTCTACGTCAGCCACGATCGGGAGCTGCTCGCCCGCACCGCCACCGCGATCGTCACCCTCGAGCTCGGCGGGGCGGGCAGCACCACCTGGACCCACCCCGGCAGCTTCGAGACCTATCACCAGGCCAGGCGTGAACGGTTCGCCCGGCTGGAGGAGCTGCGCCGCCGCTGGGACGAGGAGCACGCCAAGCTGCGCGCGCTGATGCAGATGTACAAGCAGAAGGCGGCCTACAACTCCGACATGGCCTCCCGTTACCGCGCGGCACAGACCCGGTTGGCCAGGTTCGAACAGGAGGGCCCGCCGCAGGAGCAGCCGCAGGAGCAACAGCTGGCGATGCGGCTGCGCGGCGGCCGCACCGGGAAGCGGGCGCTGGTCTGCTCCGGGTTGGAGCTGACCGGACTGATGCGCCGGTTCGACCTGGAGGCCTGGTACGGCGACCGGATCGCGGTGCTCGGCTCGAACGGCTCCGGCAAGTCCCACTTCCTCCGGCTGCTGGCTGCCGGCGGCAGCGATCCGGGACCGGAGCACGCACCGGTGACCGACCTGGTGATCGAACCTGTACCGCACACCGGCGCGGCAAAGCTCGGGGCACGCGTGCGGCCGGGCTGGTTCGCGCAGAACCGAGGTCGTCCCGACCTGATCGGCCGCACGCTGCTGGAGATCTTGCACCGTGGTGACGATCACCGCAGCGGGATGCCGCGCGAGGACGCCTCTCGTGCCCTGGCGCGTTATGAGCTCGCCCGCGCCGCGCACCAGACGTTCGACTCCCTCTCCGGGGGGCAGCAAGCACGCTTCCAGATCCTGCTGCTCGAGCTCGGTGGCGCGACCATGCTGCTCCTGGACGAACCTCCCGACAACCTGGACCTCGTCTCGGCCGAGGCACTGCAGCACGCCCTGGCCCAGTACGACGGAACGGTGCTCGCC
>DXBY01000039.1 GCA_019116305.1 Candidatus Ruania gallistercoris | reverse complement strand
CGGCGGCGCAGGCGGTGCCGGCGGTGCCAAGAAGAAGCGCCGCGGCGGAGACCTGGACCCGTACCTGCTGGAGGACGAGGACGAGACCCTCGACTCCGGCAACCTCGGCGCCGGCGGCCGGGACTCCCTCGATGTGGACGATCTGCCCGAGGAGCGCCTGAACTGGTGATCTGACCAGCGCAGCAGCGCAGAGACAGTCGAGCTCCGCCGTCGGGCCTATCACCCGGCGGCGGAGCTCTGTCGTACTCGTGGGAGACTGGGGCGACAGCACACAGCCTTCTGCAGGAGAACTTCCATGGGTATTGCTTCCCCCGAGGTCTACGCCGAGATGATCGACCGGGCGAAGGAGCGTTCCTTCGCCTACCCCGCCGTGAATGTCACGTCTTCCCAGACGCTCACGGCCGCACTGCGCGGATTCGCCGAAGCCGAGAGCGACGGCATCATCCAGGTGTCCGTCGGTGGCGCGGAGTACGCGTCCGGCTCCACCATCAAGGACCGGGTGGCCGGATCGATGGCGCTGGCCGCCTACGCCGCCGAGGTGGCGAAGAACTATCCCATCACCGTGGCACTGCACACCGACCACTGTGCCAAGGAGAACCTGGACAGCTGGGTGCGCCCGCTGCTCGCGCTCGAGGCGGAGCAGGTGCGGGCCGGCAAGCTCCCCTCGTTCCAGTCGCACATGTGGGACGGGTCCGCGGTCCCGCTGGAGGAGAACCTGGTGATCGCCGAGGAGCTCCTCGAGCTCTCCCAGGCTGCCCGCACGCTGCTGGAGATCGAGGTCGGCGTGGTCGGTGGCGAGGAGGACGGCGTCGCCAACGAGATCAACGACAAGCTGTACACGACCGTGGAGGACGGCCTGGCCACAGTTCGGGCGCTGGGTACCGGCGAGAAGGGGCGCTACCTGACGGCGCTCACCTTCGGCAACGTGCACGGGGTGTACAAGCCCGGCCACGTGAAGCTGCGCCCGGAGATCCTTGGCGAGATCCAGAGCGCCGTCGGGGCCGAGGTGGGCAAGGACAAGCCGTTCGACCTGGTGTTCCACGGCGGTTCGGGCTCCACGGGGGAGGAGATCGCCACTGCCGTGGACAACGGGGTGATCAAGATGAACATCGACACCGACACCCAGTACGCGTTCACCCGTCCCGCGGTCACGCACATGTTCACCAACTACGACGGTGTGCTCAAGGTGGACGGCGAGGTGGGCAACAAGAAGGCCTACGACCCGCGCGCCTGGGGCAAGCTCGCCGAGGCCGGGATGGCCACCCGGCTGGTGGAGGCCGCTGAGCGGCTGCGTTCCGCCGGCCAGAAGATCGGCTGATTCCGCATCTTCCCGTTCGACGACGGCGACCGGTCCTGGACAGGTCCGGTCGCCGTCGTCGTGGGGAGGCCTTCCGCCCGCCTGGACCCTCCGGTGTGGGACCACGGCCGTGCCGAAATTGTGGCGACGAGTGTCGGTGGGCTTCTCTACAGTTGATCCGCTATGACCTCAACCGCCACCCGCACTCCTGCCGCCACTGCGCCGACCGCGCAGGTGGCCAGCGACCCCGCCCGCCGGGTGGACTGGCGGCGGCTGCGCCGGCCCGCTGCCGCGGTAGCGCTGCTCGGGAGCGCGACGGCCGCGATCGGGCAGACCTACGGCACTGTGGTGGCCGGCCGGATCGCCGAGAACCCCACCGCGGCGCTGGTGCTGCTGCTCGCACTCTCCGTGGTCGGTGCGGCGCTGGCGGACACGGCCGGCCGAATCATCTGGGCCACAGTGGTGGACCGCGCCGAGGGCCGGTTGCGCCAGGACCTGCTCACGGCCGCACTGCACCAACCGCTGGCCACTCTGTCCGGGCAGGCTGTGGGGGAGATCCTCGACCGGGTCGACGACGACACCCACGAGGTGGGCACACTGGTACGGCTGCAGGGCTGGCACATGATGCGCGCCGTTTTTGCAGTGCTGCCCATGTGGCTGGTCGCCGGGCTCACCTGGTGGCCGGCGTTCGCGATGTTCCCGGTGATCGCTGCGGTGACCTTCTGGCTGATCCGGCCCCTGCTGCGCCCGATCGCACAGAGCAAGGTGGTCGAGGAGATCGCCTGGACCGATCACGCCGCCGTCCTGGAGGAGGGCATCGCCGGGAGGGACGACCTGCGCACCAGCCTGGGCCAGTCGTTCGTGGTCCGCCGCCTGGCCGAGCTCTCCGCCCGGGTGCACGAGAAGTTCGCCGTCGTGCAACACCTGGAGGCTCGGCTGCTGCGTCGAGCCGGTGTGCTGCTGCACGCCCTGCTGGTCGCCATCGCGGTCACCGGTGCTGCCCTGGTGCTCGTCGATGGGATGTCGATCGCGCGGCTGGTCACCTTGTTCCTGGTCACGACGACGTTCGTCGGCCTGGTGGAGCAGGTCGCCGAACAGCTACCGGAGCTGCAGGCGGGTATGGGTGCGCTGATCCGGCTGCGGCAGCTGCTCTCCTCACCGCCCGAGCCGGAAGGCGGTGCCCACCTCGCCGAGGGCGGGGTGGACGTGGAGCTGCGGAACCTGCACTTCACCTACGACGAGGGCACGTTCGCCCTGCAGGACGTGAACCTGTACGTCCCGGCCGGGCACACGATCGCGCTGGTCGGCCGCACCGGCTCCGGAAAGTCCACCCTCGCCTCGCTGCTCTCCCGCGCCGTCGAGCCGCCGGAGCAGGCGGTGTTCCTCGGCGGCACGGACGTCCGCGAGCTCGACCTGCACCAGCTCCGGGCCGCCGTGGGTGTGGTCAGCCAACGCACCGACATCCTCGCCGGCACCCTGGAGCAGAACATCACCCTGTTCCAGGACTACCCCCGCGCGCGGGTGCAGGCAGCTGTGGCCGAGCTCGGGCTGACCGACTGGGTGGCGGGTCTGCCGCACGGACTGGATACGGCGCTCGGAGCCGGCGGGACCACCCTCTCCGCCGGGGAGGAACAGCTGGTGGCATTCGCCCGGCTCCTGGTGCGGGACGTGAGCGTGGTGGTGCTGGACGAGGCCACCGCCCGGATGGATCCGCTGACCGAACGCCGCGTGGTCGCCGCTGCGGACCGCCTGCTGCGCCGGCGCACCGGCATCCTGATCGCCCACCGGCTGTCCACCACCGAACGGGCCGAACAGGTGGCCGTGCTCGAGGCCGGGCGGATCGTCCAGCACGGGCCGCGGCGGGAGCTGGCGGCCACCCCGGGGCACTTCCAGCGCCTGCTCGAGGCGGCGAACGCTGCCGAGGGTGGCCGGCCCCTGGACGCTGGTCTCAGCGCGGATGGTGCTGTGGCCGCGGATGGTGGCGCGGCCGGGGGCGGTAGCGCGGCGGATTCCGGTGCGCCGGTCGAAGTGGGGCACCGGCGGCGGTCCGGTCCGCCACCGCAACGTCCGGAGGTGGGCACCGGGCCGAGCCTGGCCCGGGGCATCGCCCGCGCGCTCCTCGTTCGGCCCACCTGGGGTGTCGGCGGTGCTGTCGGGTTCCTGCTCGCCGCAGTGCTCGGTGCCCAGGGTGCGCTCACCGGGTTCGTCTGGGGTGAGCTGGTGGTGCGGCTGCAGCAGTCCGGACCGGTGCTCTGGTGGCTGCTGGCCCTGGTGGTCTCCCTGCTCGCGGCGCCACTGGTGCTCGCCGACGCCGTCTGGCGTTACCCGCGCTGGTGGATCGAGGTGCTGCTCCGGACCCGGATGACCGTGCTGTTCGGGCAGACCACGCAGCACCGGCTACCGCGCACCCCACCCGGGGAGGTGGTGGCCCGCACCATGGATGCGGACCGGTACGCCCGGTACGCCGACCGGTGGGTCGACTTCATCAACGGTCTGGTGATCACGGTCGTGACCGCCCTGCTCGGCGGAACCTGGCTGGCCGGTGCCGTGCTGCTGGCAGTGATGGGTGCCTCGGCGGCGGCCTCCAGCCTCGGGCGCCCGGTGGCCGGCCGGTCGGCCACTGCGGCAGCCAACACGCGTGCAGACTTCGGCCGGGCGTTGGTCTCCGCACTGGACTCGGCCCGCACGATCAAGCTCGCGGGCGCGACCCCGGCGGTCCACGCCCACCTGCGCGCGGTCGACTCCGGTCGGGTGGACGCCGCCGTGCGTGAGCACCGGGTCCAGGCCGTGCTGCACGGAGTGCCGGTGGTGATGGTGCAGGCCGGTGTGGTGGTCGCCTGGGCCGCCGTGCTCTGGGGCTGGTGGGGCCTGGCCACAGCACTACTGGTGGCGAACGCGGTGAACGGCTTCGGCTGGTTCGGTATCGTCGCCGGCTCGGTGATCACCGAGGCGCCGGGGACCCGCTCGTGGCAGCGGGCCACCAGCTCCTTCGCCGGTGGCGTGGACCTGATGGACGGAGCACCGGAGGTGGACCTGCTCACCGGTGCGGCGCCCGAACCGCCGCCGGGGGAGAGTCAGGAGCTGCACGAGCTCCGCCTGGCCGGCGTCAGCGCACTGCACGACGACGGCACGATCGGTGCCGAGGAGGTCGACCTCACCGTGGCCGCCGGGGAGCTGGTACTGCTCGTCGGGCAGGTCGGTTCCGGCAAGTCCAGCCTGCTCGGCGCGCTCGCCGGCCTGGTCAGCCACCACGGGGTGATCAGCTGGAACGGCCGGGAGGTCACCGACCCCGAGACCTTCCTGCGTCCAGGGCAGGTGGCGCACGTCGCCCAGGTGCCACGGGTGCTGTCCGGTACTTTCGCCGACAACATCGCGCTCGGGCACGAGCGCGGCCTCGACCGTCCGATCGCCGATGCCCGGCTGACGCAGGACATCACGGCAGCGGGCGGCGTCCACGCACTGGTCGGGCACCGGGGAGTGCGGCTCTCCGGGGGGCAGGTGCAGCGGATGGCGCTCGCCCGGGCGTTGGCCACCGACGCCGAGCTGCTGCTCGCCGACGACGTCTCCAGCGCGCTGGACGCCGCCACCGAGCTCGAGCTGTGGGCCGCGCTGCGCGAGCGCCGGACCACGGTGATCGGGGCGACGGCCAAGCGGGCCGCACTCGCTCTCGCTGATCGGGTGGTGGTGCTCACCGAGGGTCGCGTGGCCGCCGTCGGCCCGTGGCAGGAGCTGGAACCCCGGTTCGGGCACCTGGCCGGCTGACCCGAGGCGTCCCGACGACCCCCCGGGGGCGTCCCGGGCGCTGCACCCCGCCGACTGCTGCCGGTGCTGCTCAGTTCTCCCGGACGTCCTGGTCGCCTTCGACCACGTCCACCAGGTCGCCGATCCGGGTGACGTCCAGTAGGAACCGCACCACATCCGGCGGCTTGATCAGGCTCAACCGGCCCGGGGTACGGTTCGCCAGACGAGCCAGCAGAGCGATGCCGGAGGAGTCCATGAAGGTCACGTGCCGGGCGTCGACCTGGACCGGCAGCCCGGCGGCCTCGGCATCGGTCACGGCGTCGGTCAGCTCGTCGGTGAGTGCGACGTCGATCTCCCCGGAGAGCACCAACCGGGTGCGGTCCGGGTCCAGCAGTGTGTGCACGGACCCGGCGCCGTTCGACTCGCGCGGCACGTGTGTGCCGGAACTGTTACCGTCTGGCATCGGGCCTCCTTGAGGGGGTACGGGGACCTCACGCCCGCGCGAGGTCCCCTCCTAGGTCACACCGTAGACGATGGAGGGCGCGGTGATGAACAACTCCGCCTCATCGGATGCCGCGGAGCCCTCATGGGGTGCCGAGGAGCCCCCGACCACCGCACTGAGGCCCAGCACGGGCGGCGCGTCGACGAGTGCCGGAGAGGCAGCACGCAGTGCCGCGGCCGAGGTGGTGCTCGACGGGGAACGCGCGGTCGCTGTGGTGGACCTGGCCCCGTCCGGACCAGTGCTGCGCTGGGCGAACGCCGCCTTCCAGCGGATCACCGGATACACCGCCCGGCAGGGCCGCGCCCGCGGCGAGCTGATCAGCCCGGGCTACCGGTCGGTGGTGCTCGCCGAGATCGCCGAGCACGCGGTGGACGGTGCGAGCTTTCCGCTCACGGTTCCACTGCTGCGCGCGGACGGGCACGAGATCATTCTCGACGCCGTGGTCACCCCACGGGAGGTCGATGGGGTGATCCGACGGTTCGTCTTTGTGCAGAGCGGTCCGCCGGAACCGGTGCGCACCGATGTGCAGGAGCTGGTGCACGGCTCCCGGCGCACCATGGAGGCCCTGGCCAGGGTCTCGGACGTGATCCACGAAGGTGAGGATGCCGACGCCCTCACCGTGATCTCCCGCGTCCTCAGCCAGTTGGTGTACGCCTGGTGCGGTTTCTTCGCCGAGGACTCCGTGCTGCGTCCGATCACCGGGCTGGACAGCGCCATGTCGGCCCATGTGCGCCGCCCGCGACGGGGGATCACCTACTCCGACGAGGAGGACCCCGTCGGCCAGCTGCTGGTGACCGCCCCGATGCGCCGAGTCCGGCTGGACCTGGACGCGGTGTACCTGCCCGGGTCCGCCAGCCAGCAGCTGGCGGACCTGATCAACGCCGCTACTGAGCGCGGACCGGACCTCCGCCGGGAGGCGGTCGTGGTCCCGCTGCAGGGCCGGGGCAGTGTGCTGGGGCTGATGGCGGTGATCGAACCCGGTGAACGGCTGGCCGCCCAGGAGTCCGACCTCCTGCTGGAGTCCACCGCCCGCCGGGTGGGCCTGGCGATGGACCACGCGCGACTTGTTGAGGGTGAGCACCTGTTGGCGGAGACTCTGCAACGGGCGATGCTGCCCGATCTGGACCACATCGACTCCCTGGACGTGTGGACGTACTACTCCCCGAACGCCGAACATGCCCAGGTGGGTGGGGACTGGTACGACGTCGTGCATCTCGGCGAGGAGGTGATCGGCGCCGTCGTGGGGGACGTCGTCGGCCATGACGTGGAGGCGGCTGCCGCGATGGGGCAGCTCCGTTCGGTGCTGCGCACCTTCGCTAGCGAGCTGCACGATCCGGGCACCGTGCTCTCCCGGCTGGACGGCATGGTGGAGAGTATGCGGATCCGCCGTCCGGCGTCGCTGGTGTATGCCACGCTGCAGCCGAGCTCGGACACCCCCGGCAACTGGACGCTGTGCTACAGCAGCGCCGGCCACCTGCCGGGGCTCGTGGTCTCCGCGGGTGAGCTCATCGAGATGAGCGGCGCACGCGGCCGGTTGATGGGCTTCGGGGACGGCCCCCGCTCCACCGCCGAGCTGCCGTTGGAGCCGGGCGATGTGCTGGTGCTGTACACCGACGGCCTGGTGGAGCGCCGGAACCGCCCTGTGCACGACGGCGTCGCTCGCCTGGGTGAGACGCTGCTCGCCGCCGCAGGGGAGAGCGATGCGGCCGGAGTGGGCGAGCAGGTGCTGCGCCAGTTCGCCGATCCGCCAGAGGACGACATCGCCGTGGTGGTGATCCGGGTGCCCAGTCCCGAGGCCGGGCTGGGGCGCCGGGGCAGGTAC
Organism: Candidatus Ruania gallistercoris; assembly: GCA_019116305.1. Taxonomy (GTDB): domain Bacteria; phylum Actinomycetota; class Actinomycetes; order Actinomycetales; family Beutenbergiaceae; genus Ruania; species Ruania gallistercoris. The sequence goes on along the minus strand of DXBY01000039.1, from coordinate 10,303 downwards.
CGCCGGTGGCGGCTGGCGCCGGCCACGGACTCGGTGCGGCGCGCACGCAAGCTGGTGGCCGAGGCGTGCACCTCCTGGGACCGCGACCCGGGAGCGGTGGAGCTGATCGCCTCCGAGCTGGTGGCCAACGCCGTGCTGTATGGCGAGGGCACTGTGCTGCTCCGGCTGCAGGACACCGGGGACGGTGTGCGGATCGAGGTGGAGGACGGTAACCCCGTGCCTCCCACTCATCTGGAACCGCATGCGGCCCGGGTGGGCGGATACGGGATGCAGATCGTGGAGCGCCTGGCGGACTGGGGCTGGCGTCCGTCCGGACCGGGCAAAGTGGTGTGGGCGCGGGTGCACGGCGAGACCACGCTGCGGTTGCCGGCCGAGTCCTGAGCCCGCCGGTACCGACCGTCACGGACCCTTGGCGGGGTCAGGCGCTGGCGTGGCTGCGGTGGGAGTCCTGGCAGCGGTGGCTGGTGTCCACCTCCACCTGGTCGAGCACCCCGCACACCTCGAGCACGAACAGGTCCCGTGGGCTGCCGCCGCGGAGCACCGTGGTGCCGCCCAGGCGCCGGTCCTGTTCCACCAGTGCGGCGATCCACGCGGCGCCGGTGGAGTCCATGAACCGCATCCGGCACAGGTCCACGATGAGGTTCGGACGCTCCCGCAGCCCGATCCGGCGCAGCGTGGCCTCCGCGTGGTCCCGGGAGCTGAGATCGAGGTCGCCGGTGACCGTGACGAGCATGCCACTGCCCGACGTCACGACGTCGATCATCTCAGGGGCCTTCCATCCGGTGCTCCGTGGAGCGTAGACCTCTTGCCGCCGGGGTGCACGTCGAGGTGCTGGTGTGGCCGGTTCTGGTGGCACCCAGCGGGGACGGCTCGTGATCGGTTCGGGTGGCGCCCGCCGGCGCCGGCGGACGCGGTCGTGGTCGGGAGTAGGGCGCAGGGACGCGGTGATGAGAGAGTGGGACCATGCCGCAGAATCTGCTCGAGCCCGAGCCCACCCGACTGCCCGAGGACCACCCGGACATGGCCGCCCGCAGCGCCCTGGACGAGGGCGTGGAACTGCACGAGGTCGCCGCCCGCTTTCCTGCCGCCAGCTATGCCTGGGCCTTGCTCGCCCGAGCCAGCCTTGCCGCCGGGGACCCGGTGAGTGCCTACGCCTTCGCCCGCACCGGCTACCACCGGGGCCTGGATGCGCTGCGCCGAGCCGGCTGGCGCGGCGCAGGCCCAATCCCGGCCGACCACGTACCGAACCAGGGCTTCCTGATGGCGCTGCTCGCGCTCGCTGACGCTGCCGAGAAGATCGGCGAGGACGAGGAAGCCGAGCGCTGCCGCGGCTTCGCCGACGACTCCGACCCCGCGGCCCGGGACCTCTGACCCGCCCCACCCACCTGCCGACACCCCGACCTCCACCCAGCAACCCACGCACGCCCAGGCCCACCACCGGCGTGAATCGATTCAGGACGCACCTGCCGCGCTGTGTCGATACCTGGTATATCGCCCCGACGCCGTAAGTATCGCCACCACCGGGGGCGATTAGTTGCGGCGCCCTGGATCGGTGCCGGCGATTCCGGCGAGCGACCGCCGCCGACCGGTAGGCTGCGGTGGGGTCCGGCACGGGCCGGAAACGAAGGAAGGAACCTCGATGCCAGCGGTTGTAGTCCTCGGCGCCCAGTGGGGCGACGAAGGCAAGGGCAAGGCGACGGACCAGCTTGGCTCCCGGGTCGACTACGTGGTGAAGTTCAACGGCGGTAACAACGCCGGGCACACCGTGGTGGTCGGTGACGAGAAGTACGCGCTGCACCTGCTGCCCTCGGGGATCCTCTCCCCGGGCTGTGTGCCGGTGATCGGCAACGGCGTGGTCGTGGACCTCGAGGTGCTGTTCGAGGAGCTGGACGCACTCACCGCCCGCGGGGTGGACGTCTCCAAGCTGCTGGTTTCCTCCAGCGCCCACGTGATCCCGAGCTACAACCGCACCCTGGACAAGGTCACCGAGCGCTTCCTCGGCAAGCGGCAGATCGGCACCACCGGCCGCGGGATCGGCCCCAGCTACGCGGACAAGATGAGCCGGGTGGGCATCCGGATTGCGGACCTCTTTGACGAGACCATCCTGCGGGAGAAGGTCGAGGGGGCACTGGACCAGAAGAACCAGATCCTGGTGAAGATCTACAACCGGCGGGCCGCCGACATCGACGAGGTCACCGACGAGCTGCTCTCCTACGCCGACCGGATCCGCCCGATGGTCGCCGACACCTCCCTGGTGCTGAACCAGGCCCTGGACGCCGGCAAGACCCTGGTCTTCGAGGCCGGGCAGGCCACGATGCTCGATGTGGACCACGGCACCTACCCGTTCGTCACCTCCTCCTCGGCGACCGCTGGCGGTGCCGCCACCGGGTCAGGGATCGGCCCCACCCGGCTGGACCGGATCGTCGGGGTGATCAAGGCCTACACCACCCGGGTGGGAGAGGGGCCGTTCCCCACCGAGCTCTTCGACGACGACGGCGAGGGGCTGCGTAAGGCCGGCGGTGAGTACGGGGTCACCACTGGGCGTCCGCGCCGCTGCGGTTGGTACGACGCGGTGATCGCTCGCTATGCGGGCCGGGTCAACGGGCTCACCGATCTGGTGCTCACCAAGCTCGATGTGCTCACCGGCTGGGAGAAGGTGCCGGTCTGCGTGGCCTACGACGTGGACGGTGTGCGGCACGATGAGATGCCGGTGGACCAGACCGCGTTCCACCACGCCACCCCGATCTACGAGTACCTCGATGGCTGGTGGGAGGACATCTCCGGCGCCCGCACGTTCGAGGACCTGCCGGTCAATGCCCAGCGGTACGTGCTCGCGCTGGAGGAGATGTCCGGGACCCGGGTGTCCGCCATCGGGGTGGGCCCGGACCGGGAGGCGACGATCGTCCGGTACGACCTGCTCGACTGACTCCGGCCATTGTTCCAATGCGGAGCGAGTGCCTGGTGGGGCACCTCAGCGTTCGACGGCGGAGCTCACCTGGTCTGCGGGGTCGCCCGGTGGGTAGTGGCTCGCAGGGCGCTGGCGGCCAGCAGCACCGCTGGGATCAGCAGCAGGGCGGCCGCCAGGTTCACCGCACGGAAGCCGCCGGCGGCCAGGATCGGCCCGGCGAGTGCCGCTACCGCGGCACCGGCGTAGTTCATCCCGGCATCGGTGGCGCCCTGCAGCGGCACCCGCACCTCATCTGAGCTGACCCCGGCGAGCAGCGCCGAGGCGGCGATCAGCGAGGCGGACCAGCCCAGGCCGAGCACCACCAGGGCAGTCGCAGTCATCTGGGGTCCGCCGCCGGTGCTCGCCGCGACGACTCCCAGCACGATCGCCAGGGCGAGGATACCGATCCCGCTGATCGCGATTCGGACCCCGCCGAACTTGTCCGCGAGCCAGCCGAACACCGGGCTGAGAGCGTACATACCGAGCACGTGCAGGCTGATCACGATGCCCACCAGCTCCAGACCCATCCCGTGATGCTGCATGTGCAGTGGGGTCATCACCATGACCATCACCATCGTGGCGTGCGCCACCGCGATCAGCACCACGGCGAACCGCGCCGTGGGATGGCGGGCGGCCCACCGGAGCGCGGCGAGGGCGCCAACCGCTCGCGTGCTGACCGCGGGGTCCGCCGCGGCGGGTGATGATTCCTCGGCTGCTATCCCCGTCGGCGACGTTGCCTGAGCCGCGTGCACCGCCTCATCCGCTGGCCGCGCGACGGGCCGGAACAGCAGGCCGAGCAGGGTGGCCGCCACTGCGAACGCGACCACGGAGAACAGGTACGGACCGGCCAGCCCGGGCACGCCGGCCCGCGGGCCGAGGTCCTCACCGAGAGCACTCAGGTTCGGGCCGGCCACCGAGCCGATGGTCGTTGCCCAGATCACCACCGACATCGACCGGGCACGGCTGGTCAGGGAGGCACCGTCCGCGGCCGCGTACCGGGACTGCAGGTTGGTCGCCTGTGCTACGCCGAACGTGCCCAGCCCGAGTAGCAGCACCAGCAGCGAGTCGGCCACGGCAGCGGCCAGGATGAGGAGAGCCCCGGTGAGTGCGATCAGGTAGCCGATCGTCAACGACCAGCGTCGCCCCCACCGGGTGGCCAGGGAGGCCAGCGGGATCGCGGCCACGGCGGCCCCGAGCACACCGGCCGCCTGAGCGATCCCGGCCACCTCCGTGCTGCCGACGTGTTCGGCGAGCAGTCCGCCCACGGCAACACCGGAGGCGACGCCGACCCCACCGAGTACGTTGCTCACCGCGAGCAGGATGAGCGCACGCGTGGGTGAGCCGGTCCGGGTCATCGTTCCTCCTGGGCCGCGACGTCTCTGAACGGGCGGCCGGTGGGCAAGTCTAGACGTCACCGGGTGAGGAACTCCCGGGTGGCGTCATCGGCCGGCAGGAACGTCTCCAGGTGCAGCCCCTCGAGTGCGGCATCGGTGACCGTGGTCAGTCGTGCCGTGGTGCTGAACAGGCGCAGCAGAGTACCTTCCACGCTCAGGTTCATGGTGAGCACCGGCCCGTCGACGCCCCCGTTCGGTGGATGCTCGACCCGGTGTGCCGCCAGCTCGCCCGCCAGCTCGTGATGGCGCGGATCGCCGGTGCGTTCCGCCCGGGAGGCGACCTGGTGGTGCAGGTGCGTCGCCCACTCCTCGAGGTTCTCGATCCGCGCTGCCAGCCCGCCCGGGTGGACGCTCAGTCGCAACACGTTCACCGGTGGTTCCAGCAGCTCGGGCGCACAGCCGACCAGGAGTCGGTCCACGGCGGCATTGGTGTCCACCACGTCCCAGTAGTCGTCCAGCAGCAGTGCGGGGAACGGGAGGTGGGCATCGAGCAGACCGCGCAGCCCGGCCATCACCGCGGCGAGGGAGGAGTCGTGCAGGGTGTGGTCGGGGTAGCGCGGGGCGTAGCCGGCGGCGAGCAGCAGGCGGTTGCGGGACCGTAGCGGCACATCGAGATGGTCGGCCAGTCGTAGCACCATCGCCGAGGTCGGGTGGGCCCTCCCGGTCTCCACCCGGCTCAGGTGGCGGGTGGAGACGGCGGAGAGGTTCGACAGCTCCTGTTGGCTGAACCGGCGGCGTTCCCGCCACTCCCGGAGGATCTCACCGACCGGTGCGGCTGCTTCGAGGTTGGTCATGCCGCTGAGCCTACGGCCGCCTGGACCAGCGGCTCATGACCTGGGAGGTCATGGCGGCGCCGACGGCGTGAGTCCAGAGTCGTCCTCACCAACAGCACCGACAACGAACGGAGTCGATCATGAACCACATCGTCGACGGATACCTCGCCACGTGGAATGCCGCCTCGGGAGATCGCGCTGAACTGCTCGCCGAGCACTTCTCCCCGGCGGTCACCTACACCGACCCGATGGCACAGGTCGCCGGTCATGACGCCCTCACCACCCTGATCGACGGCGTCCGGACCCAGTTCCCGGAGTTCGTCTTCACCCCGGTGGGCACCCCGGACGCCCATCACGACCAGGTGCGCTTCCAGTGGGGCCTCGGCCCCGCCGGTGGCGAGCCGGTGGTGATCGGGTTCGACGTGGCCGTGCTCGACGCCGACGGCCGGATCCGGGACGTGCGCGGCTTCCTGGACCAGGTCCCGGGCTGAGGGAGGGTAGCCACGCCGGCGACGGCGGTCGGTCACGCCCCGTACCATCGGGACCGGCCGCCGTCGTGCTGGTGCGCGACCGGCGGGCCGGCCAGCAGCAGGACCACCGGGAGAGCTGAGATGACCCACACCCCCGACTTCGACGCGATCGAGATCGAGCAGCTGCGCACGGTCGGCAGCGTGAAGTGGTCCACCTACCCCGAGGCGCTCGGCGCGTTCATCGCGGAGATGGACTTCCCCGCTGCTCCGGTGATCACCGAGGCGTTGCACGAGGCGGTGGACATCGGCCTGTTCGGCTACCTCCCGGAGGCGCTCGAGGACCGGCTATCCCGTGCCTACGCCGACTGGTCCGGCGCCGTCTACGGCTGGGACGTGCCACCGGAGCGGGTGCGCCCGATGGCTGATGTGATCGCCGGGCTGCAGGCCGCGATCGAGCACTTCTCCCGCCCGGGCTCCCCGGTGATCCTGCCGACGCCCGCGTACATGCCGTTCCTCACGGTGCCGCCGGCGATGGGGCGGGAGGTGATCCAGGTGCCGATGGCCAAGGACGGCGACCGGTACGTCTACGACCTGGAGGCCCTGGACGCCGCGTTCCAGGCGGGCGGTCACCTGCTCATCCTGTGCAACCCGCACAACCCGATCGGCCGGGTGCTTGAGCGCGAGGAGATGGCCGAGATCGCCGAGGTGGTCGACCGGCACGGCGGCCGGGTGTTCTCCGACGAGATCCACGCCCCGCTCGTGCTCGGCGAGCACCGGCACGTGCCCTATGCCTCGACCAGCAAGGTTGCCGCCGGGCACACCGTGACCGCCGCATCGGCGTCGAAGGCGTGGAACCTGCCCGGGATGAAATGTGCCCAGCTGATCCTGTCCAACGAGGCGGATGCAGCCACCTGGGCTCGGGTCGGGCACAGCTACGAGCACGGTGCCGCCAATCTCGGAGTCATCGCGAACATCGCTGCTTTCACCCGAGGGCGGCCCTGGCTGGAGGACGTGCTCGCCTATCTGGACGGCAACCGCCGCCTCCTGCGCGAACTGCTCGCCGAGCACCTGCCCGAGGTGGGATACACCCCGCCGGAGGGCACCTACCTGGCGTGGTTGGATCTGCGCGAGCTCGACCTGGGCGACCGGCCCGCGCAGGTCCTGCGCACCCGGGCGGGCGTCGCCGTCACCGAGGGCACGGCCTGCGGCGAGGTCGGCGCCGGCTTCGTCCGGCTGAACTTCGCCACCTCCCGGCCGATCCTGACCCAGATGGTCACCCAGATCGCCGGGGTGGTGGGTTCCCGGTAGCTGCCCGGTCAGCTCGCGGTGATCGTGGTGCGCACCGGCACCCCGGCGGTGAGGTTGTCCAGCACGGGGCAGTGTTCCTCGACCTTGCGGATCAGCTCGTCGTAGGCGCTGGCCTCTTCCGGGCCGACGATCCGGGTGGTCACCTCGATCTCGCCGAAGCCTGCGCGCACATCGCTGGCCACTCCGAAGAAGCCGCGCAGATCGAGCGGCCCGGCCAGTTCCACCCGCACATCGTCCACGGCCACGCCCAGCTTGGCGGCCCAGACCTTCACCGTGATCACCTGGCACGCAGCGAGCGCCGCGAGCAGGTGCTCCACCGGGTTGGCGCCCACGTTCTCCCCGCCCAGCGCGGGCGGTTCGTCGATGGTGAACTCGTGCGTGCCGGCGGTGATCTCCACCTGCGTGTTCGTGCCGGCGGTCAGCGCGGCCTGTACGTCGAAGCGCACAGTGGCCGCTTCCGCGGAAGCGCCGGTCAGGCCCGTGGTCGTCTGGGCGACCAGCTCGGTTAGGTCGATGGCGGGTGCAGTCGTGTTCGTCATGCCTCGATCCTCGCCAGAGGCGAGCGATGCTCGCTGAGCGAGCCGAAATGTCTTGCCATGCGGACGACGGCGGAGCGCGGCTGGGGTAGCGCCCGTCGCCCGTCTGTGGAGCAGGGGTGGGCGGTCAGCGGTGGCCGGCTCCACCCGGCACAGACCCGCCGAAGTCCTGCCACACCCAGGCGGGCACTGCGGCGGCGATCCTGGCCAGTGCATCCAGGTGCACCCGCAGGAGCCCGGGGGTGAACGCCGTCGGAGCGTGGGAGATCAGCCAGCTGCCGCGGATCCGGAGCTCGGTGACACTGCGGTCCAGGGAGCCGAGCAGCTCCATCAGCTGAGGGTGGGTGAACGCGGAGCCGTACCGGTGGTCCTCAGTCTCCACCCGCCAGTGGTGGTTGAACTGGGCGGACTCGAACTGCTGGTCGGAGGAGACCCCGTAGGCATCCTCGGCCCGGTCGATGATCAGCAGGTCGGGCAGCGAGTGCGGGAGCTGGAGTGCGACCAGCTGCTCCACCTCCAGCTCGTAGCTCACGCCGCGTTCGAAGTGGTAGGCGATCGCCGTCGAGCCGGCAAACGTGCCGTGCAGCACCTCGGAATACTTCGGCTTGCGCTTGTGGTCTGCCGGGCCGGGGCGGATCTGCGTCAGCGCGAACCGGAGATCCGAGGGCACGGACTTTCCCCGTGGATGCCAGTGCCAGCCGAGCTGGTGTGCCATCTGCTTCAACGCCCGGCGTCGTGGCCAGCGCAGCACCAGCTGGCGGAGCAGCACGATCGCCGCCCAGATCGCGCCGAGGGTCGCCGAGACCAGGAACACCACCACGGCACCGGCGAAGATCAGGTTCACTACTGGGTGGTCCAGGGTGGGCACTTCGGCGATCCCGGTGATCACGCCGCAGGAGACGAACCCCGAGGTGGCCACGATCGCCCCCAGGGTCTGGCCGGTGCGCCGGACCCACCGCCGGACCGGTCGGCGCCGGCGGGCCTGTGGTCTGGTAGGTCCCTGCGTCATCGGCAGCAGTCTAGGCAACCGCCCGGCCGGTCACGGTGTTTGAGACCGGGCAGAGGTACCCGCCCAGGGAGCTGGGCTCAGCGCATCGGAGCGGGTGCCTCGTACTCCGGTCGAAAGCCCAGACCCACTACCCGGCCGGTGAGCCGAGCGAGCCTCGGGTGGTTCCGGAGCAGGCGCAACGTCCACGGCATCGGGGCCTGCCGGTCCCGGGAGGAGAGCAGGGCCGGCTGCATCATGCGCTGCACCCGCTGGGTCAGCCGCGTCGGGAGGCTGCGCCGCCGCTGGACCCGGCGCAGCTCGCCGGGTCGAGGCACCCGGCTGCGCAGGACCGGTGCCAGGATGCGCGCAGCAGCCACCGCATCCTGGATTGCCAGGTTCACCCCGACGCCGCCGGCCGGGGACATCGCGTGCGCGGCGTCCCCGATGAACAGCAGTCCATCGGAGTGCCAGCGGCGCAGGCGTTCGAGCCGCACCCGGAGCAGGTGAACGTCCTCGACCTGCAGCTGCTGCACAGCGCGGCCCATCCGGGGTGAGATCGTCGAGATCCGCCTCTGCAGGCGAGCCAGGTCGGCGTCGGTGCCGGCCCATCCACCGGCCGGGATCACATGCGCGACCTGGAGGAAGGTGCCGCGGTCGAGGGTGATGATCAATCCCGCGCCGGCCTGGATCGAGGCATAGTCACCGGCGGCATCGTGCGGCAGCCGGAACCAGAGCACATCCATGGCGGCCGCCCGGCCGATCGGGGTGATCCCGGCGAGGTCGCGCACTGTGGAGTCGCGACCGTCTGCACCGATCACGAGCCGGGCCCGGATCTGCACTGGACCCTCCGGGCCGGTCGCCCGCACCCCGCTGACCCGCCGCCCGGTGTACAGCAGACCATCCACCTGGGTGGAGCGCAGCAGCCGGAACGTGCGCAGCTCCGCGGCCGCCGAGGCGAGCAGGTCGAGGAAGTCCCACTGCGGCATGAACGTCATCGTCGCCCTGCTGGTGGGCAGGTGCGTGAAGTCCGCCAGGGGCAGCTCCTGCCCGTACCAGCTGAGGGTGATGCGTTCGGTGTCGGCGTGGTCCCGGGCGAGAAACTCCTCGGCCAGGCCGATCCGGTCCAGGAGGTGTTGGGTGGCCGGGTGAATGGTGTCCCCGCGGAAGTCGCGGAGGAAGTCCTCGTGCTTCTCCAGCACGATCACGTCGACGCCGGCCCGGGCAAGCAACAAGCCGGTCATGAGGCCGGCGGGTCCGCCGCCGGCGATGACGGTGTCTGTGGAGTAGTCCATACCGCCATCGTCCGCAGCGGTGGCATGCTGACCACTGTGGTCAATTCTTCTCGTGGCCGTCCGCGTGGTGCGCCGGTTGCCCGCCAGCGGCTGCTACAGGCTGCCCAACAGCACTTCCTGACCGGTGACCTCGCCGAGTGCTCCAGCCGTGCGTTGGCCACAGAGGTCGGCGTGAGCCACACCCTGGTCAATTACCACTTCGGCTCCCGGGCTGGGCTGTTCGCCGCTGCTGCGGAGCTGACGATCAGCCCGGAAGATGTCCTCACCGCGACCCGGCGAGCCGACGGCAGCGTCGACCTGCGCCGGTTCGCCCACGCTCTCGTGGCCGTGTGGGAGCATCCGGACCACGGCGCCCGGCTGCTGGCGTTCGCGCGGGCGTTCGCAGCGGGGACTCTGTCCGCCGGTGCGATCTCGACATACCTGCAGCACACTGTGGTCGAGGCCCTCACCGAGGCCTACGGTCGTCGACGAGGAGCGACGATGGCCACTGCGGTCGTCGGGTTCATCTTCGCGCGCTACGTCCTCGGTCTGGAGACCTTCGCACGCCTGTCGCCGGCCGAGGCTGCGGGGCTCCTGTACGACTCGCTGCGCTGAC
>DXBY01000282.1 GCA_019116305.1 Candidatus Ruania gallistercoris | reverse complement strand
GAGGTGAGTATCGACGCCGTCACGGCCGGTGGCGAGGACCTGCTCACCCAGGCCGAGCAGGCGTGGGAGGTGGCCGAGCTCCCGTTCGTCATGGACGGCGCGTCTGCGCAGACCGGTGACGGCCCGTTCACCCTGCGGGCCACCACAGTGCCGTTCACTCTCGGTCCCGCGACCGGCACCGGGGTCGAGACCACGCGGTTCGTTCCGCCCGGTGACGTACCGGACCTGCCGGTGTTGGTCACACCAGGCTGGTCGGGCCAGGTGCTGGACAGCGGCACCGACATCTCCGTCGCCGGCACCGAGCTGCGCATGCATGCCGCCGGGCAGATTCCGGTGGTGCCTGGTGAGGAGAGCACGAGGGGTGTGCTCGTGGACCTGCCCAGCCTGCAGGCGGCGCTGCTGCGCAGCACGGTGAATGCACGTGCCGTCTCCGAGGTGTGGCTGGCCACCGGCGACCAACCGGGGGTGACTGCCGAGGCTGCCGCGTTGGCCGGCCCACGGGCCGAGGTCTCGGCCGCCGAGGACTTCGCCGATGACCCGGTGTCCGCGCCGGCACGGGCGGTGTACTGGATCGCCGCAGTGTGTGCCCTGTTGCTCGCGTTGCCGGCAGTAGTGGCCGTGGCGCTCACCCAGGCCACCGCCAGGCGCGGTGAGGTGGTGGTGCTGCGCGCTGTCGGGGTGGGCTCGGTGCAGCAGGCCCGCACGCGCCGGGCGGAGCTGTTCGGCCTGGAGCTGGCCGCGGTGGCGACCGGTCTGCTGACCGGACTGGGCATCTCCGCCCTGATCATGACCGACCTGGTGCGAGCCACCAGTCCCCAGACCTCGGCCGCCGTGCCGCTGAGCCTGACCGCGAGCTGGCTGCCCGGCACGCTGCTGCTCGCCGCGATCGTCGTCACCGTGGTGGCGGTGGCCTTCTGGTACGGCCGCACCGTGCGGCGCCAGGTACTCGATCTGACCTGGCGGGAGGAGATCCGATGAAGGGGCGGCTGCTCTGGCGCCAGGCACGATCCAGCCTGGGCACCTCGCTCGTGCTGGTGATCATCGTGGCGGTGGCCGCGGCGGTGTTCACCACCTGGCCCCGGCTGGAGCGGGACACCTTCGCCGGCGAGATCAGCCACCAGATCGCCACCACACCACCGACGCTCCGGGCGCTGACGGCGACCTCGGAGGGGATCCCGGTCACCAGCGCGGACCAGTGGACCGGCTGGGATCAGCAGATCGAGGAGCTGATCGCCGGCGCCGGCCCGGAGCTCGCTGCTGGCACCGCCGCACCGCGCACCTCGCTCACCACCGAGCGCCAGGTGATGACCCCGGAGCACGGCAAGCCCCAGGACCTGTGGCAGGTCTCAGCGCAGATCCGCGTGGATCCACAGATCGAGGACTACATCACGGTCACCGAGGGGACCACCCCGGCGCCGGCCGACTGGCCAAGCGAACCGGAGGCGCTGTTCGAGGCGATCGCCGGCGGCAGCCTCGAACCGGCGGAGGTCATGCTCTCCGAGCAGAGCGCCGAACGGGTCGGACTCGCCGTGGGCGACACGTTCGACGTCACCCTCTACGAGGGCACCCTGCCGTTCCGCGTTGCCGGAGTCTTCACCGGCAACGACCCCGAGGCGGACCAGTGGCAGTTCCAGCTGAACACTCTGTCCCCCCGGATCGACGACGACCCGGACCTCGGGCTGTCCGCGACTGCTATCGGCTATCTCAACCCGGAGAGCACCGGGTGGATCGGTGAGCTGAACGGTCTGGCCCCGGAGACCGAGGTGTGGGTGCCGGTCCAGCCCAGCGCTACCGACGCCCAGGCGCTGGCCGACCAGCTGCGCACCCTGACCGCGACCGAGCACCAGCTCTCGGTCCCGGACGGATCGATGCCGATGGAGTTCTCCGCGGGTCTGACCGAGGTACTGAACCGGGCGATCGACCGCTGGCAGGGCACGGCTGCCGTGCTGGCGATGGTGGCCGCTGGTCCGATCGGGGTGGTGCTGGCGATCCTGGCCCTGGCCACCCGGCTGGTCGTGGCCCGCCGGGAGATCACCCTCGCTCTGGTCCACGCCCGTGGCGCCTCCCCGCTGCAGCTGCGCGGCATCCTCGCTGCCGAGGGTGCCGTCCTCGGGCTTCCCGCCGCAGCGATCGGGGCCGCTGCGGCCACTCTGGCGGTACCGGGCCCGACCGCGGCCGCCGACTACACCTGGGCGCTGCTTGCCGGTCTCACCCCGGCCGCCTTCCTGGCCGCATCGACGCTGCCGAACCTGCGTGCCCGGCGCAGCGACCTGGCGCTGCGCTCGGCCAGCCGGTGGCGCTGGGTGGCCGAAGCTGCAGCGGTTGCGCTGACCGCCGCCGCTCTCTACCTGGTGCTCACCCGCGGGGTGAGGGACCAGGGTGGCACCGACCCGATCGCTACCGCCCTCCCGCTCCTGCTCGCAGTGACCGTGTGCGTGCTGGCAGTGCGGCTGCTGCCCCTGCCGCTGCGGGCCCTGCATGCCGCCGCCCGCCGCGGCCGTGGCCTGTCCGCTTTCCTCGGGTCGGCGCGCACGATCCGCGAGGGTGGCCTGGCGATGGTGCCGCTGTTCGCACTCGTGGTCGGTACGGCGGTCGCCGTGTTCGCCACCACGATGATCGCCACGTTGACCCAGGGCACCGATGCCGGCGCCCGGGCCGAGGTCGGCGCCGACGTCCGGCTCACCGGTCCGACGTTCAGCGAGGACGATCTGGCCGCGATCGGCAGGATCGACGGCGTGGCCGCGACCACTGCCGTGGCTCCCGCGCCCAGCATCCCGCTCTACCAGGACGGCTCCTACGTCCGGGTGAACGTGTACGGGGTGCAGAGCTCGACCCAAGGTGAGGTACAGACAGACGTACCGGGCGCCGTCGTGCTCCCCGCAGAGTTCGACCAGAGCGACGACGGCAGCGTTCCGGTGCTCACGTCCACCGGGCTGGAGATCGACGCCGACGCCGACCCGTTCCTGTCCTTCCGTGAGCAGGTGCCGATCACAGTGGTGGGCCAGGACGACGCTGCTCCCGCCCTGGCAGAGACCGCCACCTGGATCCTGGCTGATCTGGACCTGCTCCGCGAGCACTCCGGGATGAACCTTCTCCCGCGGACCGTGCTGGTGGACGTGGCCGCCGACGCCGACGTCGCCCAGGTGACCGGCGAGCTGACCGATTGGATGGACGGCACCGGGGAGGTGCTCTCCCCGGCACAGAACACTGCGGAGTTCGCCGCCTCCCCTGCGTCCAGCTCGATGCAGGCCGGATTCGTGGTCGCCCTGGTGCTCTGCCTGCTGCTCGCGGTCACGGCCATCGCGATGTCCCTGGTGCTGGCCGCACCCACTCGGGGCCGGCTACTGGCGGTGCTGCGCACCCTGGGTGCCCCGGCGCGCACCTCGCGCCGACTCGTCGCCTGGGAGGTCACCCCGGTGGTGGTCACTGCGATGATCGCCGGCACCCTGGTGGGCCTGGCGCTGCCCTACCTGGTGGTCGCCGGCATCGACCTGCGTCCATTCACTGGCGCAGAGAGCCAGCCGTCGGTGCACTACGACCCGGTGCTCCTGGCCGGTGTGCTGGTGGGGCTCGCCGTGGTGCTGGCCGGCTGCCTCTGGCTGGCTACGGTGGTGGCGCGCCGGTTGTCGTTGTCCGTCCTGAGGATCGGAGAAGCCTCGTGAGAACTGCAGACCGTGCCCCCGCCGAAGCCGGTGGGACGATCGAGTGCGACGACCTGGTGCGGATCTTCTCCGCCGAAGGCATCGAGGTCCAGGCGTTGCAGGGGCTGACCCTGCGGATCGACCCCGGGGACCTGGTGGCGATCGTCGGCGCCTCCGGATCCGGGAAGTCCACCCTGCTGACCATCCTGTCCGGCCTCGACTCCCCCAGCGCCGGGCGGGCGCGGGTGGCCGGGATCGACCTGCTCGGCATGTCCGGGCGCACCCGTGTGCACTACCAGCGCCACGTCGTCGGCTTCGTCTGGCAGCAGACCTCCCGGAACCTGCTCCCCTACCTGACTGCCCGGGAGAACATCAGCCTCCCGATGGCTCTGGCCGGTGACGTGGACGCCGAACGCACCGATGAGCTGCTCGAGCTGCTCGGCGTGCGCCACTGCGCCGACCGGGTGCCGGCCCAGATGTCCGGTGGGGAGCAGCAGCGGGTGGCGATCGCGGTCGCGGTGGCGAACTCCCCGCAGGTGCTGCTCGCCGACGAGCCCACCGGTGAGCTGGACGAGGCCACCAGTGTGGAGGTGTTGGAGACGCTGCGCGAGGTGAACGCCGAGCTGGGCGTGACCGTGCTGATCGTCACCCACGACCCGACGGTGTCGGAGCATGTGCGCCGCACGGTGCAGATCCGGGACGGGCGCACCTCCACCGAGGTGCTGCGGCGCAAGGAGACCGGTGAGTCCGGTGAGGAGCTGCACATCGCCGAGGAGTTCGCTGTGCTGGATCGGGTGGGCCGGATGCAGCTGCCGCAGGACTTCGTCTCCGCCCTGGACCTCAAGGACCGGGTGCGGTTGGCACTGGAGCCCGATCACGTGGGCGTGTGGCGGGATCAGAGCAGAGATCACGACGGCGCAGCTCCCGCAGCGTCGTCGACCTCACCGGAGGAGGAGGGCACGTGAGCAAGCATGCTGCATCAGGGGTGACCACGTCCGAGACGTTGCGTGCCCAGGGAGTGGGGCGGATCTTCCCCACTCCGGGTGGGGACGTCGTCGCGCTGGAGGACGTCAGCGTGGAGGTGCAGCCGGGCACTCTGCTGGTGGTGCGGGGCCCCTCCGGTTCCGGGAAGACCACGTTGCTGAACATCCTCGGCGGTCTGGACCGGCCGAGCTCCGGGTCGGTGTTCCTCGGTGACCGGGAGCTCTCGGCGATGCCGGAGCCCCAGGCGCTCGAGCTGCGGCGCACTGTGCTGGCGTTCATCTTCCAGTCCTTCGGACTGATCCCGGTGCTCTCCGCCGCCGAGAACGTGGAAGTGCCGCTGCGACTGCTGCGCACGGCCCCGGCCGAGCGGGAGGAGCGGGTGGCCGAGGTGCTCGCGGCGGTGGGACTGGACGGGCACGCGAATCAGCGCCCGTACGAGCTCTCCGGCGGGCAGCAGCAGCGGGTGGGGATCGCCCGGGCGCTGGTGACCGACCCGGAGATCCTGATCGCGGACGAGCCCACCGGCCAGCTCGACTCGGCGACAGCGGCCACGATCATGGACCTGCTGGCCGAACTCACCCACGCCCGCGGGATCGCCGCGGTGGTCTCCACGCACGATCCGCTGCTGATCGGCCGGGCAGACCAGGTGCTCGAGCTGCATGACGGGCGCAGCCGCTAACGTGGCAGGGTGCCGAACGCTACGTCTACCACCGTCCTGACCATTGCCGGCGTGTGCTTCGTGCGCCCCACTGTCGAAGGTGGCAATGAGGCGCTGCTGACCGTGCGCAAGCGGGGTACGAGCCGGTTCATGCTGCCCGGCGGCAAGCTCGATCCGGGCGAGACTGCCGAGCAGGCCGCGGTCCGGGAGGTGGCCGAGGAGATCGGCGTGCAGCTGACCAGCGCGGACCTGCACCTGCTCGGGCACTACGACGAGGAGGCGGCGAACGAAACGAACACGCGCGTGGCGGCGACCGTGTACACCGCAGTGCTGCCCACGCCCCCCAAGGTGGCCCGCGAGATTGACGAGCTGCGCTGGCAGCCGCTGGCAGCCTCGCCGCCGGACCTGGCCCCGCTGCTCGCCCGGCGGGTGCTCCCAGCGCTACGGGAGCGGGCCGAGCGGCGATCCGCGGACGTGCCACCTGCCGAGCGGGTGCGCTGAGCGCGGGCGGAGGGGTGACGATGCGGCTGGTCGAGGTGGTGGCCACCTCGGCCCAGGTGGCCGGTACCCGCGCGCGGACCGCGAAGGTTGCGGCCCTGGCCGAAGCGCTGCGCCGGTGCGATCCTGCGGAGACGGCGACTGTGGCGACCTATCTGGGCGGCGCCCTGGTGCAGCGGCGCACCGGGCTGGGCTGGCGGTCGCTGCAGCAGCTGCCCGAACCGGCCGAGGTCGCCTCGCTGACGGTCGCCGAGGTGGATACCGCGTTCGAGCACCTCGCCGGCCTGGCCGGGCCCGGTTCGCAGACCGCCCGCGCTGCGGCCGTGACCGAGCTGTTCGGCCGGGCCACCGCCCCGGAGCAAACCTGGCTGCGTGGTGCGATCAACGGTGAGGTGCGGCAGGGCGCCTCCGATGCGCTGGTCCAGGAGGCGGTGGCCGCGGCCGCCGAGGTCCCCGTGGCGTTGGTGCGGCGGGCGGCAATGCTGGCCGGGTCCACGCCAGTGGTGGCGGCGGCCGCGCAGCGGGGCGGGGAGGACGCACTGGCGGCGTTCCGGTTGGAGGTGGGCCGGCCGGTGTCCCCGATGCTCGCCTCCTCGGCCCCGGACCTGGCGACCGCCTGGACCAAGGTGAGCTCCGCCGTCGGCCGGGTAGCAGTGGACCACAAGCTGGACGGCATCCGGATCCAGGCGCACAAGAACGGTGAGGACGTGCTGCTGGTGACCCGGTCACTGGAGGACATCACCGACCGGCTGCCGGAAGTGGCGAACGTGGTGCGCGATCTGCCCGCGCACCGGCTGGTACTGGATGGCGAGGCACTGGTGCTCGCACCGGACGGTCGGGCGCTGCCATTCCAGGAGACCGCAGCGCGGACCGCCACCGTCCTGCTCGGTGGTGACCGCTCGGATGCGTCGGCGGAGCGGCTGCCGGTCACCCCCTACTTCTTCGATCTGCTCCTGCGCGACGACCTGGACCTCCTGGACGCACCGGCCGAGGAGCGCTGGCGCCACCTGGGGGAACTGCTGCCGCCGGTACACCGGGTGGGCCGGCTGCTCACCGACGACGTCGCCGAGGCTCAGAACTTTCTCGCGGAGGCGCTCCGCGACGGGCACGAGGGCGTGGTGCTGAAGTCGACCACGACCGCGTATGCCGCGGGCCGGCGCGGGGCCGCCTGGGTGAAGGTCAAGCCGGTGCACACCCTGGACCTGGTGGTGCTGGCGGTGGAGCCCGGCAGCGGGCGCCGGCGCGGCTGGCTCTCGAACATCCACCTCGGCGCCAGGGACCCGGCGGGCGGATTCGTGATGCTCGGTAAGACCTTCAAGGGAATGACCGACGAGATGCTCACCTGGCAGACGGAACGGTTCACCGAGCTCGCCACCGAGCGCGAGGACTGGCTCGTACAGGTACGCCCGGAGCAGGTGGTGGAGATCGCATTCGACGGCGTACAGCGCTCCTCGCGCTATCCCGGTGGGCTTGCGCTGCGGTTCGCCCGCGTGGTCCGCTACCGCGATGACAAGACGGCGGCCGAGGCGGACACGATCGAGGAGGTGCGGGCGCTGTACCTGGCCCGTGGTGGCACGCCGCCACGTGCGGATCCGAGGCAGGGATAGCACGTTCGCCCGGAGGGTCGCTACTGTCCGGCGGTGCGGCGGGCCCGAGTCCGCGATCCGGCCCGGAAAGCCCGAGCGATCACTCCGACGGCAGCAACGACCAGCGCGGGAGATAGAACAGCCCGATCGACGCGATCCCGAGCAGGACGAGAACCGCCAACAGACCGGTACACAGCGCTGAGACCAGAACGGCACGCCGCCCACGGACCACGGCGATCACGGCAGTGATCAGGACTGGCAACGCAAGCAGAATGACCACCCCGGAACCGTTCACCTCGATCAGGGTCGCCGTACCGGTCGACTCCGCACCCACCCCGACGTTCCCGTAGAACGGCAGGAATAGCAGCGCGACGGACGCGGCCGACGCCAGCAGCAGCGCCATCACCGGTACCCCGCGGAGCCAGCGCAGCTCAGGAGTGCGGCCGGCGGCGGCCGCCGCCGGGTGAGGATGCGAGGACATCGACGTCATCCCGTCATTGTCTCCTTCTTCGTTCGCTCCGGCATGTCTGCCGCACTGTCTCCATACCGCACTGTCGCCGTGACGCAACCGTCGCCGTGACGCAACCATCGCCGTGCCATCTCCGCACCGCATTCCCTCCGTGCCGCGACTACCGACTCCTCAGCTCGAGTTCTCGTTGGATCGCGGGTGTTCGGGTGATTTGTCGGTGGCGGGTCCTAGTGTGGTCGTCATGGCACATCAGTTCGATCACCGTGGGTCTCGGGAGGCGCGGAGCGCTACCGGGGCGGGTGGGTACTGCCCGGGGGCGGGGCCGGTGGTCGAGGTGGGCGCGCTGGGCTCCTCGGTGTCGTTGATTGACCTTGGTGGCCTGGCCCAGACCGCTGGTGAGCGGGTGCTGGCCGAGCTGATCGAAGGCGCCTACGCAGTGCCGGTCAGTGACCGGTTGGCCACTCATAGTGTCGATTCACATCTGTTCGCACTGCTGTCCCGGATGGACCTGGACGCCGCCGACGATTCGGATCTGGTGGAGGCGGCTGCTGCCGCAGAACGTCTCGAGGCGGCCGCGCATGCGATTAAGCTGCGTGCTGCTGCGCACCTGTCCCGCCGTCAGGCGATGCGCCCGGCAGCCCTGGCCCACCGTGAGGCCACCCAGCAGGATGTGGCCGGGGATGAACTCGCCGTACGGCTACGCACCACGGTCCGCGCCGGGACGGACCTGGTCCGCCGCGGCAAGGCCCTGGAAGGCCCCCTGTGCGCGACCGGGGATGCCCTGGCCCAAGGCATCATCGATGCTGGGCGGGCGCGGGTGATCGTCGATGGGCTCGAGCACGTGGACTGCGAGGTCGCGGCCACCGTGGAAGCCCGCGTCCTCGGGCGGGCTCCGGATCGTACGGTGGCCCAGTTACGGGCTGATGTGGCTAAAGCGTTGATCGCCGTCGACGCCGACCAGGCCGCTGAACGGGCCCGGCAGCGGGCCGGCCAGCGCAGGGTGTCCCGCCCGCGGGCCCACCCGGACGGGATGGCCTCGATGCGCCTGGAAGGCCCGGCCGCCGATGTCCTCGCCCTGGACATAGCGCTGCACGCTGCTGCCCGGGCCGCCAAGAGCGCCGGCGATACCCGCAGCATCGACCAGCTCCGGTTCGATGCCCTGGCCGGGATCGCCCACCGCGCCCTGGCCACCGGCCACCTCGACAGCAACGACCCCAGACCTACCACCAGCGCCGAGACCGCCGGGTGGGCACTGGCCACCCAGCACGGGCACCGCCCCACCATCCTGATCACCATCGGCCTGGACCAACTCCTCCCACCAACCACCGACACCACGAACAACACCACCGGCACGAACAGCGCGAACGGCGCGCGCGGACACGGGACCGAGACCGGGCAGACCGCCGAGGACGACGGCCTGTGGCCGCCGCCGTTGCCGGGTGAGCGCCTGCACCCTGATCAGGTACCGACCCTGGACGGGTACGGCCCGATCGACCCCACCTTGGCCCGGGCACTGGCCGCCGGCGGAGACTGGACCCGCATCGTCACCGCCCCCCTCACCGGCGCCGTGCTCGACGTCGGGCACACCCGCTACCGGCCCACCCAGGCCATGATCGACCACCTCCTGGCCCGCGACCGCACCTGCGCCCGACCCGGCTGCACCCACCGGGCCAGCGAATGCCAGCTCGACCACACCCGCGAGTGGCACCACGATGACCCGAGCCGAGGTGGCCCCACCGCCGTGACCAACCTCGGACCCCTGTGCGGCCGCGACCACCAGGTCAAGACCCACGGCGACTTCCACCTCACCCAACCCGAACCCGGCATCTTCGAATGGACCACCCCCACCGGACACCGCTACCGCCGAGAACACGACGGCACCACCACCTCACTCAGCCACCACACCCAGAAACCCCGCTACGGCGACCCGACCAGTCACCCACCGGGCGCCGACCCACCCGACGCCAGCACCGACCCACACGACTACGGGCCGCCACCCTTCTGAACAATACTTGCAACACGTAGGTTGCACATGAAGCTCTATCCGACTATGCTCATCTGCAACCGTTGCATTGCATCCGAGGAGCTGTAGATGTCGAATCCACCCGCAGCCATTCACGACGAGACCTTCACCGTCGAGCGCGAGATCCGCATCGACGCCCCGCGCCAGACCGTCTGGGCCGTGCTCACCACCCCCGAGCACATCGCCGGTTGGTTCGGGCAGAGCGCCGCCTTCCCGGACGGCGTCCACGAGGGCGCCGAGGGCAGCTTCGGCTGGGGAGACGAGGGCGATTTCCCCGTGCGGATCGTCACCTCCTCCCCGACGGAGGAGTTCGCATTCACCTGGGGCACCCCGGGCGAGCCGATCCGCAGCGACAACTCCACCACTGCCACCTTCACCCTCCGTGAGGAGGCCGGCCAGACGATCCTCCGCGTGGTCGAGTCCGGGTTCGACACTCTCGGTACCGCAGCCGGACGCCGAGCCGCCATGGAGGACAACGCGTCCGGCTGGACCGAGGAGCTGGACGAGCTCGTGGCCTACACCGCTTCCCTCACCCGGCCCGGTGCACCCGCCTCCGCTGACCTCGACGCAGGCGTCATCAGACGCACCGTCCGCATCGAAGCCCCACGCAACACCGTGTGGACCGCGCTGACCACACCGGAGCACCTCACCACCTGGTGGGGCCATCCCACCGAGTTCCCGGACGGCTGGCAGCCCGGATCAGTGGGCCAGTTCTTCTGGTCGGGCGGCTCATTCCCGGTACGCATCGACCAGCTCGATCCACCAGCGGTGTTCGCGCTCACCTGGGGACTTCAGCCGGAGGACACCCGCACCTCGGTGCGGTTCATCCTGGCCGACGACGGCGCAGCCACCCTGGTCACCGTCGTCGAGTCAGGCTTCACTCACCAGACATCGGTGGCAGGGCGCCGGGCAGAGATGACGGAGAACGTCGGTGGTTGGAACCAGGTGCTGGACTGGCTGCTCGACTTCGTCACCGGCTCGGCAGGCGAGGTCGCCCGATGAACGCGAGCCCCGCCGTCGACGGAGTTGTGGTGGAGCTGTGCGCTGTGCTCGGCGACGAGACCCGCTGGCAGATCCTCACGCTTCTCGGTGCACGAGCAGCATCGGCCAGCGAGCTGTCCCGGGAGCTCCCGGTAAGCCGGCAGGCGATCGCCAAACACCTGGAGCTGCTCGCCCAGGTCGGGCTGGCCGAGCGTGAGCGCGCCGGGCGGGAAGTGCGCTATCGAGCGCTCGGGTCCCGCCTCACTGAGCTGGCGGAGCAGCTGGAGACGATCGGCCGCGGCTGGGACGTCCGGCTGGCTCGGCTCAAGGACGTGGCCGAGAGCCTTCCCCAGGAGTGAGCGGCGGTGGCCGGCGCGGCAGGAGTGGGCGGCGCCGGCCCCACCCTCAGTGCCCGGCCGTCTCCACGTCCGGCACGTGCGGGTCCCCGGCGTCCAGGCCCGCGATCCGGTCCAGGTCGTCCGTGGTCAGCTCGAAGTCGAAGATGGCGAAGTTCTCTGCCAACCGGCCCGGGTCGGCCGACTTCGGGATCGGCAGCGTGTTCGTCTGGGTGTGCCAGCGCAGCACCACCTGCGCCGGGGTGCGCCCGTGCGCCTCGGCGATCCCGGTGATCACCGGGTCGGCGAGCAGCTCCCCTGCTCGCCCGATCGGTGAGTAGGACTCGGTGACGATGCCGTGCTCGGCGTGGAAGGCCAGCTCGGCGTGCCGCGGGTTGTACGGGTCGCGCCGGATCTGGTTCACCTCCGGCACCACACCGGCATCGATCGCTGCCTGCAGATGCGCCGGCGCGAAGTTCGAGGCACCGACCGCGCGGATCAGGCCCTCCTCCTTCAGCGCAGCCAGGCCCCGCATCGCGTCCACGAACCCGCCGACGGCCGGGCGCGGCCAGTGGATCATCAGCAGGTCGAGGTAGTCCACCCCGAGCTTGGCGGCGCTGTTCTCGAACGCCTGCCGGGCGCCGTCGTAGGAGTGCCAGCGTTCGTTGAACTTGGTGGTGAGGAACACCTCGCCGCGGTCGATCCCGGAGCGGCGCAAGCCTTCGCCCACGCCCTCCTCGTTGCGGTAGTTCTCCGCGGTATCCAGCAGCCGGTAGCCGATCCCGATGGCGGCCTCGACGGCGCCGGACACCTCGGCATCATCCATCGGCCAGGTCCCCATCCCCACAGCGGGAATGGTGACGTCGTTACGCAGGGTCAGGGAGGGAACTGTCGATGTCGTCATAGGCCCAGTCTGTCAGGACTGTCGTGACTACGTCCCAGTCACTACCTGCGCCCGAGCCAGGCCCTACACCTGACCCGGCTCCTGCGCCAGGGCGGCAGCCTGCGCCGCGGCCGGAAGTGCGTCCAGGATTTTCTCCACGGCCTCATCATCGTGCGCGGCGGAGACGAACCAGGCCTCGAACGCCGAGGGCGGCAGGTTCACCCCGGCCTCGAGCATCGCGTGGAAGAACGGCGGGTAGCGCCAGGACTCGGCCGCCCGCACCTGGTAGTAGTCCAGGGGCCCCGGCCCGCTCCAGCCGCACGCCTCGGGGGTGCCGAAGGCGAACGAGAACAAGTTGCCCGCCCGCTGGGTCGCCACCGCAACACCCTCAGCAGCCAGCGCCTGGGCCACGCCGGAGGCGACCACATCGGCCACGGAGTCCATCCGGGCATACACGGCCTCGTCGGCGTGCTGCAACGTGGCCAGCCCAGCCGCCACGGCCACCGGGTTCCCGGAGAGGGTCCCGGCCTGGTACACCGGTCCGGTCGGTGCCAGGGCGCGCATCACCTCGGCGCGGCCGGCCACTGCTGCCACCGGCAGTCCCCCGCCGATCACCTTGCCGAAGGTGAGCAGGTCCGGCGTCCAGCCGCCCTCCAGACCCCACCAGCCGGCCTCGTGCACCCGGAACCCGGTGAGCACCTCATCGGCGATCAGCAGCGCGCCGTTCTCCCGGGCGGTCTCGGCCAGGAATGCGTTGAAACCTGGATCGGGCGCTACCACGCCCATATTTGCGGCGGCCGCCTCGGTGATCACCGCAGCAACCTGCCCCGGGTGCGCCTCGAACGCTGCCCGCACCCCATCGGCATCGTTGTAGGGCAGCACGATCGTCTGCGCCGCGAACGCCTCCGGCACCCCGGCCGATCCCGGGATCGACAGCGTCGCCACACCGGACCCGGCGTCGGCGAGCAGCCCGTCGGAGTGCCCGTGGTAGTGCCCGGCGAACTTGATCACCTTGTCCCGCCCGGTGAACCCGCGGGCCAGCCGCAGCGCCGTCATCGTCGCCTCGGTCCCGGTGGAGACCAGGCGGACCGCCTCCGCCGGCGCTACCCGGTCCCGGATCGCTTCGGCGAGCTCCACCTCGGCCAGCGTCGGTGCCCCGAAGGACAGCGCCCGCCCCGCGGCCTCCTGCACGGCCTGCACCACTGCCGGGTGCGCATGGCCGAGGATCGCCGGGCCCCAGGAGCCGACCAGGTCCACATACTCCCGCCCCTCAGTGTCCTGAACGTACGGACCGGCTGCCGAGGCCAGGAACAGCGGGTCGCCGCCCACGCCGGCGAATGCTCGTACCGGTGAGCTCACACCGCCAGGGATCACGTCCCGGGCGCGCTCGATCATGCTCATCTAGAGCTCCTCTCCTCGGTTCAGCCTCTCGGCCAGCTCCACGGCCCAGTAGGTCAGCACGGCCTCGGCGCCGGCGCGCACGATACTCAGCACGCTCTCGGCGATCGCGCGGTCCCGGTCGATCCATCCCCGCTCGGCGGCGGCCTCGATCATCGCGTACTCGCCGGAGACCTGATAGGCCCAGACCGGTACCGCACTGGCAGCGGCCACATCGGCAAGCACGTCCAGGTAGCTCGAGGCCGGTTTCACCATCACCACATCGGCGCTTTGGTCGACGTCGAGCAGCGCCTCGCGTAGTCCCTCGCGCCGGTTCGCCGGGTCGAGCTGGTAGGTGCGCCGGTCACCGGTCAGTGCCGAGTCCACCGCCTCCCGGAACGGTCCGTAGAACGCGGAGGCGTACTTCGCCGCGTAGCCGAGCAGCGGCACCTCCAGATGGCCCGCAGCGTCCAGGCCGGCCCGCACGGCGGCCACCTGACCGTCCATCATCCCGGACAGGCCGAGCAGCCCGGAACCGGCCTCCGCCTGCGCCAGGGCCATGGACACGTACCGCTCCAGCGTGGCGTCGTTGTCCACCCGGCCGGTCTCGTCCAGTACACCGCAGTGGCCGTGATCGGTGAACTCGTCCAGGCACAGGTCGGTCTGCACCACCAACCGATCGCCCACCTCGGCGGCCAGCGCCGCCGTGGCACGGTTCAGGATGCCGTTCGGGTCGTCGGCGCCGGAGCCGCGTTCGTCGCGCACGTCGGGCACGCCGAACAGCATCACCCCGCCGATCCCGGCGTCGGCGGCCTCCGCGGCGGACCGGCGCAGCGCGTCCAGCGAGTGCTGGTGTACGCCGGGCATGGAGCCGATCTCCCGGGGCCGGTCCGCTTCAGTGACGAACATCGGCAGCACCAGCTGGGCCGGGTGCAGCCGGGTGTGCGCGGTCAGCCGACGGATCGGGGCGTTCTGCCGGAGCCGGCGCGGGCGAATGTGCATCGTTCAGTCCTCTGCAGGGTCTGGGGAGTACAGCTGCCGGAGAGCCTCGACGAGCGCCTCGATCTGTTGGTGCGGGGCGGTCAGCGCAACGTCGAGTCCACACTCGCGGGCCACCGTAGCGGTGCGCGGGCCCAGGCAGGCGATCAGCGTCGTGGGGGCGACCCGGGCGGCAGCCAGCGCCCGGGCCACGGACCCGCTGGTGACCAGAGCGGCCCCGGCACGGCCTGCGCGCAGGTCGCCGGCGTCCTCGGCGGCCAGCTCCGTGGTCACGGTGCGGTAGGCCACCACCTCGTGCACCTCCGCTCCCGCGTCGCGCAGTCCGTCCGCGAGCGTCGGTCCGGCCAGGTCGGAGTGCAGCAGCAGCACCCGCCCGGTCGGGTGCCAGTGCACCAGCATCGCCTCAGCGGAGTAGTCCGGCCCGTCCGGCACCAGGTCGACGGCGTACCCCGCCTCGCGTAGCGCCGTCGCCGTGGCCGGTCCTACCGCCGCGATCCGGGCGTCCACTGTGGCCGGAAGTGCCGGCACGGCCGCAGCGGAGGTGATCGCCACCCAGTCGTAGCTACCCGCTGCCAGCGCGGCCTGCGCGGCCGTCAGCACAGAGCTGTCCGCACGCTCGGTGTGGATCACCGGCAGGATCCACGGTTGACCGCCCCACGCAGTGACCAGGTCAGCCACCCGCTGGCCCCACGAGCCGCCTCGGGGCACGAGTACCACGGGACCGGGGGCCGGCGTCGAGGTGCTCATCGGCTCGGGCTGATCCAATCGCCGGCTCCGGCGACCAGCAGCTCTTCGGCCAAGTGGTACCCGAGCTCCGTGGCGTCCTCGAGGCTCGCGGTGCCGTCCGCACGTAGCGACTGCACCTCGGTGGGGTGATACGCCGCAGCCTGCAGGTGCAGCGTGCCCGGGAGACTCCCGTCGGGAGCATCCGCGACCGTCGCACCGACTAGCCGTGCGTGGGCGGCCACCGGGGCCGCGCAGCCGGCCTCCAGCCGGGCGAGCACGGCACGCTCGGCCGTGGCCGCCGCCCAGGCTGCCTCGTCGTGGATCGCAGCGAGACCAGTGAGCAGGTCGTCGCGGTCCTCTTCCTCCCGGACCTCCACGGCGAGCACCCCCTGTCCCGGTGCGGCCGGCCAGTCAGTCAGCGGCAGGTACTCGGTGATCGCGTCGGTCAGCTCCACCCGGCGCAGACCGGCAGCGGCGAGCACCACCGCGTCCAGCTCACCGGAGGTGACGAACCCGAGCCGCGTCTGGACGTTGCCACGGATGTCGACCACCTGCAGGTCTGGCCGGCGGGTGCGCAGCTGGGCGGCGCGGCGTGGTGACCCGGTGCCCACCCGTGCCCCCTCGGGCAGCGTCGCGACCGTGAACGCGTCCCGGGCGCACAGCACGTCCCGGGCGTCCTCCCGGGCGGGTGTAGCAGCGATCTGCAGACCGGGGTGCGGTGTGGTGGGCAGATCCTTGAGCGAGTGCACCACTGCATCGCACTCCCCGGCGAGCAGCGCCCGGCGCAGGTTCGCCGCAAACACCCCGGTCCCGCCGAGGCTGGCCAACGAGGCTCGGGTGCGGTCCC
Organism: Candidatus Ruania gallistercoris; assembly: GCA_019116305.1. GTDB lineage: Bacteria > Actinomycetota > Actinomycetes > Actinomycetales > Beutenbergiaceae > Ruania > Ruania gallistercoris. The sequence continues at coordinate 4,872 of DXBY01000282.1, read as the reverse complement.
CGTCGCTGGTCATCGGCACGGCCCGCACCTGCAGACCAGCGGCGGTCAGCGCATCGACCACAGTGGCGGTCTGCGTCTGGGCGAGCGTGGAGGCGCGGGTGCCCACCCGCACGGAGCCAGCCGGCATCTCGGCACCAGCGACACCCGGATCGGTCATGGCACCAGCCCCGCCACCGCCGGTCGGAACCCGCGACGCACATTCTCGCAGCACCCGGGCCGGCAGATGTCCTGCCACGGCCCGAGGGAGGTCAGTGCGGGCCGGTCGCTGGCCCCAGTGCCCTCAAGGCGTTCCACCACCAGGTCCACCAGTCCGGTCACGAATGCCGGGTGCGCCCCGGGCGTGGGTACCCGCACCGCCTCCAGGTGGTGTTCCTCAGCGGTCTCCAGGGCCTCGGTGTCCAGGTCCCAGAGCACCTCCATGTGGTCGGACAGGAAGCCGAGCGGCACGATCAGCACCGCATCCCGCCCGGCCGCGGGCAGCTCAGCGATGGCGTCGTTGATATCCGGTTCCAACCAGGGCTGACTCGGTGGCCCGGAGCGGGACTGGTAGACGAGCTGCCACGGCGTGCCCGGCTCCCCCACCTGGGACATGACCACCTCGGCCACCGCGCGGTGCTGGGCCGCGTACGCTCCGCCGTCGCCCAGGTTCAGCTCGGCCGGACCGGAGCGCTCGGCATCCGGGGTGGGGATGGAGTGGGTGGCGAACAGCACCTCGACGTTCCCCGCACCACGGGAGCGCAACGTGGCCAGACCGGTGCGGACACCCTCGACGAACGGGGTGACGAACCCGGGGTGGTCGAAGAACTGGCGCACCTTGTCCACCTGGAGCGCCGCGGTCAACCCGGTGTCCTCCAGGGCGTCGGCGAGGTCCTCGCGGTACTGCCGGCAGGAGGAGTAGGAGGCATAGGCGCTGGTGGCGATGGCCAGCAGCTTGGTGTGCCCGTTGGCGTGCGCCTCCCGGAGCGCGTCGTTCAGATAGGGGTCCCAGTTCCGGTTGCCCCAGTACACCGGCAGGTCCAGGTCGCGGCGCTCCAGCTCGGCGACCAGTGCGGCCCGCAGCGTCCGGTTCTGGTCATTGATCGGACTCACCCCACCGAAGTGGCGGTAGTGGACGGCGACCTCCTCCAGCCGTTCGTCCGGGATGCCGCGGCCGGAGGTGACGTTGCGCAGGAACGGGATCACGTCCTCCTGCCCCTCCGGGCCCCCGAAGCCGGCGAGCAGGATGGCGTCGTAGCCGACCGGTTCTTCGACGTGCACCGGTCCTTGCGCGGCGGCGCCGGTGGCGGCCGGCACGAGCGCACCGGGTGCCATGGCGATCGAGGTGGCCGGAGCGGGTTTGCGCCCTCGCCGGGTCTCGGTCGATCCGGTGGTCATGCCAGCACCTCGGCAAGGTCGGCGGCACTGATCCGCCGGCCGGTGTAGAAGGGCGTCTCCAGGTGCACGAACCGGCGGGCCTCGGTGTAGCGCAGGTCGCGCATCAAGTCCACCAGGTCCTCGAGCTCGTCCGCCTCCAGCGGCAGGATCCACTCGTAGTCACCGAGCGCGAACGCTGCGACCGTGTTGGTCAGCACCCCGGTGAAGGCTGCACCGCGGCGGCCGTGGTCGGCGAGCATGGTGCGCCGCTCCTCCTCCGGGAGCAGGTACCACTGGTGCGTGCGCACGAACGGGTAGACCGTGATCCACTCGGCGGGTTCCACACCGCGCAGGAACGCGGGCACGTGCCGGGCGTTGAACTCCGCGGTGCGGTGCATCCCCATCGTGTTCCAGGTGGGCAGCAGCGTGCGCAGCATCGCAGTGCGGCGCAGCTCGCGCAGGCCGGCCTGCAGATCCTCGGCCCGCGGGCCGTGCAGCCAGAGCATCAGATCGCCGTCGGCCTTGAAGCCGGAGACGTCGTACAGGCCGCGCACGGTCACCTCGCCGCGGGCCTGCACCGCGGCCAGGGCATTCTCCAGCTCGGCCACCGCATCCGCGCCGGTGCTGGCGGCAGTGTGCGGGTCGCGGCGCAGCACGGCCCAGAGAGTGTAGCCGTGGGGTGGGGTCTCGCCGCTGGGCTGGTCCGCGGCCGGGGTCTCGGTCGTCACGAGACCACCATAATCCGGCGAGATCGTGCGGATTGCGACGGCTTGTCAGCACCCGGCGCCACCAGGCGTCACCGTCAGTCGGCCGCACTGAGGCCGGCGGATATCGGGACCTGCGTCACGTTGCCGATTCCTCGCGGGCGTGTATCCCGGCGAGCGCCTCCAGCCGGGTCCCCTCGCTGGCATGCAGTTCACCTTCGCGGCGCTTCGTTGGCCCCAGCCCTGCTCAGCTGGTCAGCGACTGAGAGAGGTTGGCTGCGTGCGCCGTGACCGCGGCCAGGCCGGTGCCGCACCACCAGGCGCCGGTCAGGTGCAGCCCGTCCAAGGCGCCGGCTGCCATCTGTACCGGTTTGCGGGCCGACGAGGTTGCCCAGGCGGGCGCCGGCGGGTGCAGGCTGGTGCGTGCCAGCCCTTCCACCGCCGCGGCGGGCCACGGGCCGGGACTGCCGGTCAGTCGGGCGGCATCCCGCAGGCCGAACTCGAGCAGGTTGTCGCCGGTCAGGATTCCGCCGGCGTAGGACAGTCGCAGCACCTCCCGGCTGGTTCCCGCGGCTCGGGCCACCCAGTCCCACTTCGCGCTGGCGTAGGTGAGCGCCTTCGCGCCCTGCCCGGGTTCGGCGACCAGCGTGCCGGCGCGCTCATGCTCCGGCAGCACACCGGCACGCAGCACGAGGGTGAGCAGATCCGCAGTCTGCGGTGCTGGCCACGCGCGCCCGGCCTCGGCAAGGCTGGGCAGACCGTCGCTGAGGAACGACCAGGTGTGTGGCGGGCAGGCGAGCACCACCTGCCGTGCGGTCAGCTCCCAGCCGTCACCGGCGAGCTGCCAGGCACCACCTGTGCGCCGCAGGTCTCGCACCGGTGTCTCGGTGCGCAGGTGCGCCCCGCGGGCTGTCGCATCCGCGGCGAGCGCGGCCGGTAGTCGGTGCACTCCCCCGTCGATACCGGCGACGGCGGAGCCCGCCGGGGCGGCGGCACGCACCTGGCGTAGGGCTTCGGTGAGCGAACCTGTCGACGCCATCCGGCCGGCGATCCCGGGCAGCAGCGCGTCGGCACCGATCTGCTCCGGCTCAGCAGAGTGCACGCCACGCACGATCGGGCGGACCAGGGCGTCCAGGACGGCCGGACCCATCCGGGAGGTGACCAGCTCGGCCAGGGTGAGCTCCGCCGTCGCCGGCTGGACCGGGAGGGTGAGGTCCTCCCGGGCGCGAGCCAGGCCGCCTGCGCCGAGCAGGTCGACCAGTCCGGGGGCGTCCAGGTCGGTGGGGATGCCGAGCACCCCGGTGGCGGGCAGCGGGTGCAGCCGGCCGGAGTGCAGCACGCGGGCGGGTGCGGACCGTGGGGTGACGACGGGGAGGTCAAGCTCCGCGGCGAGCGCGGCCACGTGCCCGCCGCGGGTGGCGAAGCTCTCCGCGCCGGCGTCCAGGTCCAGGCCGGCCACCCGGTGGGCTCCCACCAGTCCGCCAACGGTGCTTGCCGCTTCGAGCACCACCACACGCGCACCGGCGCGGGCAGCTGTGCGGGCCGCCACCAGCCCGGCCATCCCGCCGCCGATGACGGCAACATCCACGCTCATCGCGGGCGGCTCACTGGTCGTGCAGCCACGCGGTGAGGCGGGTGAGCACCTCCGGGTCGGTGTCCGGCGGCACCCCGTGGCCGAGATTCACCACATGCGCCGGGGCGGCACGGCCGGCGGCGAGCACACTCTCGGCATGGGCGCGCAGCACCGGCCAGTCGGCGGCGAGCATCGCCGGGTCGAGGTTGCCCTGAAGCACCACCCCGGGCAGCACCTCCGCGGCCTGGTCCAACGGGGTACGCCAGTCCACCCCCACCACGTCCACCCCCACGTCGTGCATCGCCGGAAGCAGGTGCGCGGTGCCGACGCCGAAATGCACAGTCGGCACCGGGCGATCGGCCACCTGCAATGCCCGGACCGGGGCCAGCGCGGCAGTCGAGTATGGCGCCACGTACTGCGTGTAGTCGGCCAGGGACAGGGTGCCGGCCCAGGAGTCGAACAGCTGGGCGGCCGAGGCACCCGCGCTGACCTGAGCGTGCAGGAACGTGCCGGTGACCTCGGCCAGCCAGCCCATCAGGTCGGCCCACACGGCAGGCTGGGCGTGCATCATCGTGCGGGCCGCCAGGTGATCCTTGGACGGGCCGCCCTCCACCAGGTAGGCGGCCAGGGTGAACGGGGCCCCGGCGAAGCCGATCAGCGGGATGCCGCCGAGCTCGGCGGTCAGCCGGTGTACCGCGTGGGTGATCGGGGCGAGTGCCGCCGGTGCGAGGGTGCGCTCGCGCAGGGCGGCCACATCGGCTGCCGTGCGCACCGGGTGCTCCAGCACCGGCCCGCGCCCGGGCACGATGTCCACCTCAACACCGGCGAGCCGGAGCGGCACGACGATGTCGGAGAAGAAGATGGCGGCGTCCACGCCGTGCCGGCGCACCGGCTGCAGGGTGATCTCGGTGACCAGCTCCGGGTCGAGGCAGGCGTCGAGCATCCGGGTGCCGGTGCGCAGCTCCCGGTACTCCGGCAGCGACCGGCCGGCTTGGCGCATGAACCACACCGGCGGTCGTTCCGGGCGGTCCCCCCGGTAGGCACGGATCAGCGGGGCGTCGGCGGTCGGACCGGACAGCGGGTGCACAGAGTTGAAGGCCACCTGGTGATTGTGTCATCGGCGCGGTGCTGCGGATCTGACGAGGTGTCGCCTCCCGCGGCCAGGCCCGGGAACACCTCTGTGGCCGCCGCCCACTACTCTGGAGCAATGGCCACGGCCACCCACCTCGTACTCGTTCCTGG
>DXBY01000281.1 GCA_019116305.1 Candidatus Ruania gallistercoris | reverse complement strand
CTGCTGCTCGGGGCCGGCCTGCTGCTCTACCTGTGGTTCGCGGTCACCGTGCCGGTCGGTGACCCGCAGGACGCTGCGGTCCAGAGCCGGCCCACCCGACTGACTCGGCTGGTGCCCCGGTTGCGGTCGGGCACCACCTCCCGGCCCACCGGCGACCTGGTGGTCGGCGGCGCGCTCCTGGTGGTGGCCGCCGTCCTGCTCCTGCTGCAGACCGGCGGGAACGACGGCATCGCCTGGGTGCTACCGCTGCTGGTGCTGATCGCCGGGGCCGCCCTGGCCTGGAGCCAGCTCGATGCCGTGGAGAAGCAGCACCTGGCCGGTCAGCCGGTGCGCCGCCGCTCCGTGGTGCTGCGCGTGGGCGGTGGGGTGGCCCTGGCGATCCTCGGCGTGGTGATCTTCGTGGCCCGGGACCGTCCGTTGGCCGATGTGGTCACCGGGGTGCTCGCCGGGCTGGCGATCCTGGCCGGGACCGCGTTCGTGCTCGCCCCCCTGGGACTGCGCCTGTGGCGGGACCTGATGTCCGAGCGCGCTGCCCGGGAGCGGGAGGCCGAGCGTGCCGATATCGCCGCCCACCTGCACGACTCGGTGCTGCAGACGTTGTCGTTGATTCGGTCCCGCGCCGACGATCCGCAGTTCGTGCGGCAGATGGCCCGGGGGCAGGAACGCGAGCTGCGCGAGTGGCTCTACACCGACCGCGCCGAGGAGGGGGACTCGATCGCCCAGGCGCTGCGGGACGCCGCTGCTGAGGTGGAGGACTCCCGCGGTGTGCCGATCGACGTGGTCACCGCCGGGGACGCCACCTCGGACCCCCGCACGACCGCGCTGATCGCCGCCACCCGGGAAGCCCTGATCAACGCGGTGAAGCACGGTGCCCCGCCGGTCTCGGTGTACGTGGAGGTGGGGCCCGCCGTCACCGAGGTGTTCGTGCGCGACCGCGGTCCCGGCTTCGACCTGGACGCGATCGGCGAGGACCGGCACGGCATCCGTGGTTCGATCTACGAGCGGATGGACCGGCACGGCGGACGTGCCACCATCCGCACCGATGCCGACCGGGGCACCGAGGTGCACCTGGCCATGCCGCACGCGACCAGCCCCTCGGGGGCAACCAGCCCAACAGCGGAGGAACCATGACACTACGAGTGGTCCTGGTGGACGACCACCGGATGATCCGCACCGGGGTGCGCAGTGAGCTCGAGGCGGACCTGGAAGTGGTCGGCGAGGCCGCGGACGTGCCCTCGGCGATCGCGATCACCCATCAGCAACGCCCGGACGTGGTGCTGCTGGACGTACACCTGCCCGGTGGGCAGGGCGGTGGTGGCGCCGAGGTGCTGCGGGCTTGTACCGACCTGCTCGGAGAGGTGCGGTTTCTCGCGCTGTCGGTCTCCGATGCTGCGGAGGATGTGGTCTCGGTGATCCGCGCCGGCGCTCGCGGGTACGTGACGAAGGCAATCATCGGTCCGGACCTTTCCGACGCGATCCGCCGGGTGGCCGGCGGGGACGCAGTGTTCTCCCCGCGGCTGGCCGGGTTCGTGCTGGACGCGTTCGGTACCGCACCGGCCGATGTGGCCACCGCCGACGACGAGCTGGACCGGCTCTCCGCCCGGGAGCAGGAGGTGATGCGACTGATCGCCCGCGGCTACACCTACCGGGAGGTGGCCAGCGAGCTGTTCATCTCCATCAAGACAGTGGAGACGCACGTCTCGGCGGTGCTGCGCAAACTGCAGCTCTCCTCGCGGCACGAGCTCACCCGGTGGGCGGCAGTGCGCCGGCTGCTGTGAGGCGAGCGGGCAGGCTCGGTCCGAGCTAGCGTGGAGCCATGACACGTATCGCCATCATCGGCGGCCACGGCAAGGTGGCCCTCCGGCTCGCATCCCTGCTCACCGGCCGCGGCGACGAGGTCACCGCCGTGATCCGCAACCCCGACCACACCGCGGACGTGGAAGCCACCGGTGCCAGAGCTGTGGTCGCCGACGTGGAGAACCTGTCCGCCACCCAGATCGCCGAGGTGATCACCGGGCACGACGCCGTGGTCTGGTCCGCCGGTGCCGGCGGTGGCAATCCGGACCGTACCTATGCGGTGGACCGGGACGCAGCGATCCGCACGATGGACGCCGCCCAGCTCGCCGCCGTGCTGCGGTTCGTGATGGTGTCCTATCTCGGCGCTCGTACGGACCACGGGGTGCCCGAGGACTCCTCCTTCTTCCCCTACGCCGAGGCCAAGGCCGCAGCGGACGAGCACCTGCGCGGTACTGCGCTGCAGTGGACCATCCTGCAACCGAGCCGGCTCACCGAGGACGCTGGCACCGGGCATATTGCACTGGCCGAGCAGAGTGGCGACATCACCCGCGACGACGTTGCCCAGGTGGCGGCCGAGGTGCTCGCCCGCCCCGACACTGCGGGCACCATGGTCCCGTTCGTCAACGGTGAGATGAGTATCACAGCAGCGCTTGACCAGGTGGCTAGCCGGAGGTAGCCGAGGGCCGCGTAACTGACGTAGTGTCAGGAACATGGTAATCGTCTACGGGATCGTCCTTGTCCTGCACCTGATCGGCTGGGCGCTGGTGCTCGGTGGCGCCGTCTACGGCTTGCGCGAAACGAAGATGAACAAGGG
>DXBY01000038.1 GCA_019116305.1 Candidatus Ruania gallistercoris | reverse complement strand
CGGTGCTGCTGGACTCGTTCATCTCGACCCCTTTCGTTCGCCTGACCCGCTGGGCGCTCGCCCGGCTCCAGGATGGCAGAGTCGCTCGCCCGGAGCGAGGGTGATTTTCTCTGGCGGGTGGTCCCGCTCAGCCCCCTTGGCGACGGCGGGAGGCGGCGTGGGCGAGCCGGTCCAGTACGCCGTCGGTCACCTCCCAGGACATGCAGGCGTCGGTCACCGACTGGCCATAGGTGAGCCCGGCCGGTGCTGGCTCCTGCCGGCCGGCCACCAGGAAGCTCTCCAGCATCACCCCGGCGATCCCGTGCTCGCCGGCCGCCACCTGGTCGGCGATCTCGCCGGCCACCTCCGCCTGCCGGCGATGGTCCTTACCGGAGTTGCCATGGCTGGCGTCGACCATCAGACGCGGTTCCCGCCCGGCAGCGGCCAGCTGCTCGGCCGCCGCTCGGACGTGTTCCGGGCCGTAGTTCGGCCCCGTCCGGCCGCCGCGCAGGATGACGTGCGCGTCCGGGTTGCCAGTGGTCTCCACCAGGGCGGCGCGCGCCTGGGCGTCGACCCCGAGGAACGCCTGGGGCGCGGCCGCGGCACGGCACCCGTCGATCGCCACCTGCACATCGCCGTCGGAGGAGTTCTTGAACCCGATCGGCATGGACGCCCCCGACGCCAGCTGGCGGTGCACCTGCGACTCGACCGTGCGGGCACCGATCGCCCCGTAGGAGACCGTGTCCGCGATGTACTGCGGTGAGGTGGTCTCCAGGAATTCACAACCCGCCGGCACCCCGGCCGCCAGCACGTCCAGCAGCACCTGGCGGGCGAGCTGCAGGCCGCGCGGGATGTCGTAGCTCCCGTCCAGGCCCGGATCGTTGATCAGGCCCTTCCACCCGACAGTGGTGCGCGGCTTCTCGAAGTAGACCCGCATCACCACCAGCAGGTCCTCGGACAGCCGCTCGGCGGTGGCAGCCAGTCGGTGGGCGTACTCGATCGCCGCGTCCGGGTCGTGCACACTGCACGGACCGACTACCACCAGGAGTCGGTCGTCGCGGCCGGCGAGCACATCGGCGGCCTGGGCGCGCGAGCGCGAGACCAGGTCAGCGGCCCGGTCCGGCAACGGCAGGCTGGTGCGCGCCTCGGTCGGGGTGGGCAGCGGGTCCATCCGCAGCACGCGCAGATCGTCAGTGCGCTGCTCGGTGGCGGTGGTAGCGGTCATCTCGGGTCCTTCGTCTCGTGGCGGCGGACCCACCGCTAGCTCCGGAGCGTCCGCCTGAAAATGGCGAAGGCGCGGACCTGTGTGGTCCACGCCTGGTCGGCTCCGTCTCGCGCGCGTCAGCAGGTGCTCGCGGCGGCCGGAGCCGACGCAAAGCGCCAATACCAACGTGCGGTGTGCATAGGGCGAGCATACACGCCCCGCCGGCCCCCACCGTCGTCGAACTCGTGTGGCTGGCCGCCGGGGCCATCACCCCACTGATCGGCCACGCCGTCCGGACACACTCACCCGATGGCCTGCGCCGGCGGGCGCTGATCGGTAGCTCACACGTGCTGCAGCAGCTGGATGAGGTTGCCGCAGGTGTCATCGAGGACAGCGACGATCACCTCGCCCATCTGGGCCGGTTCCTGGGTGAACTGCACGCCGGCGGCCCGAAGCCGCTCAGCCTCGGCGCGCACGTCGTCGACCTCGAAGTAGGTGGCCGGGATCCCGTCCGCGACCAGCGCCTCCTTGTAGGGACGCACCGCGGGATGCCCGTCCGGCTCCAGGAGCAGCTCGGTACCGTCCGGGCGCTCCGGGGAGACGACGGTCAACCACCGGGCGTCCCCGAGCGGCAGGTCGTCCTTGACCCGGAAGCCGAGCAGCTCGGTGTAGAAGCGCCGAGCCTTCTCCTGATCGTCGACGAACACGCTGGTGATGGTGATCCGGGGCATGACTAGGTCCTCTCGTTGGGGGTGATCCATCGGGTAGTGATTGCGTGCAGCGGTGTGGTGTCCACGTGATGGAACTTGTACCGCCCCTCGCGCCTGGTGCGGACCAGACCGGCCGCCTCGAGCACGTCCAGGTGCTGGGAGATCGCCTGACGCGACGAGTTCAGCCCGTGCTTCATCGTCAGCCGCCCGCAGATCTCGAACAGAGTCTGCCCGTCGGCCTCGACGAGCTCATCGAGGATGGTCCGCCGGGTGGGATCGGCCAAGGCCTTGAACAGATCGCTACTCACCCCATGACGATAGGCAAGCAACTACTTGCGCGTCAAGCGCAAGTACTGACTTGCCTATCCGGGTCGGCGGTCACTCGTCCGGTCGGTGTCGCGCCGCAGCCCGTTGCTTCGGTCACTCGTCCGGTCGGTGTCGCGCCGCAGCCCGTTGCTTCGGTCAGCGCCGGTCACCTGCGCGGCACCTCCCGTTGCTTCGGTCAGCGCCGGTCACCTGCGCGGCACCTCCCGTTGCTCCGGACCCACGTACTCGCTCAGCGGCCGGATCAGCGCGTTCGAGGCGAGCTGCTCCATGATGTGCGCGGTCCAGCCGACCACCCGGGAGGCCACGAACAGCGGGGTGAACGTCTGTGTGTCGAAGCCCATCAGGTGATAGGCCGGGCCCGCCGGATAGTCCAGGTTCGGCAGGATGTTCTTCCGCTCGGCCATCTCAGCCTCAAGCGCGGTGTACAGCTCGCCGAGGTCGGGCCGGTCGTAGTGCGTCACCAGGTCGTCGAGCACAGCCTTCATCGTCGGCACCCGGGAGTCACCGTTCTTGTACACCCGGTGCCCGAAGCCCATGATCTTCTTCTTGTTCGCCAGCGCATCCTCCAACCAGGAGCCGACGTTCTCCGCTGAGCCGATCTCACCGAAGGTGGCCATCACCGCCTCGTTCGCCCCGCCGTGCAGCGGCCCCTTGAGCGCACCGATGGCCCCGGTCACCGCCGAGTACAGGTCGGACAACGTGGAGGTGATCACCCGGGCGGTGAACGTGGAGGCGTTGAAGGAGTGCTCGGCGTAGAGCACCAGGGACACCTCGAACGCGCGCACCACCTCCGGGCTCGGCACCTCGCCGAAGGTCATCGCGACCGTAGTGCTCCACCATCCGGTCCAGAGCCGCCTTCATAGTGGGGACTCGGGAGTCACCGTTCTTGTAGACCCGGTGGCCGAAGCCCATCACCTTGCGCTTCTCGGCGAGCGCCTGCTCCATCCAGGTCCGGGCCCGCTCGAGCGCCTGGTCGGCCGGCTCCCCGTCACGGATCCCGATCTCGGCGAAGGTGTGCATCACGGCCTCGTTGGCACCGCCGTGCAGCGGGCCCTTCAGTGCGCCGATCGCGCCGGTGACGGCCGAGTGCAGGTCGGCCAGGGTCGAGGTGATCACCCGGGCGGTGAACGTGGAGGCGTTGAAGGAGTGCTCGGCGTAGAGCACCATCGACACCCGGAAGGCGTCGACGACCGCCGGGTGGGCCTGCTCGCCGAAGCTCATCCACAAGAAGTTCTCGGAGTAGTCCAGGTCGTCGCGCGGCTCGACCGGGTCCAGGCCGCGGCGGCGTCGCTGGTCGTAGGCCACCACTGCAGGGAACTGGGCCCACAGGTGCTTGGCCTTCTCCAGCTCGGCCTCCGGCGAGGAGTCCTCGGCGCGGGGGTGGCCGGCACCGATCACCGAGACCGCGGTCCGGCCGACGTCCATCGGGTGGCAGTCGGTCGGCAGCAGGTCGATCGCAGCCTTGACCTGCGGAGTGAGGGCGCGGTTGGCGCGCTCGAAGCTGACCAGTTCGGCCAGCTCGTCGGCGCTGGGCAGCTCGCCGTGCCAGAGCAGCCAGGCGACCTCCTCGAAGCTGGCACGGGCCGCCAGCTCCTGGACCGGATATCCCCGATAGAGCAGGGAGTTCGTCTCCGGATTGACCTTGGAGATGGCGGTCTGGTCGACAACGACGCCGGCCAGGCCCTTCTTGATCTCGCTGTCACTCATGCTGTGCTCCTTCTCGGGCCCCTCGACGAGCTCGGGGGGCGGATGGGTCAGGCGGTGGTCAGTCAGGCAGGGTGAAGTTGAAGA
>DXBY01000280.1 GCA_019116305.1 Candidatus Ruania gallistercoris | reverse complement strand
GAGGTCGATCGCGATCGCACCGGCGGCCATCGATCCGCCGAGCACGGCACCGATGGACCACACGGCGTGGAAGGAGTTGAGGATCGAACGCCCGTACCCGCGCTGGACCCGGAGTGCATGGGCGTTCTGGGCGACGTCGGTGTCCGCATCCATCGCACCGCCGAGGAACAGCGCCGCGGCGAACAGGCCGACCGACGGGGAGAGACCGGCGAGCAGGATGCCGATGCTGGTGCCGATCGTGCCGATCACGGCCACCGGGGCGGAGCCGAACCGGCGGATCAGCGTGGCGGCGAACAGACCCGCAGCGATAGCGCCGGTGGGGAAGGCTGCCACGGCCAGACCGTAGGTCGCGTTCTCCAGTTCGAGGCTCGCCTTGATCTCCGGGTAGCGGGGCAGGAGGTTGGCGAACAGTGCACCGTTGGTGAGGAACAGGGCGGCCACGGCGGCCCGGGCGCGTCGGTTGGCACGGGTCGGTTCGAGGCCGGGCTGGACGGGCATATGTACGATCGTACGCATCGGGGCTATCCTGCGGTAGGTGAGTTCCACCACGCCCCGCGCGGCCGTCCAGGGATCGGTGCGTGGCGGGCGGCCGAAGCGGCCCCGGCGCACGGACCCCGGGCGTCGGGACCGGATCATCGACGCCTGCCTGGACGTGATCGCCACCTCGGCCGTGGCCGGGACGTCCCACCGCAAGGTGGCAGCGGCCGCCGATGTGCCGCTCGGTTCGATGACGTATCACTTCGCCGGGATCGGTGAGCTGCTGCACGCGGCCTTGGCACGGTTCGCGGACTCGGTGGCCGACCAGTTCGACCGCCGGATGGCTGCGGCGGCGGACCGTGACGAGGCCGAGCTGGCCGTGGTGGCGTTGATCACCGAGGATGTGTTCCGCACCCGGCGGGACCTGGTGCTGACCCAGGAGCTGTATGCACTGGCGGCTCGGGATCCGGACTTCCGCAGGCTGACCGAGCGGTGGATGGCACGCAGCCGGGCTGCACTGGAGCGACACTTCGACCCTGCTACGGCGCGAGTGCTGGATGCCCTGATCGAAGGCCTGACGATCCATCGGGCGCTGGCCGCGCGGGATGGGAGGGAGCGGGGAGGCCGCGGCAGCGAGGGGGCGGATGAGTCTGGCCGTGACGTGCTGGTAGCTGTTCAGCGGGTGACCAGGTCCTGACCGGGTCCGGCTTCTGGGGTGCCGCGTGTTCTGGCCGAATCTGGGAATGTCAGACCCTGGTGGTTGACTGCTTTCATGGACATCAACGGCGGTACCAGCACTCCCGGGGAGCAGCACAAAGCTCGCCCCGAGGGTGGTGCTGGTGCCGTATCAGTGATGGCGCGGTTGTTGACCGAGTTCGAGTCGCTGGACGTTGATGAGCAGCTCGTGCGGATGGGCACAGGTGGGGCGCTGCTGGAACGCCTGCTCGCCCTGGACCTGGACGAAGCCGAAGATGCCGCCCTGGTCGAGGCCGTCGCGGCGGCGAACCGGATCTGTGCCAGTGCCCAGGCGGTGATGACCCAGGCCGCGGGGGTGCTGGCAGAGCGGGCTTCGATGAACCCGCCCGCACTGGCCAGCGAGAGCGTGGCTGCCGACACCGGGCAGGTCACCAGCACCGATGCGGAGAAGGGGTGCACCGCACCGGAGGAGCTGGCGGTGCGGCTGGGCTGGACCCGTGCCCAGTGCCGCGATCTCGTCCGTCGCGGCCGAGTGCTGGGGACCCACCTGGTGAATACGGGAGAAGACCTGCGCCGGGGGCGGATCGATACCGGGCGGGCGCACGTGATCGCCGACGGACTGAGTGAGGTGGCGTGGCAGGTCGCCATGGCCGTCGAGGATGCGGTGCTGCCCGGTGCCCCGGAGCGCACCGCGGGCCAGCTACGCCGCGACGTTGCCCGGGCGTTGATCGCCGTGGACCCGGCCGAGGCCGAAGCCCGCGCTGTGCGGCGGCGATCCCGGCGGCGGGTGAGCCGACCCCGGGCACTGGCCGATGAGACCGCAGCGATGACGATCCAGGGACCCGCCGCCGACGTGCTCGCCCTGGATCAGGCCTTGCATGCCCGGGCCAAGGCCGCCCAGGCCGGCGGTGATACGCGCACACTCGACCAGCTTCGCTTCGACGCCCTGGCCGCGGTCGGCTCCCACGCCCTGGCCAGTGGCTACCTGGGCCCGAAAGAGCTGGACCTGCCGCTAGGTCTGATCGGCGGGCGCCACCCCGAGATCCACGTCACCATCCCCATCACCCATCTCATCCCCGACGTGGGAACCGGAGGCGCAGTCGCGGCAGCCCGCGGTGACCAGATCGATGATGAAGCCGGTGTGCTGCGCCGGATGCTGACCACACCACCCACACCGGGACCGGGGTGCACGTGTGGCACCACCAGCCCCGGTTCCGCCAACCCACCTGGCCGTCCTGGTGCGGCGGGTGCTGGCACCGGCCCGGCCGGCCCAGGTCGTCTGGAGGCGCCCTGGTTCGCCGCGAGTGAGAGCGTGATCGACACCGGTCCGAGCATCACCGGTGAGTCGGTGCCCTACCTGAGTGGGTACGGGCCGATCACCCCGGCCACCGCCCGCGCCCTGGCCGCCGGCGGCATCTGGCGCCGGCTGGTGACCGACCCGGTCACCGATCAGCTCCTCGATCTCGGGCATACCCGGTATCGGCCCTCGGCCGCGTTGGCTGATCACATCCGCGCCCGGGACGACTCGTGTGTGCGACCTGGGTGCTCATCGCCGGCGACCGAGTGCCAGCTGGATCACACCCAGCCGTGGGACCACACTGATCCCGGCGAGGGAGGGCCCACGTCTCCGGCGAACCTGGGTCCGCTGTGCCAACGGGACCACCAGACCAAGACTCACGGTGACTTCCAGCTCGAGCAGACCGCCCCCGGCGTCTTCGAATGGACCACCCCCACCGGGCACCGCTACCGCCGTAACGCCGATGGCAGCACCACAGCGCTGAGCCACAACCCGCACACCCCGCCCCCGTTCTAGGGGCGAGGCGCTGGGCTGCGGAACGCGGCTCTGGGCGGGGTGAACGATAGTCTGCGTGACCGACTGTGAACCGGGTTAGGGAATCGTCAGCTCGTGCACACCGTCCAGCGCCTTGAGGTTCGCGGTCGCGATTCCCAGGGCGGTGGTCCGCGGCGCGGCGCCGGTGGTGTTCCACTCGGCCATCATCTGGTTCACCCGGGCGTACATCTCCAGCCGGAGCCGGTCGAAGGACTCGTACGGGTCCAGGCCTACCTCGCCGAGCAGCAGCCACCACGCCCAGGCCGCGGCACCGGCGTTCGCGACGAAGTCGGGAATGACCAGGATGTCCCGGCGGGTGAGTGCGGCCTCGGCCTCCGGGACGACCCCGGTGTTGGCGGCCTCGACCACCACTCGTGCGGAGACCGTGTCGACGTTGTCGGCGCGGATCGCGTAGGAGATGGCAGCGGGTACGAGGACGTCCGCTTCCATCGAGAGCACGGCTTCCCGGGGCAGCTGGGCGACATCGTCTGGCACTCGGGTCCGGTCGATCTCGCCGTAGGAGTCGCGCAGGTCCAGCAGTGCCGGGACGTCCAGCCCGGTGGGGGAGTAGAGCGTACCGACCGCATCGGCGAGGGCGACCACCGGGACCCCTGCTTCGTGCAGGTACCAGGCGGTGCCACCGCCCATCGTGCCGACGCCCTGGATGGCGACGGTGGTGCGCCGCTCGTCCCAGCCGCGTGCGTTCATCACGGCCAAGCAGGCCTGCGCCACGCCGTAGCCGCCGATGATGTCACCGAGCAGCAGGCCGTCCTCGGTCAGCGCGGACAACCCCGCGTGCACGCGCTCCAACGTCGCCTCAGGGTTCGCGGACCGCCCGATCGCGGCGTGGAACGACTGACCGAGCTCCACCCGGGCGAACACCTCGTCGATCAGCTGCTGGGTGACGCCGAGGTCTTCGGCGGTCACCCAGTGGGAGTCGAGCCAGGGTCGCATCGCGAGGCAGTAGCGCTCCAGCACCCCGAACGCGCGCTCGTCCTTCGGGTCGAAGTCGATCCCGCCCTTCGCGCCGCCGACGGGCAGGCCGAAGGTGGCGGTCTTGATGGCCATCCCGCGGGCCAGGTCCTCCACCTCGTGCATCGTGCAGCCGGGACGCATCCGCAGGCCGCCGGTGGCCAGCCCGCAGGTCAGGGTGTGGATCACCAGGTAGCCGGTGGCGCCGGTCTCCGGATCGGTCCAGGTAAGCCGCTGGTACGGCTCCTGCTCCATCGGGCCGGCAGTGGCCGCGGCCACATCCTTCTCGTGTCCGTGCCCTGCACGGGGAATGTTGTCCAGGGTCGTCATGTCCACCACCTCCTGCGGCCTTGCTGTCGTCGTCGGGAGCACCACAGTGGCACCCCTCTCGGGCTTGTGACCCCAGGGTGCGCCGCGAGTCGCTGAGCCGTCCATCGATGATTCGTGCACGTTCGGCCTCACTCTTGCTTCATGGTGCGTACGCTGTGGCCTCATGGAGCTTTCGCTGCGTCGGCTGCGGATGCTGCGCGAGCTGCACCGGCGCGGCACGGTCACCGCCGCGGCCGCGGCGTTGCACTACAGCCCGTCCGCAGTGTCCCAACAGCTGGCCCAGCTGGAGCGGGAGGTGGGGGTGCAGCTGATCGAGAAGCTCGGTCGGCGGGTGCGGCTCACCGAGCTGGGACTGTTGCTGAACGAGCACGCGGAGGACATCCTCGCCTCCGCCGAACGTGCCACGGTGGCCCTGGAGAGTGCTCAGGGCGGGGTGACGGCGCGGCTCGAGGCCGGCGTGTGGGCGTCAGTGGCCTCCGGGCTGCTCCCGTCGGCCCTGGCCGCGCTGGCGGTGGACCATCCAGGGATCGAGGTGCGGACCGTCGAGCTGCCGCCGGAAGACACCGCCGAGGCGGTCCGGGACGGCTCGCTGGACTTCTCCTTCGTGATCGACTACTCCGACTACGCCATTCCCAAGGATCCCGGACTGGAGCGGCGAGTGATCGCCGTCGAACGCCTGCATGCGGCCGTGCCGGCCGGCATTGTGCCTGCGGCCACGGTCTCCCTCGCGGACCTGGCAGAGCACCCGTGGATCCTTTCCGGGCCCCGGTCGCACTTCGGCCGAGCGGTGCGGATCGCCTGCCGACGGCACGGGTTCGAGCCTCGGATCCACCACCAGGTCGAAGAACAGGCCACTGCGTTGGCGATGGTGGCCGGTGGCCTGGGAGTGACCTTGGTCTCCGATCTCGCCCTCGCGCTGCTACCGGATGGTGTGGACATCGTGGCCATTCCGGAGCCGGTGGTGCGCACTGTCTCGATCGTGCACCGGAGTGCGTCTCCGCCGCGGCAGTCCCTGGAGCTGGTTATCGAGGCGGTGCGTACCGCGGCGGCGCACAAGGGGCTCGCGGCCGGTTCGACGGTGCCCTGAAGGGCGTCAGGCACACGGAGAGGAGCAGACGATGGAGATTCTGGACCAGGTGGTCGTCTTCGACAGTGCGGACCTGGAGACGGAGAGCACCTTCTGGGCAGGTGTGCTCGGCGGCGTGGTGGACCGGGACGACGACTGGCACATGGTGCTGGTGGACGGTAGACCGCGAATCGGTGTGCAGCTCGACCCCGAGCACATCCGCCCGGACTGGCCGGACGGGACATCGCAGCAGATCCACCTGGATCTGTGGGTGGAGGACTCCGACCCGGCGCACGAGCACGTGACCGCGCTCGGTGCCCAGGTGCTGAAGCCCACCACTGAGGAACCGGGCTCCGCCTATCAGGTGTATGCCGACCCGTCCGGACACCCGTTCTGCCTGTGCTGGCGCATCTAGACCGTTCCGGGAGCTGGTCGGCGGAATAGTTTCGCCGCGGTCCACCTTCTCCCTAGTAATTGAGCCATCAACTAGTTGGTGGCGGTGATGAGAAGGGAGCGGTAGTCGTGGTCGTGTACAACGAGCTCGTCGCCATCACGGCGGGGGCGGGGCTGCTGGGGTTTGCCAAGTTCCTCTCCGACGTCCTGCGGCAGCGGCGGATCGAGAGCGAGGGCTGGGCCGGATTCTTTGGTGTGACGGGGATCCTGCTGTTCGCTCTCGGCCTGCACACCACGGTGACCTGGCCGTTCGGCGGGGACGGGTTCGAGTACGCGAACATTGCCTTCGGTCAGCCAGCGGCAGGGTTCGGCGCGCTGCTGCTGCTCGCGGCGGTCTACCTCTGGCGGCACCGGGCGTTGTACGACGGCGAGCTGCAGGTGGCGAGCGAGAAGACGCTGGCTTCGTTCAAACCAGTGAGCATCTTCGTGGGTGTTCTCGGTCTGGGGATGGCAGTGATCGCGATCTCGTTCGTTCGCTACCAGCTCGGTGCGGCGCCGCCGGAGGAGCCGATCACCGGCCGGTTCGGTCACCTGCCACTGATCGAGGCGATCTTCCTCGGCGGCCTGTGGGGTGTGGTCGCAGTGGGTGCGATCCTGTTCGCCATCGCGCTGTGGACCGAACGGCTGAACCTGCTCCGCTGGGCGGTGTGGGCGTGGCTGCTCGGCGGCATCGGGTTCACCGTGTTCGGTGCGATGAACTTCTACACCCACATCGGGATGTACTACAACATCGCCAACGGCACCATGATCGAGTGGTAGTCGGGCCACCAGCCTCAGTGCCTCGGGCCGTCCGGAGCGATCCGGGCGGCCCGGTGCAGCGATTGTGATCTTCGGGTACTGCTGCGGTAGCATCACATCCGGTCCGCACGCGGACCGGCCGGGGCGGCAGCACGCTCTCCTCGGTGTCCTAGCGGGCGCCGGAGGAGCGGTGGCGTCGGCGACAATTTCACATCACGGGCTGTGGCGCAGCTTGGTAGCGCACTTGACTGGGGGTCAAGGGGTCGTGGGTTCAAATCCCGCCAGCCCGACAGACAAGCCCAGGTGGGAGCAGGTCTCTCACCTGGGCTTCGTCGTTTCCATTGTCCTTTTCAGAGGGGTTCATGGAAGCATCCGACCGAAGGCACTGATGCGTTCCGAGATGCTTCCATTGCGGCCGTTGCGACGAGCCGGGACCTGGCCGGGACCTGAATACACGTAAGATGCCCACGGCAGACTACGGTGCCGACGAGGTCAGGCCCCTCATGTCGGGCGGATGAGGGGCACTGCAGTGTGCCTACCCATGAGGTGCGCGCCGTTGTGGAGGAGACCGTCCTCGCACACCTCGCCACGATGACGACGACGGGAGGCTTGTCAGGCTGATGGCTTCCTATGTGCTGATGGCCGCGGTGACCGTTGTGGCGTGTGCGGGCGCTGTGCTGCTCCGCAAGCGTCCGGACATGGCCGCCCGAACCGGGTTCATCAGCTGGATATCGCTGACTCTGTACTTCGTGATCGACCTGGTTGTGCTCGGGCGGACGTCCGCGCCTTACGATGTGCTGCGCCAGCCGATGAGCGATCTCGGCGTCACCACCTGCGGAACCGGGACCTATCCGCTGGCACCTTACGCCATCTGCTCCCCGAGCCATTTGCTGATGAACTGGACCTTCACGCTCACCGGTGTCGTGATCGCCGTCGGGGCGATACTCCTGCACCAGTTCTGGCCACGCGGACGCCGCGCCGTCGCCGCGACCGTCCTCTTGGTGATCTACGGGCTCAGCTACTCGATCGCGGGGATCGTACCGGCTGATGTCGCCTTCCTTTGGCACACCCTGGGTTCCCTGCCGGGCATGTTCGTGCAGATCCCGGCCCTGCTGTTGATCGCACTTGCGATGCGAAGCCGGATGCCTTCCGTCGCTGCCTGGACATCGGTGTGTCTCGCGATCACTATCGGCTCGCTCCTGCTACTCCTCCTCCAGCCCGTCGTACCCCAGTTACCCGGCGGACTGCTTCAGCGGCTGCTGTACGGATCCGTCTACCTGTGGATGGTGGTCACCGCGATCCTGCTGTGGAAGCACCACACTCCTCGCGCCAGCCCTGCCTGATGGGTAGTGCGGATCCGGGAGGCAGTCTGGCGAACACCGGCAGCACCTTCCCGGCCTGGGCTCTGCTGGCGGTCGCCGTCCTGTCGGGTACGGGACTGTTGCTCGTGCGCCGCGGGAGGCGGACCGCCGATCGGTGAGGGGCCTCAGGCAGCCGAGCCTGCTCTGGCTCAGCGGCCCAGACGGGTCAACACCGTTTGTACGTGCTCCAACGCATCCGGATCGGGCATCCCGGAGACGTCGTTGAAGTACAGCCCGTCGCCGATCAGCTGGATGGTCCGGGCCAGGGACTCGTCGTCCAGCTCCTCGCGCAAGGCCTCCAACCACGCTTCCCGCACCTGCGTCAGCACGGCCCGCACCCGCGCGGTGTTCTCCTGGGCCAGCCGTGCCGCCGCCACCAGTGCGCGGTCGAGCTCCGAGCCTTCGGACACCGACGTCTCCAGGTAGTACTGCACCGGACCGGCGGCGGAGGTGCGCATCTGTTCAACATCGGCGTGGGCGAGCTCGAGCAGGCGCTGCAGCGCGCCCTCGACCAGATCGTCCTTGCTCGCGAAGTGGTAGAGCAGGCCCCCCTTGCTCACCCCGGCCTCGGCGGCGACCGCCTCCAGCGTGGCCGCGCGCGGCCCGTGGTCCACCAGCAGGTTCTCGAAGGCGTCCAACAGCCGGTCTCGGGTTGATCGGTCCGGGGAGGTCATGATGGCGAGCCTACGCGGTGAGCGAGGTCACTCACCCACCACTGCACACTATACCGTCCAGCCGGTACAGTAACGGTATGACCGCAGTGACCACGACCCCGGCTCGCGCCGGTCGACGCGAATGGCTCGGCCTGGCCGCCCTGATGATCCCGGTGCTCCTGGTCGCCATCGACAGCACAGTGCTCAGCTTCGCGCTGCCGTCGATCAGTGTGGACCTGCGACCCAGCGGGGCGCAGCTGATGTGGATCGTCGACCTCTACTCCCTGATGCTCGCCGGGCTGCTGCTGGCGATGGGCTCGCTGGGGGACCGGTTTGGGCGCCGGCGTCTGCTGGTCATCGGTGCCGTGGGTTTCGGTCTGGCCTCTGCCTATGCCGCCACCTCGGACAGTGCAGCGCACCTGATCCTGGCCCGCGGGCTGCAAGGCGTGTTCGGTGCCACCCTGATGCCCTCCACCCTGTCGATGATCCGCAACCTGTTCCCGCACGAGCGGGACCGTCGGCTGGCGATCGCTACCTGGGCGGCGCTGTTCGGTGGCGGCGCGTCCCTCGGTCCGGTGGTCGGCGGCTGGTTGCTCGAGCACTTCGCCTGGGGTGCGGTCTTCCTCATCAACGTCCCGCTGATCGTCATCTTCGTGCCGCTCGCGCTGGTGCTGCTGCGTGAGTCCCGGGATCCGGACCCTGGACCGTTGGACCTGGTCTCCATGGTGCTCTCCCTGGGGGTGATGGGCCCGGCCGTCTTCGCGCTGAAGCGCGGGGTCACCTCCGGGGTGGACCCGCTCACCCTGGCGACGGCGGGCCTTGCGGTGGTCTGCACCCTCGCCTTCGTGCGGCGCCAGCGGGTGCGCAGCCAGCCGATGCTCGATCTGGCCCTGTTCCGGAACCCGATGTTCACCGGCGCGATCGGCGCGAACATGCTCAGCCTGATGGGTCTGGCCGGCTTCCTGTTCTTCGCTGCCCAGCTACTCCAGCTCGACCTCGGGCTCGGTCCGTTGCAGTCCGCCATGGTCCTGCTGCCGGGCACGGCGGTGTCCATGGCCCTGGGATTCGTCGCGGTACGACTCGTGGTCCGGGTCCCGGTGCGCATCCTGGTTCCCGGCAGCCTGCTGCTCACCGGTTCCGGCTATGCGATCGTCGCACTGTCCGGCCACCCCCAGGTGGCGGTGATCATGGTGGCGTTCGTCATGATGGGCATCGGGATCGGCATCGCCGAGACGCTCACCAACGACCTCATCCTCGCGAGTGCGCCACCGCAGAAGGCCGGGTCCGCCTCGGCGATCTCCGAGACCGCCTACGAGGTGGGGGCCGTCCTGGGCACCGCCGTGCTCGGCAGCGTGCTGACCGCCACCTACCAGTCCCGCCTCGAGCTGCCGGCCACGGTGGCAGGCGCCGACCCCGCGCAGTTCGAGACCCTCGGCGCCACGCTGGACTACGCCGAGCAGCTGGACCCAGGGGTCGGGGGCCAGCTCGCGGCCGCGGCCCGGAGCGCGTTCGACGCCGGTGTGCAGCACGCCTCGGCCACGGCCATCGTGGTGGTGCTGCTGGCCGCCCTGCTCACCTGGCGGGCGTTCCGGGGACACGCCTCGTAGCGGCTCGGACCACTTCAGGTCGACCGGTCCGCCACCGACCGCCAGTGCGCTGACCGTCTCCAGTGGCCGAGCCGGTGTGCAGGGTCCAGGGTGGAGGGAGGCCATCGACCGCACGGGAGGACCCGATGAGCATGAGTACTGAGGCTGCCGCGCCACAGGCCTGGCAACGGCGCAGCAGACCGGAGCCGGACGAGGCCACTCTCACCCGGGTGCATGCCTGGTGGCGGGCGGCGAACTACCTGTCCGTCGGGCAGATCTACCTGCTGGACAACCCGCTGCTGCGTGAGCCGCTGCGGGCCGAGCACATCAAGCCGCGGCTGCTCGGCCACTGGGGCACCACCCCCGGTCTGAACTTTCTCTACGCGCACGCCAACCGGGTGATCAACGAGCGGGCCCAGTCGGCGATGTACATCGCCGGCCCCGGGCACGGGGGCCCGGCCGTGGTGGCGAACAGCTACCTGGAGGGAACCTACTCGGAGATCTACTCCGACATCACCTCCGACGCCGAGGGACTGCGCCGGTTCTTCCGGCAGTTCTCCTTCCCCGGCGGCATTCCCTCGCACGCCGCACCGGAGACGCCTGGCTCGATCCACGAGGGCGGCGAGCTGGGCTATGCGCTCTCCCACGCCTACGGGGCCGCGTTCGACAACCCCGACCTGCTGGTGCTGGCCGTGGTGGGTGACGGTGAGGCCGAGACCGGGCCACTGGCGACCAGCTGGCACTCCACCAAGTTCGTCAACCCCGCCACCGACGGCGTGGTGCTGCCCATCCTGCACCTGAACGACTTCAAGATCGCCAACCCCACCGTACTGGGGCGGATCCCGGAGGAGGAACTGCTCGACCTGATGCGCGGGTACGGTCACCAACCGTACGTGTTCACGGCTGGCTTCGACGACGAGGACCCGATCTCGGTGCACCGCCGGTTCGCGGAGCTGCTGGACCAGGTCCTCGACGAGATCGCCACGATCAAGGAGCAGGCAGCCGCCGCCGCGCCTGAGGAGGTACAGCGGCCCCGGTGGCCGATGATCGTGCTGCGCACCCCCAAGGGCTGGACCTGCCCACGGGAGATCGACGGCCATCAGGTCGAAGGCTCCTGGCGCTCCCACCAGGTTCCGCTCTCCGCGGCTCGGGACACCCCCGAGCACCTGCAGGTGCTCGAGGGGTGGATGCAGTCCTACCGCCCGGAGGAGCTCTTCGACGGCGATGGTCGCCTGGTGGAGGACGTGGCGAGGCTGGCTCCGCCCGGGCAGTTGCGGATGAGTGACAACCCCCACACGAACGGCGGGCTGCTGCTACGCGACCTGCGCCTGCCCGAACTGGCGAGCTACGCCGTCGACGTACCGACCCCGGGCGGCGTGGTGACGGAACCGACGAAGATCCTCGGGCAGTGGCTCGCCGAGGTGATCGAACGCAACCCGACCACCTTCCGGCTGTTCGGACCGGACGAGGTCGCCTCGAACCGGCTGCAAGCGGTCTACGACGTGACCGCCAAGCAGTGGAACGCGGAGCTGACCGAGACCGATCGGAGCGAGCACCTGGCCCGAGCCGGCCGGGTGATGGAGGTGCTCTCCGAGCACCAGTGCCAGGGGTGGCTGGAGGGGTACCTGCTCACCGGCCGGCACGGGTTGTTCACCTCCTACGAAGCCTTCATCCACATCGTCGACTCGATGGTGAACCAGCATGCCAAATGGCTCAAGGTCACCGACCAGCTCGCCTGGCGCCGCCCGATCGCCTCGCTGAACTACCTGCTCAGCTCGCACGTCTGGCGTCAGGATCACAACGGCTTCTCCCACCAGGACCCCGGCTTCATCGACCACGTGGTGAACAAGGGTGCGAACCTGGTGCGGGTCTAT
>DXBY01000279.1 GCA_019116305.1 Candidatus Ruania gallistercoris | reverse complement strand
GGAGCGCTCACTCATCACCAGAGTCTCGTCATCTACTGGGCACTTCATCGGCTGCTCCCTCTCGTCCGGGTCCGGGTGATCCGTCGCGGTCGACGCCACCCAGTATCCCAACGAGGGCCGACGCACTGGTGTTCCGGTACGGCGTCCTTCGCCCAACCCCACATCCTCGACCAGTTGCGTTCTACAACTAGCATGTGGTGGGCTGAGTGATGACCACTCACCATCAGCAACCGAGGAGCTTGCGATGCTGCACCACGTGATCGCGCAATCCACTGTGACCGACCTCAGCCGAGCCGAAGAGTGGTACACCACCCTGTTCGACCGGGCACCGGACACCCGGCCGATGCCTGGTCTGATCGAGTGGTACCTCAGTGACGGCTCCGGACTGCAGGTGTGGTCCGAGGCCGACCGGGCCGGGCAGTCCGCAGCCGTGCTCGGCGAGACCGACCTGGACGCCGCAGCCACCCGTCTGGCCGGGGCGGGCTTCGAGCACGAGGGCCCGCAGCCAGGCGGCGGCGCACGCATCCTGCTGCTCACCGATCCGGACGGCAACAGAGTGGTACTCAGCGGTCCCTGACCAGCGCCCCGTGGGCGTACCGGCATGCCGACACGCCCGGTATCCCACCGGCCCGCTCGAGTACTGCACACGCGCATATCGGTAGCCTGTCGCCCCGACACACGATCCTCACAGAAGGATGAGATCTATGGCGGCACCCGCCGACCCCGAAACCCGTCCCCGGCTCGAACTCTACGGCGGCCGCTGGGCCGCCCTCATCCCCGCCGTGGTGCTCATCGCGGTGATGGTCATCCTCTCGGTCGCCGAACGTGCGGCGGTCCCGGCCTTCTGGGTCGGCGGCTTCGCCGCCCTCGCGGTGGGCTTGATGCTGGCCCGGGACCGCACAAAGTACGCCGAGACCGTGGTGCGCGGCATGTCCGACCGGACCGGCGCCGTCGTGATTCTCGCGTTCATCTTCGCCGGCATCTTCGGCGAGATCATGAAGGCCGCCGGCCTGGTGGACGGGCTGCTCTGGCTCGGCCTGCAGACGGGACTCACCGGTGCCTGGTTCACAGTGCTCACCTTCGTGCTGGCGTGCATCTTCGGCGCCGGCACCGGCACCAGTGTGGGCACGGTGCTGGCGATGGTGCCGGTGCTCTACCCGGCCGGCGTCTACCTCGGCGCGGACCCGACCATGCTGGCGATCGCGCTGATCGCCGGCGGCGCGTTCGGGGACAACCTCGCCCCGGTCTCGGACACCACGATCACCTCCGCCTACACCCAGGACGCCGAGATGGGTGATGTGGTGCGCTCCCGGTTGCCGTTGGCGCTGACTGCGGCGGCCGTCTCGATCGTGGTGTTCGCGATCACCGGTGGTGGCGGCACGGTGCAAGAGTCCACCATCACCAACGAGGCGGCGCCGATCGGCCTGCTTCAGGTCATCCCGTTCCTGGTGGTGATCGTGCTGGCGATGCGCGGGCGGCACATCATCGTCTCGCTCACCTGGGGCATCATCGGCGCGATCGCGATCGGTCTGGCCACCAGCGGTATCTCTCCCGGCGAGGTGTTCTCTATCCCACCGGACCGGGACACCTCCACCGGTCTGATCCAGGACGGTATCGGCAGCGTCACCGGTGTGGTGATGTTGGTGCTGCTGATCATGGCACTGGCTCAGGTGCTTGCCGAGAGCGGGCTGATGGCGGCGGTGCTGAGCCGGCTGGAGCGGGCCGCGGCCCGCGGGGTGCGCAGTGCGGAGCTGACCATCATTGCGATCACCCTGCTGTTCACCATCCCGCTGGGTGCGAACGCTCCGGCGATCCTGCTGGTCGGCACCACGATCGGCAAACCCCTCGGGCAGCAGTTCAACCTCAGCGCGCCCCGCCGCGCAAACCTGTTGGACTGCAGTGCCTGCACCGTGTTCTACATGCTGCCCTGGCACAACGCGGTGATCGTCTGGTTCTCCACCGTGGCCGCCACCGCCACCCAGTTCGACCTGCCGTTCCCGGACATCACCGCCGCCTTCCTGAACCCGTACGCCTGGGCGCTGCTGGTAGTGATCATCGTCTCGGCGATCACCGGCTGGAACCGCACCTACAGCAAGTCCCCCGAACCCGCGGACGCCGTATGACCGGCTCCGCGCCCCACCGGCCCGCGGTGATCGGTGTGCTCGGCGGGATGGGCCCCGCCGCGACCGCGCACTTCCAGACCCGGCTGGTCGAGCTCACCGACGCAGCAGCCGATGCGGACCACCCGGTGGTGGTCACCTGGTCCGATCCCACGGTGCCGAACCGGGTGGCGGCGTTGCAGGGCAGAGGCCCGAGTCCCGTCCCCGCCCTCCGGCACGGGCTGGGCGTGCTCGCCGGCGCCGGTGCCCAGGTGCTCGCCGTGGCCTGCAACACCGTGCACCCGTTCCTGCCGGAGGCGCTGGCCGGGTTCGACCTGCAACTGGTGGACATGATCGAGGTCGCCGCCGAGGAGACCGCTGCCGCCGGGATCAGCACGGCCGCGGTGCTGGCCACGGCCGCCACCCTGGAGCACGGCATGTACGCCCGGGCGCTCGACTCCCGCTCGGTGGTGGCGCACACCCCGCAGGAGGGCACCCAGGCGGCGGTCCTGGAACTGATCGCCGCAGTGAAAGCCGGTGTTCCCGTCCGGGGCCTGGTCTCGGGGTACCAGGCGCTGGTCAGTGAGCTCACCACGGCCGGGTGCGACGGCGTTCTGGTGGCCTGCTCGGAGATCTCCGCCGTGGCAGCAGCCTCAGCAGGAGCGGGCGCGCAACTGCCGGTGGTGGACTCGGTGGACACGCTCGCCCGCGCCACACTCCTGGCTGCAGGTTTCACCCCACGGCAGTGACCGTCGTCACCGACTGCCGGACCAGCCTCAACCGGACGCGCTGAACCTGTCGTCCAGGTGCGCACGGAGCACATCGTCATCGATAGTGCCGCCGCGGACCATCACGCCGTAGGAGAGGCCACCGGCGCCGTCGGGGTCTGCCCGGGCCTCCTCCACCGCTGCCGTCAGATCGGTGAGCAGCTGATCGACCACACCGGCGTGCCGCGGGAAGGTGACGAAGTGCAGGCTGGAGGGTTGATCCTGGGTATCGATCCACCAACCGCGGCGGCCCATCGCTCCGGCCAGCGACGGAACGGAGATCTCCGGGTGGGTAGCCGCGAATACGCCCATCGGTGGCTCGCCGATCAGCTCGAAGCCGTGCTCGGCCAACCCGGTCTGGATCTGCCGCGCCGTGCCCATCACCTGGCCCACCAGCTGCGCATACCCGGACCGGCCCAGAGCGCGCATCGCCGTCCAGGCGCCGGCGGCTGCACCCACGGACCGGGTGCCGACCACACCGGAGGCGGCGTAGGCACCGCCGGGCCACCCGGTGGAGACGTAGTAGCTGGCATGGCGCAGCTCCGGTTCGGCGAACAGCAGCACTGAGGCACCCTTGGCGCCGTAGCCATACTTGTGCAGGTCCACCGACACCGAGGTCACCCCAGGCACGTCGAGCCCGAATGCCGGCGGGGTGGTGCCGGCGGCATCGAGGAACGGCAGGAACAGCCCGCCCATCGCAGCGTCCACGTGCACCCCGACCCCGCGGGCGGCGGCCTGTTCGGCGATCTCGGCGATCGGGTCCACCACACCGTAGGGGAAGCAGGGCGCGGACAGGCAGATCGCGGCGGCGTCCTCATCCACCGCGGCCATCAGCTCCGCGGTATCGGGCAACCCGTCGGCGCCGACGTCCACGAGCGTGACCTGGAGGCCGAGGTAGTCGGCCGCCTTCCAGAACCCCGGGTGCGCGGTCACGGGCATCACCAGCCGCCGCCCCCGGCCGGAGTCCCGGTAGCCCTTCATCGCCACCATGATCGACTCGGTACCACCAGTGGTGAACACTCCGTAGGACTCAGAGTTCGGGGCGATCACCGAGGCGACCATCGCCACCACTTCGGACTCGAACTGCTGGGTTGAGGGGAACGCGGAGGCGGAGAGGGCGTTCTCGTGGGCGAACAGCGCCGCCGCCTCGTCCACCAGGTCCTGGTGCCAGTCCGGGGAGTCGTAGACCAGCGACCAGCTGCGTCCACCGCGCCAGTCGACGTCGCCGGCGCTCGCCTCCGTCCAGGCCGTGCGCACCGCTTCGGGGGAGAGTCCATGTTCAGGAAGTTTCACGGTGCGACCATACCTACACCCACACCGCGGGCGACGGCGCCCCGCACCTGGAGTAGGTGAGCGGCGCCGTCGTGCGTGGCTGTGCGCCCGCATACCGCGGCCGGTCCGCCGCCCGGCTCGCGCGCCTGCCCGCCGCGCCGCACAGCCGCGATAGCCTGCGCCAGGTGAAGATGTGGTCGGACCTGCGCACCGTAGCCGTGCACTCGGGG
>DXBY01000278.1 GCA_019116305.1 Candidatus Ruania gallistercoris | reverse complement strand
CAGCGCAAGCTGGGCACGGGGATCCAGCGCACCCGCGCCTTCATCCGATCCACGAACGACTTCATCGCCACCAACCGTGGCGCCGTCGGCCCGGAGGCCCGGACCCGGCTCTCGAACGCCTCCCGGTTCCTGCAGCATGCCGAACAGGTGCAACAGCAGCAGCCGCAGCAGGCCGTGGAACTGGTGAACCGAGCCTGGACGGCCGCCTCCCGGGCGCGGGAGCTGGCCACGGCGGACGTGGACCGCTGGCACGCCCAGACGCAGCTGAGCGGCGGCTTCGGCGGCGGGTACGGCGGGTATGGCGGGTACCGCGGCGGCTACCACGGCCGGCGGTCCGGGATGGACGTGGGTTCTCTCCTGCTCGGCGGGCTGATCGGCGGCGCGCTCGGTGGCGGCTTCGGCGGCGGGTTCGGCGGTGGCGGCGGATTCGGTGGCGGCGGCGGATTCGGCGGTGGCGGAGACCTGGGAGGTGGCGGCGGCTTCTAAGACTTCCCCGGGCCGTCCCTGTGGCCGCACCGGCAGCACGTGCAAGACCTCGACACAGCAAAGGAAACAACTCCGATGGCAGAGAAGCAGAGCATCCTGGGGCGCATCGCCCAGCTCACCAAGGCGAACATCAACGCGCTGATCGACAAGGCCGAGGACCCGCAGCTGATGCTGGACCAGCTGGTGCGCGACTACACCAACAACATCGCCGAGGCGGAGCAGGCGGTGGCCCAGACGATCGGCAACCTGCGCCTGGCCGAGCAGGACTACAACGCCGATGTGGCGGCGGTGACCGAGTGGCAGAACAAGGCCCTGGCCGCCTCCCGCAAGGCCGACGAGCTGCGCAGCTCCGGGGACGCCGCCGGGGCGGACCGCTACGACAACCTCACCAAGGTCGCCCTGCAGAAGCAGATCGGCTACGAGCAGGAGGTCAAGGAGGCCGAGCCGATGCTGGTCTCCCAGCGCGAGGTGGTGGACAAGCTCAAGCATGGCCTCTCGGTGATGAAGGACAAGCTCGGCGACCTCAAGGTCAAGCGCGACCAGCTCGCCGCGCGCGCGAAGACCGCAGAGGCGCAGGCGCGGGTGCAGGACGCGATCGGCTCGATCAACGTGCTCGACCCGACCAGCGAGATCGGCCGGTACGAGGAGCAGATCCGGCGTCAGGAGGCCCTGGTGGCCGGCAAGGCGGAGATCCAGGCATCTTCGCTGGACGCCCAGTTCGCCGAGCTGGAGGCCGACGCGGACACCCTCGAGGTGGACGCCCGGTTCGCCGCGCTGAAGTCCGGCAGCGGCTCGGCCGGTCAGATCGGTACCACCCCGCAGGCCTGATCTGCGCGGGTACCGGTCCGCGCGGGCTCGGTCCGCCACCACCCGGGTCGCGGGGTGGACACACCTTCCAGCCACCGACACAGCATGCATCGTGTGTCCGTGGCTGGAAGGTGTGTCCGCGGACGCCGCATAGAGTGTCTCCATGCCGGAGAGCCACGCCCCACGCCAGACCTACCTCCTGGTGGACGGCGAGAACATCGATGCCACCCTCGGAATGAGCGTGCTGGGCCACCGGCCCAACCCGGACGAGCGACCGCGCTGGGACCGCGTCACCGAGCACGCGCGCACACTCTGGGACCAGCCGGTGCGGGCGCTGTTCTTCCTCAACGCCACCCACGGGCAGCTGCCGATGAACTTCGTGCAGGCGCTGCTCGCCATGGGCTACCACCCGATCCCGCTGGCCGGCAGCGGCACGGAGAAGGTGGTGGACGTCGGTATCCAGCGCACGCTGGAGGCGCTGAAGGACCGGCCCGGGGACGTGCTGCTAGCCAGCCACGACGGTGACTTCCTGCCGCAGCTGGAGAACCTGATCGACGGCGAACGCCGCCTGGGCGTGATGTGCTTCCGGGAGTTCGTGAATGCCCGGCTGAGCGAGCTGACCGAACGCGGGGTGCAGCTGGTGGACCTCGAGGACGATGTGCACGCCTTCACCGTGCCGCTCCCGCGCGTGCGGGTGATCCCGCTGGATGCGTTCGACCCGACCCGCTACCTCTGACTCAGACCAACCAGCGGCCACCTCGCACCTCGCATCAGCGTCCGCTCCCCGAGCTCGGCGAACGAGCGCCACGCCTGCACCCGGAGCGGCGTGAGTTCGAGATAGACGAATCCGGGCGTCTGCCGCGGATCCGGACCACCCCGCAGCAGGGCGGCGTAACGCGCCGCAGTCTCCGGGTCGACGGCGCCGGGTTCGATGATCCGCATCGTTCCGTCGATCATCGCTACGTCGTACGGATGACCGATGGCGATCCGCACCCGTGCCGTCCTCGCGATGTTCGCCACCGTCACACTGCTGGCGAAGGTCGCGAACGTGAACGCAGCGCCGTCGTAGGTGAACAGCAGCGGAACCAGGTGCGGGCCGGTCGAACCGCTCGT
Organism: Candidatus Ruania gallistercoris; assembly: GCA_019116305.1. Taxonomy (GTDB): domain Bacteria; phylum Actinomycetota; class Actinomycetes; order Actinomycetales; family Beutenbergiaceae; genus Ruania; species Ruania gallistercoris. The sequence continues at coordinate 56,037 of DXBY01000278.1, read as the reverse complement.
GGCCACCCAGGCGGTTGTCTCCGTGCGCCACTGCTCGCGCAGATCGTCTTTCCGCTCGGCGGGGCTGCGCGGCGGTTCGGCGTGCTCGGCGGCACCGGTGGTCGCCCTCATCTCGGCGCACCGAACAGCACGGCGTAGCGGGCGAGGTAGAGCGGCCAGCCGTTGTCCCCGTCCACACCGGTGCTGGTGCGCTCCCAGTCCGGTCCGTGGCGGTCGAGGTGGCGGTGCTCCAGCTCCACCCGGGTGCGTTGATCCGACTCGGCGATGAACCGGACCTCGACCTCGCTGGCGCGCTCGGGATCGGCCTGCACCTGCCACTGCGGGCTGATGTCCCAGCTGAAGACCACCCGGTGCGGGGGGTCGAACACCAGGACCCGGGCCCAGCGACACTCGCTGCCGTCGCTCCCCCGGTCGATGATGTGACCGCCCACGCGGCACTCGAACACGGTCTCGACGATCGGTACGTCGAGGAGGTTGTGCTCTCTGGGCTTGAAGTCGCCGAATCGCTCGGTGAAGACGGTGAATGCCCGGTCGATCGCGGCCTGGACCACGAGCTCCTTGCGGACCACCGGGGGTGCTTCCTGACTCATGGTTCTGCTCCTTCTGGTTGTTCGGGCCGTTTGGCGGACCGGCAGGTGCAGCAGGTCCGGCTCATCCTGCAGACTCGGGCGGTGGGGCAGGCCCGGACTGCTCCACCACCTCCTGGTACGCGGCCAGCGCCCGGTTCCAGTAGGTGTCCAACTGGTCCCGGAGCGCGAGCAGTGCGGCCGCGTTGATCTGGTAGATCCGCCGGGTGCCTACCGAGCGATCGGTGACCAGCCCGGCACTCTTGAGCACTTTCAAGTGCTGGGACACCGCCGGTCGGCTGATCGGCAGCTCGTCGGCGAGCTCACGAACCGATCGGGAGCCCTCGGCCAGACAGTCCACGATGGCGCGCCGACTCGGGTCTGCAAAGGCACGCCATGCAGCGTCCGATGATTGGTAAGTAGTCACGAACCGTAAGCATAGGCTTACTGAGCGTGGGAGACAAGACCCTGCGGCCCGACTACCTCCCGTCGGCCACCACCTCGGCCCGACTGCCCCCACGGGCCACCTCTCCAGCCCGACCCGGTGCCGCAGAACCACTTTCCCCTGACTTCTTTACAACGGAGGAAAACTCCGGTAGATGTATACCTGGTTATCCGTTGTAAAGCAGCAACGCGGACAGTTGCTCCCCCTCCGGGCAGCTGGTGCCGACCCACCCGCCAGACATGACAAAGGAGTTCGTGTGCACCCCACATCTGACCCCCGATTCCCTGCACTGACCCGCCGCGGCTTCCTCACCGCGCTCTCCGCCGCCGGTGGTGGCGCAGCCCTGGCCGCCTGCTCCGGAGGTGGCGGCGGAGGTAACGCCGCCACCGGCGGCGGAGGCGAGTCCTACGACGGCGACGCTGTCGAGCTGGCGTTCTGGAACGGCTTCACCGGCGGCGACGGCCCGGTGATGCAGGAGCTGGTGGACCAGTTCAATGCCGAGCACGAGAACATCACCGTGAAGACCACGGTGATGGAGTGGGCCGACTTCCACTCCCGCCTGCCCGCAGCGCTCACCTCCGGGGACGGCCCGCAGGTGGCGATCCACCACCTCGACTCACTCGCCACCTCCGCTGCCCGCGGCCTGCTCCGCCCCCTCGACGACGTCGCCGAGGCACTGGAGATCACCGAGGGCGATTTCCTTGCCCCGGTCTGGGAGGCCGGACTCTATGACGGTTCGCGGTTCGGCATCCCGCTGGACGTGCACCCCACTGGCTTCTTCTACAACAAAACTGTGCTGGCCGATGCCGGCCTGGACCCGGAGAACCCGCCGATGGACCGGGCCTCCTACGAGGACGCCCTGGACACTCTGCTGGAGAACGACATCGCCGGGCACTGGATGAGTCCGCACCTGTTCACCGGCGGGCACACCCTGCAGTCGCTCATCTGGCAGTTCGGCGGTGAGCTCTTCGATGCCGACGGCGCCACCGCCGCCTGGGCCGACGACCCCGGGGTCGAGGCCCTGACCTGGATGGTCGATGCCATCCACAAGGGCTGGAGCGTGCGCGACGTCGGCCAGGATGCGGACATGATCGCCCTGCAGAACGGGCAGACCGCATTCAATTGGAACGGCATCTGGTCCATCAACACTCTGAACGAGATCGAGGACCTGGACTGGGGTGTGGCCCGGCTGCCGAACATCGGCGGGGAGAACGCCGCCTGGGCCGGCTCGCACAACTTCGTGATGACCGAGCAGCGCGGCACCACCGACGACCAGTTGGAAGCCTCGCGGGTGTTCATCAACTGGATCTCCCAGCAGTCCATCGCCTGGGCGGCCGGCGGGCAGGTCCCGGCACGCAACTCGGTGCGCGAGTCCGAGGAGTTCGCCGCCATGGAGCCCCAGGCCGCTATCGCCGAACAGGCCGAGGACCTGCGCTTCCCGCCGGCCATTCCCGGCATCGCGGACGCGATGGCCGAGCTGAACACGGCGCTGAACGAGGCAGTGCTGCTGACCAACGACCCGGGCCCGGCCCTGCAGGAAGCAGCCGACCGGGCGAACACTGTCCTCGAAGAGAACCGCGAGCGGTACGGCTCCTGATGGCGCAGCAGTCCACCGCACCCGCCCGCTCCCGCCCGGCGGCCACTCCGCCGGCGCCGCGGGCGGGCAGGAAGGTCCGCCGGCACGCCTGGTGGACCCCGTACGCGTTCCTCGCTCCGTTCCTGGCGATCTTCGGCACGTTCGTGGCGTTCCCGGCGGTGCTCGGGATCTGGATGTCCTTCCACGACTGGGACTACCTGCTGCCGAACAAGCCGTTCGTCGGTCTGGACAACTACCTCGACCTGTTCAACTCGGCCACCTCGGCGTTCTCCCGGTTCTGGGAGGGCATGCTCGCGACCGGAACCTTCGTGGTGGCCTCCGTGCCGCTGCTGATCGTGCTGCCGCTGCTGATGGCACTGCTGCTGAACCGGAAGTTCCCGGGGCGGACCTTCATGCGTGCAGTGATCTTCATGCCGTACGTGCTCGGGGTGGCCGTGGTGGGTGTGCTGTTCCGGTTCATCCTGGACCCGAACATCGGCATCCTGAACTTCCTGATCGAGTCCTCCGGCCTGATCCACGTGTTCGGCCTGTTCGGGGTGGATGCCCCGATCCCGTGGATCACCGCCCAGCCGTGGGCGTGGATCTCCCTGGTCGGGCTGACCGTGTGGTGGACGCTCGGGTTCAACACGATCATCTACATCGCCGGGCTGCAGGACATCCCCACCGAGCTCTATGACGCGGCCAAGGTCGACGGCGCCTCGTCGGGGCAACAGTTCCGTCACGTCACGCTTCCCGGACTTCGCCCGGTGATGGTCTTCATCGTCACCCTCACCGTGCTCGCCTCGGCGAACATGTTCGGCCAGTCCGACCTGGTCACCGCCGGTGGGCCCGGGGACAGCACGAGAACCGTGCTGATGGTGATCCTGGACGAGGGGCTGAGCGCCTACCGGATGGGGTCGGCCGCCGCGATGGGTTACCTGCTCTCCGTGGTGCTCGGCATCATCTCGATCATCAACTTCCTCGCCCTGCGGGACAAGGACCGGCCGCGCCGGCGTCGACGGAGGACTGCGCTATGACCACGACCGTCTCCCCACCCCGCCCACGCACCCGGATGAGTGCCGGCGCGCTGCTGCGCAGCTCGATGTTCTGGCTGATGCTGGCGGCCCTGTTCGTGACCTTCTTCGGTCCCATCCTGTGGATGGGCACCACCTCGCTGAAGACCTACGGCGAGGCCACGTCCATCCCACCAACGCTGCTGCCCTCCTCGCTGGACACCTCCTCCTACGACACCTTGCTCAGCCTGGACGGGTCGTACCCGGTGCTGCGCTGGGTGCTGAACTCGTTGGTGGCTGCGCTCGGGCACATGCTGCTCGTGCTGGTGGTCGCCTCGATGGCGGCCTACGCCCTGGCCCGGTTGCAGTTCCGCGGCCGCGGGCTGATCTTCGCGCTGATCGTGTCCACCCTGTTCGTTCCGGGTTTCGTGTTCATCATGCCGAACTACCTGATCATCGATCAGCTCGGCTGGCTGAACACCATCTGGGCGCTGATCGTGCCCGGTGCCGCCGGGGCGTTCGGGGTGTTCTTCCTACGGCAGTTCTTCGTGGCCATCCCCATCGAGCTGGAGGAGGCAGCCGCACTCGACGGTGCCAACCATCGGCACATCTTCACCCGGGTGATCCTGCCGAACTCCAAACCTGCCCTGGCCACCCTGGCCGTGCTGTCCTTCCTCGGGAACTGGAACGACTACATCTGGCCGGTGTATGTGCTGTTCAGCCCGGAACGGCTCACCCTGCCGGCGGGGCTGAAGCTGCTCCAGGGCGCCTACGTGACCGACTACCCGGTGATCATGGCCGGGGCCTTCGTCGCGAGCGTTCCGGTGCTCATCCTGTTCATCTTCACCCAGCGCTACATCATCGAGGGCGTGGCCCGGAGCGGGCTGAAGGGATGAGCCCGCCCGCCCTGGCCGGCAGGAGGACCAGGTGAGACCTGCCCTGGCCACGGCCACGACCGCCGTCGCGCTCGGCAGTGCTCTGCTGCTGGCCGCCTGCGGCCCGAACGACCCGCCCGAGGAGGGCGGCCCAGCCCCGACCGAGTCCACCGAACCCACCGATGCAGAGGAATCCGACGTGGCCTTCACCAACCCCGTCTACGACAGCAACTTCCCCGACCCGTTCGTGCTCCGGGCCGACGACCAGTGGTACGCCTACGCCACCCAGGGCACGTACGGCACGCTGCCCATCCTGCGCTCGGACGATCTGGTGACCTGGTCGGTGGTGGGCAACGGGATGCCCGAGCTGGCCCCGTGGACCGGTGCCGGCCGGCACTGGGCACCTGAGGTGGCCAAGATCGGCGACCGCTACGTGGCCTACTACACGGCGATGGAGCGCGAGACCCAGCAGCAGTGCCTGGGCGTGGCGGTGGCCGACTCCCCCGAAGGGCCGTTCGTGGACGAGGCGACCGAACCGTTCATCTGTCAGTTCGAGGAGGGTGGTTCGATCGACGCCTCACCGTTCATCGACGCCGACGGCACCCCCTACCTGCTCTGGAAGAACGACGGTAACCACATCGGCACCACCAGCTGGATCTACATCCAGCAGCTCGCCGAGGACGGTCTGTCCCTGGTGGGCGACGAGCCGACCCGGTTGATCACGCACGACCAGCCGTGGGAGGGGAACCTGGTGGAGGGGCCCTACCTGTGGCCGCGGGACGGTCGCTACTACCTGTTCTACTCCGCGAACGACTACGGCTCGGACGCGTACGGGGTGAGCTACGCCGTCGCCGACGATCTGCTCGGCCCGTACACCAAGCCCGCCGAGGAACCACTGATGTCCTCCAACGAGGTGGCCGCGGGGCCCGGGCACGGGATGGTGGTGGAATCCGGTGAGGGCACCTGGTACGTGCACCACGCATGGCCGCCGGAGGCGGTCGGTTCCGCAGTGCCGGGACGGCAGATGTGGCTCACCCCGCTGACCTGGACCGACGAGGGCGTGCCGGAGCTTGCCGAACCCGCCCAGCACGTGCAGGAACAGCCCTGACAGTCCACGGCGCTAGTGTGCGAACGATGAGGGGAGGGCCGCAGGTATGGGCGTAACGCTGCGTGATGTGGCGGCCTACGCGGGGGTGTCGTTCAAGACGGTCTCCAACGTGATCAACAACCACCCGCACGTCACCGAGAAGACCCGCGCCAAGGTCCTCACCGCGATCGAGGCGTTGCAGTACCGGCCGAACCAGACCGCGCGCAGCCTGCGGCACGGGCGCTCGGGGTTCCTGGCGCTGGCCGTGCCCGAGCTCGCCTCCCCGTACTTCTCCTCGCTGGCCTCCGAGGTGAGCCAGGCGGCGAAGGCATACGGCCGCACCGTGGTGATCGAGGAGACCGCCGGTGATCTCGGCCGCGAGCGGGAGGCGCTGGACGAGCTCACCACCCGCCTGGTGGACGGCATCATCTTCTCCCCGCTGGCCACCCCGCGCACCGTGGTTGAGGAACGCCTGGGTACCACCCCGCTGGTGATGATCGGTGAGCACCGGCACCCGCTCGCGGCCGACCACGTGGCCATGGACAGTGTGCGCGCGGCACGCGTGATGACCGAGCACCTGCTGGCGACCGGGCGGCGTCAGATCGCGACCATCGGGTACGAGCCCGAGGGCGGTACCGGCGGCCAGCGGTGGCTGGGATACCTCCAGGCGCTGGATGCCGCCGGCCTCGCCCCGGCCCCGGGTCTGGCCGCTGAGGTGGAGGCCTTTCGCCGGGAGGACGGCGCCCGAGCGATGGCCCGGCTGCTGGACCGGCCCGAGCCGATCGACGCCGTGCTGTGCTTCAACGATCTGCTCGCCCTGGGTGCCATGCGCACCCTCCGCGAGGCGAGAGTGGCGATCCCGGAGACGATCGCCGTCGCCGGCTTCGACAACATCGAGGACGGCCGCTTCGCGCACCCGACCCTGACCACTGTGGCGCCCGATGTGCAGTTCCTGGCCACCGAGGCCGTCCGACTACTGGTGCGGCGGGCTGAGCAGCCCACCGCACCGGCCGAGCACGTCGAGGTGCCGTTCACCATCGAAGTCCGCCAGAGCACCACGTCCTGACCCCGACACAGCCGTCACAGCGCGGCAGGAACTGGAGAACCATGAGACGCACACCTGTCCTCGGAGCGGCCCTGGCCGCTCTCGGTGCACTGACCCTGGGGGCGACGCTGCCCGCGGCGGCCGATCCTGCGGAGCCCGACGCTGCCACGGAGCCCGGCGCCGCTGCCCGCCCGGCCGAACCGGTGGAGGTGACCAACCCCATCTCCGACGTCTTCTCCGACACCTACGCCGACCCGGCGGTGATCCGCGGCAAGGACGGCTACTGGTACATGTACGCCACCAGTGACCCCCTCACCGAGGCACCGAGCGAGTTCGGCCTGATGCACATCGCCCGCACCCAGGACTTCAGCGAGTGGGAGTACCTCGGCGAAGTCTTCGAGGAGGAGGACCTGCCGACCTGGGCCACCGACTCCTCGCTGTTCTGGGCCCCGGACATCCGCTACGTGGGCGATGAGTACGTCATGTACTACACCGTGACCGACACCGTGGCCGATCCCGGCGAATGGAACTACGCCATCGGCGCCGCCACCGCCCCCACCCCGCAGGGGCCCTGGACGCCCACCGACGAGGCCGTGGTGGAGGCGCGCCCGGACGGCAACGGGGGTTACTACAACACGATCGACCCGGCCCTGCTCACCGATGACGACGGCACCCGCTACCTCTACTTTGGTGGCTACAACGGCGGGATCTGGGTGACCGAGATGGACGAGACCGGGCTGCGGGCCGTGGGCGACCCGGTCCGGGTGACCGTGCCGGACCGGTACGAGGGCGCCTATGTGGTCAAGCGGGACGGCTACTACTACCTCACCGCCTCCTCCGCGAACTGCTGCGCCGGCCCGGTGACCGGGTACAGCGTGTACGCCGGCCGCTCCACCTCCCCGACCGGACCGTTCGTGGACCACGAGGGCGTCTCGATGAACGATCCGCGGGTGGGTGGCACACAGGTGATCGCCCAGAACGGGAACTCCATCATCGGCGTGGGCCACCACGCGTTCTTCACCGACACCACCGGCCAGGACTGGATCCTCTACCACGGGATCGAACGGGACGACGCCTGGTTGGACGGACCCGGCGGGGTGAACGAGCGGCCGACGTTCATCGACCGGCTGGACTGGATCGACGGCTGGCCGGTGGCAGCTGCCGGAGCCGGACCCACCGAAGGGTCCCTGACCGGGCCGATCACCGGATCGGAGCTGGGCATCGTCAGCGCCGACCCGGCGACCAGCGACTCCCTGCACGCCGTGTCCGGCAGCTGGGAGTCCGTGCCCGAAGAGCTGAACGAGGCCGGGAACGTGGGCCTGCTGACCCCGAGCGCCGAGGATGCGCGGGTGGAGACCCGGCGCCCGGTGCCGCGGGAGGCGCGGATCGAGACCGATCTGCGCTTCCCCGATGAGGCGGGCACCTTCACCGTGGACCTGAGCCGCGCCGGACCGCACAGTCTCGGCGTGCAGATCGACACCGAGGCCGGTGAGCTGCGTACCTGGGCGAACGGCCCCCGGCACAGCGAGAACGCCGTCACCGAGCTGCCGGCCACGTTCGACCCGCAGGCATTCACCGCACTCGAGGTGGAGCTCCGGGACGGTGTCCTGCATGCCCGGCTCACCGAGAGTCGGCTGGGCGACCCGCTCGCCCAGGTGCAGGTGCCAACACCCAGCGCGATGCCGCGGCAGAACCTCGCCCTGGCCGCAGCCGGCAGCGCGGTCCAGGTGGACAACCTGAGCGTGGCACCGGTGAGCGAGCCGGTCACCGAGGCGATACCCACCCCACAGGCCGGTGAAGCGCTGCTGGTCGAGGAGTTCGACGGCGATCTGGCACCTGGGTGGGAATGGTTGCGTGAGCAGGAGGATGTCACCATCAGCGACGGCGCCCTGCACTGGCCGCTCACCGGGGCGGACATCGTCGGTTCGGACAACACCGGAGCCCTGTTGCTGCGGGACGCACCGGCTGGTGAGTGGCTGATGGAGACCGAGCTGACCCTGGACGTGGGTGAGGACGAGCTCCGCAACTTCCAGCAGGCCGGGTTGATCGTCCACAGCGATGACGACAACTTCCTCCGGCTGGGCTCGGTGGCACTGCAAACCACCCGGCAGGTGGAGTTCGGCAAGGAGCTGCGTACCGGGGACCGGCTGGACTGGGGCGCCCACCTCGGTGGTCCGACCGCGACCACGATGTGGCTGCGGCTGCACCACACCGTGGACCCGGACACCGGTGACCTGCTCTACCGCAGCGCCACCTCCACCGACGGTGAGAACTGGCGCTGGGGTGCCACCTGGACGTTGCCGGCCGATGCGGATCCGCAGGTGGGCCTGTACGCCGGTGGCGGCAGCGAACCGGCCACTGTCGCGCAGTTCGAGTCCGTCTCCTTCCTCACCGTCGCGGACTGACTCCCGTCAGCACCGCTATCGCCTCCGGCGCCGGCGCGTTCCGGCGCCGGAGGCACCATCCGATGCACAAAGAGAGTGAGCTATGCCCGAGTCCTGTCCTCGTCCGGAGTACCCGCGTCCGCAGATGGTGCGTGCGCAGTGGCTCAACCTGAATGGCCCGTGGGCCTTCGAGATCGACCAGGCCGACTCCGGTCTGGAGCGTGGTCTGCTGGAGCGGCCGCTGGCGGGTGAGATCCTGGTGCCGTTCGCGCCGGAGTCGGAGGCCTCCGGGGTCGGGAACACCGACTTCCTGCAGGCGGTCTGGTACCGCCGGGAGATCGAGATGCCCGCCGACTGGGCCGGGCAGCGGATCCTGTTGCACTTCGGCGCTGTGGACCACGATGCAACGGTGTGGGTGAATGGCACCGAGGTGGTCCGCCACCGCGGCGGATTCTCCCCGTTCACCGCCGACATCACCGACGCCCTCGATAACGGCCGCGGCACGATCACTGTGCGCGCCCGGGACCTGCGCGATCAGCTCCAGGCCCGCGGTAAGCAGGCCACCTGGTACGCGAACAGCCACGCCAACTACACCCGCACCACCGGCATCTGGCAGACCGTCTGGCTCGAACCGGTCCCCCAGGTGCACCTCCACCGGCCACGGATCACCCCGGACGTCGCCGGGAGCTGCTTGCGGGTGCAGGTGCCGTTGAGCGCGAACCGCACCGGCTACCAGCTCCGCGCCGTGGTCAGCACGAACGGCACTCAGATCACGACGGCGCAGGTCCGGGCGGATCTGGATCTGGCCCCCACGCTGCAGCTCACCATCCCGGGGGAGGACGTGCGGCTGTGGTCCCCGGACGACCCGCACCTGTACGACCTGCAGCTTCAGCTGCTGGACCAGTCGGGAGAGGTGATCGACGCCGTCGACAGCTACGCCGGACTGCGCTCGGTGAGCATCGACGGCCAATCCCTGCGCCTGAACGGCGAAGCCGTGTTCCAACGGTTGGTGCTGGACCAGGGCTACTGGCCCGACACGCTGATGACCGCGCCCAGCGAGGAGGCGCTGGTGCGCGACATCGAGCTGGGCCTGGCGGCCGGGTTCAACGGCGCCCGGATGCACCAGAAAGTCTTCGAAGAACGCTACCTCTACCACGCCGACCGGCTCGGCTACCTGCTCTGGGGCGAGTTCGGCGACTGGGGTGTGAGTGGCCAGGGCCGGATCGGGCACAACCAGCAACCGACCGCCTCCTTCATCACCCAGTGGGTCGAGGTGCTGCAGCGGGACTACTCCCACCCGGCGATCATCGGCTGGTGCCCGATGAACGAGACCCACCAGGTGCTCCACGATCAGATCACCGTGCTCGACGACGTCACCCGGGGCATGTTCCTGGCCACCAAGGCCGCCGACCCCACCCGCCCGGTACTCGACGCCTCCGGCTACTCCCACCGAGTCGCCGAGACCGATGTGTACGACTCCCACTCCTACACCCAGGACCCGGAGGACTTCGCCGCGGAGCAGGCCTGGCCCCAGGGCGGGCGCCCGCACCGGAACAAGCCCGCCGAGGGCGAGTACTCCCTGCCGTATGCCGGTCAGCCCTTCTTCGTCAGCGAGTTCGGCGGCATCTGGTGGAACCCGGAGGTGGCCGCCGCCGAGTCCGGCAGCGACCGGAGCACCTCCTGGGGGTACGGCACCCGGGTGGCGGACGAAGAAGGGTTCCACGAGCGGTTCGCCGGCCTGACCGAGGTGCTGCTCGGTGAGCCGCGGATGTTCGGCTACTGCTACACCCAGCTCACCGACACCTTCCAGGAGCAGAACGGCATCTACCGCTTCGACCGCACCGACAAGCTCGACGTGACCCGCGTCCGCCAAGCCCAACAGCGCCCCGCCGCTTTCGAACACCCCGAATCTCCCACCGCCGGCTAGCACCACCCCACCCGCCGGCCCGGCACCACCCCACCTCGGAGGCAACTTCCCGCCTCGGAGGCAGGTTGGGCCGGGCCGGAGGTTGCCTCTGAGGCGGGAAGTTGCCTCCCACCACCGACCGCCGCCGGGCCACCCACGCACGCGACCCGGCCGACTCCCAGGCCTCTCCCAGGAAACTTTCAGCGTTCGCGCGCACACTGGAGTCATGACTTCCCCAGACGCTGCCCAGAAGGCGCCCGAGGCGCACCTGCTGGTCGTCGACGACGAGCCGAACATCCGCGAGCTGCTGTCCGCCTCGCTGCGGTTCGCCGGCTTCGAGGTGACCGTGGCAGCCGACGGGAACGAGGCCCTGCGCCAGGTGGCGGCGAGCACCCCGGACCTGATCGTGCTCGATGTGATGATGCCGGACATGGACGGGTTCACCGTGACCCGCCGGCTGCGGGACAAGGGGCTGCGGGTGCCGGTGCTGTTCCTCACCGCCAAGGACGAGACCGGGGACAAGATCGCCGGCCTGACCGTGGGCGGGGACGACTACGTCACCAAACCGTTCAGCCTGGACGAGGTGATCGCCAGGATCCGGGCGATCCTGCGCCGGGCGTCGGCCACCGCCGAGATGACCGAGGACTCTCTGCTCCGAGTGGCTGACCTGGAGATGGACGAGGACGCCCACGAGGTGCGCCGTGGGGGTGCGGAGATCGAGCTCTCCCCCACCGAGTTCACCCTGCTGCGCTACCTGATGCTGAACGCCGGCCGGGTGCTGTCCAAGGCGCAGATCCTGGATCATGTGTGGGCCTACAACTGGGGCGGCGACGGCGCGATCGTGGAGTCTTACATCTCCTACCTGCGCCGCAAGGTGGATACCCCGTTCACTCCGGACTCGCCGCCGCTGATCCACACCAAGCGCGGGGTGGGGTACGTCCTTCGTGAGCAGCAGTAACCCGGCCAAGGAGCGCGTGCTGGACCGGATGCCGTTGCGCGTCCGGCTGGTGCTGATCCTGGCGGCACTGCTCGTGGTGGCCCTGGCCGTGACGGCCGTGGTCACGCTGTCCCTGCTGAAGCGATCCCTGATCAACCAGGTGGACGAGAACCTCGACAACGCCGTGCAGCTGTTGGAGGCCCGGAGCTCGTGGCCGGCGAACGCACCCACCAACGACCAGCCGACCACCTACTACATGCGGGTGATGTCCGCGGACGGGTCCACCCATCTGGACGCACCGGCAACCACGGGCACCAGCGCCGTCCCGGACATCCCTGCCATCACCTACGACCAGATGCTGCAGATTCGCGGAGACGTCCACACGGTCGGGTCGGTGGAGGGCCCCACCGAGTGGCGGATGGTGATGGTGCGCGGAGTGGACCAGTTCGGCACCCCGGTCTCGGTGGCGATCGCACTGCCGTTGGACTCGGTGAACAACACCCTCGCGCAGATGCAGCTGTTCATCATGCTGGTCGGGATCGGGGTGGTGCTGCTGGCCGGGGTGACCGGGTACGCGGCGGTGCACCGATCGCTGCGCGGACTGCGCGCGATCGAGGACACGGCGGCCGAGGTGGTCACCTACGGGGACCTGACCCGGCGGGCCCCGGTGGCCCCGGACTCCACCGAAGTGGGCCGGCTGGGCTCCTCGTTCAACGCGATGGTGGCGAACTTGGAGACCGCGTTCGCCGCCCAAGCGGCCTCCGAGGCGCGGATGCGCCGGTTCGTCTCCGATGCTTCGCACGAGCTGCGTACCCCGCTGGCCTCGATCCGCGGCTACGGCGAGCTGTACCGGATGGGTGCAGTGCCCGAGGACCAGCTCCCGAGCACATTCTCCCGGATCGAGTCCGAGGCGATCCGGATGGGCACGCTGGTCAACGATCTGCTCGCCCTCGCTCGCCTGGACGAGGGGCAGGGGCTGCGGCTGGCCCGGGTGGACCTGCGGGCGATCGCCGCCGACGCCATCGGTGACCTGCGCGCCCTGGACCCCGACCGCCCCACGGAGCTGCTCGCTCCGGAGGAAGTGTGGGTGACCGCGGACGGGGACCGGATCCGGCAGGTGGTGACCAACCTGATCGGCAACATCATCCAGCACACTCCGGCCGGTACCGCAGTGGAGATCGCCGTGGGAGCGACACCGGACTGGGCCCGGATCGAGGTGCGCGACCACGGTCCCGGGGTCCCGGAGGAGGAGGCGGCCCGGATCTTCGAACGGTTCTACCGGCCGGACTTCTCCCGCTCGCGCACCTCCGGCGGTGCCGGCCTGGGCCTGGCGATCGTGGCCACCATCCTCGCCGCGCACGGCGGCACAGTGGAGCACCACCCCACGCCCGGCGGTGGCACCACGATCGTGGTGTACCTGCCGCAGCCTCAGCCCGAGGCCGCGGGGACGTCCTCGGACTGACCGGCACCGACACCGGCGTGCAGGTCCCGCGGGTGCACCCGCAGCCATACCTGCGCACCGGGGCGTAGCCAGGCCGCCTGCACCTGCGCGGCCGGCACGTCCGCGACCAGCTCGGGTGCGCCGGTGAGGCGAAGCCGCACCCCGCCGTCAGCCGGTTCCACCCAGCGCACCGTGGTGCGCGCCACGTTCGCTCCCTCCGGGCGGTCGGCGCAGATCTCGACGGCGGAGGGCCGGATGCGTAGGACACACGCCTGGCCGGGGTGCAGCCGGGCGAGTGCGTGGTTCTCACCTGGCTCCTCCAGGTGCCACGGGCCGAGCGGGGTGTCCACGCGGTTGCCGGGCAAGGCCCGGCCGGGCAGCAGGTTCACCCCGGCGAGGGTGGCCGCGAACGGGCTGCGCGGGGCGGCGAGCACCTCGGCGACCGGTCCGTGCTCGGCGACCCGGCCCTCGTGCAGCACGGCGATCCGGTCGGCGAGCACCACGGCGTCCAGCACATCGTGGGAGACGAGCACCGTGGTGGTGCCGCTGGCGCCGACCTGCTCGGCGAGGAGCTGGCGGATCTGCGGGGCAGTCTGCACGTCCAGGGCGGCGAGCGGTTCGTCCAGCAGCAGCACCTCCGGCTCGGCGGCCAGTGCCCGCGCGATGGCCACCCGTTGCTGCTGACCGCCGGAGAGACGGCCAGGCCGGTGCCGGGCGTACTCACTCATTCCCACCCGGTCCAGCCACTGCTCGGCGTGGGCCCGGGCGGACCGGGTCCGCTGCCCGGTGCTGCGCGGGCCGAAGGCCACGTTCTCCAGTGCGCTCAGGTGCGGGAAGAGTGCCGGGTCCTGGGAGAGCAGCCCGATCCGCCGTTCCCGGGCAGGCACGAGGGTGCCGGTGTCGGTGAGGGTGCGCCGCCCGAGGCGGACGCTGCCCCGGTGCGGGCGGAGCAGCCCGGCGAGCAGGTGCAGCAACGTGGACTTGCCGGAGCCGTTCGGGCCGACCACGGCCAGCACCTGCCCGGCCGGGACCGCCACGGCGGCGTCCAGGGTGAAGTCGCCCCGGTGCAGTACCACCTCGGCGCGCAGGTCGCCGGCCTGTGGGTGCTCGGCGGCCCGGGTGTCCGGCCCGGTCACCAGGCCACCCGCCGGCGCCAGTCCCGCAGGCCGATGAGGATCACCAGGGCCACCACCACCAGCAGCACGGCCAGGGCGAGTGCGGCGTCCCGGTCCACCCCGGCGCCGTTGAACGCGGTGTAGATCGCCATCGGCACGGTCTGGGTGGCACCCGGCCGGTTCCCGGCCACCATCGCAGTGGCCCCGAACTCGCCGACCGCGCGGGCGAAGGCGAGCACAGTGCCGGCGGCGAGCCCGGGCAGCACCAGCGGGAGGGTGATCCGGCGCAGCACGGTCCAGCTACCCGCGCCGAGAGTCGCGGCCACCTGCTCGTACCGGCTGCCGGCGGTGCGCAGCGACCCTTCCAGGGAGAGCACCAGGAACGGCATCGCCACGAACGTCTGCGCCAGAACCACGGCCGTGGAGGTGAACGGCACGCTGATCCCGGCCAGCTCCAGCGCCTGCCCGAGCCACCCGTTCCGCCCGAACAGGTACAACAGCGCCACCCCGCCCACCAGCGGAGGAAGCACCAGCGGCAGCGTGACCAGGGTGCGCAGCACGGCGGCCACCCCGTGCGGGGCGCGGGCGAGCAGCAGTGCCAGCGGGATGCCGAGGATCAGGCAACAGAGCACTGCCACCGCCCCGGTACGCAGCGAGAGGCCGAGCGCGAACAGCGCCTCCGGCGTGGTGATCGCGGCCGGGAAGCGGGCCCACTCCACCCGCGGGAACAGCGCGGCCAGCGGCAGCACCAGGGTGGCCACGGCGAGCACGGCCAGGGCGAGCACCCACACCGGCAGCCGGCCACGCACCTGGGCGCGCCGCGAGGCCCGGGCGCCCTCCGCCGTCGCTGGTTCGGTGCTACGCACCCCGGTGGTCATCGCATCCTCCCGATGGTCCTCTCGCCGCCTTCAGCCGGTCACTCGGGGACGCCGAACCCGTAGCCGGTGAGCACGGCCGTCCCCTCCTCGGAGAGCACCAGGTCCGCCAGCTCCTGGCCGAGCTCGGAACCGTCCAGGGCCACGATCGGGTACTCGTTGACCACCTCGGCGGCCGCATCGGGGACCACAGCGTCCAGCTCGGCATCCCGAGAGGCGACGTCGGTGGCATAGACCAGACCCGCATCCACCTCACCGGAGGCCACTCGCTCGGCGGTGGCGGTGACGTTCTGCTCCAGGCTGATCGGTTCGCCGTCGAATCCGGCGAGCTCGAACAGCTCGGTGGCGGCCGCCCCGCACGGGACCTCGGGGGCGCAGACCACGAAGGTGGCCTCGGTCAGGTCCGCCAGCGAGGTGATGCCCTGGGGGTTGCCCTCGGGGACGGCGATCACCAGGGTGTTCGTGGCGAACACCGTCGGCTGGTAGTCCTGGTCGCCGAAGGCGGCGACCAGATCGTCCATCGTGGTGGTGTTCGCCGTGGCGAGCACATCGGCCTGGGCGCCTTCGGTGAGCTGGGTGACCAGGGTGGAGGATCCGTCGTACACGGCGGGCTCGATGGTCACATCCGGGTGCTCGGCGGCGAACATCTCGAGCAGCTCGTCCATCGGTTCGGTCAGGGAGGCGGCGGCGAACACGGTGAGGGTCTGGTCTCCCCCGCCCTCGCCGGTGGCTTCGCTGCCACCGGAACCCCCGGCGCCGCCGGAGCCACAGGCCGCGGACAGCGCGAGGGCCGCGGCGCCGGCCAGCCAGCCGGCGGTTCGGCGGGTGCTCATCGGGCCTCCACGATCACAGTGGTGGCTTTCACCACGGCGCTGGCGCGGGCGCCGACCTCCAGGCCGAGCTCACGCACCGCCTCGGCGGACATCAGGGAGACCACCCGGTAGGGACCGCACTGCAGGTCCACCTGGGCCATCACCTCGTCCGCCCGGATCGCGGTGACCAGACCGGTGAACCGGTTCCGGGCACTGCTGCCGGAGCCGTCCTGGGGTGCATTCGCGCGTTCCTGCGCCCAGTGCGCCAGGTCGGCGCCGGGGATCACCAGCCGGCCGGCATCGTCGCGGCTGCCCGGGAGAGCGCCGGCGTCCACCTGTCGGCGCACCGTGTCGGCGCTGACGCCCAGGAGCTCAGCGGCCTCGCTGATTCGATACTGCGACATGATCGCCATCATACAGTCGCATTTGCGTCATGAATCACTGGTTCTGACTGCATTTGCACTGTTTGATGGAGTCGATCACTCGCATCCGAAGGGAGTCCCGGTGCGGCCGGTGATCGTCAGCTCTCGAGGGCGCGCACCCACAGGTCGACGATGATGCGGATGCGCGCGGCGGGGTCGTCCGGAACGGCGGCGTCGAGCAGGGCACCGTGCACCTGTGCCTCGATCGCCTGCACGGTCAGGAGGGCCACGAAGTCTGGTTCCCCGTCACCAAGGCCGAGGCGCCGCAGGTGACCGGCGAATGCCTGCGCCAGCTCCCGCTCCATCGCCCGGAATCGAGAGATCAGCTCCGGCGTCCGCGGCGCCTCGTCGAACAGAAACCGATGCAGCACGGGCCGGTCGGTGTGCATCCGGGCCACCGCCTCGATGAGGGTCTCCAGCACCACTCGCAGCCCCGCGCCCTCTCGCTCGAGTGCAGCGGAGACCTCCCCAAGTCCCAGGGCCGCTTCCTCCAGATGTCGCGAGGCGATCGCCGTCACGAGCGCGCCCTTGTTCGGGAAGTACTGGTAGATCGAGCCGACCGACACCCCGGCCCGTTCGGCGATGTGATTCGTCGTCGTGGCGTAGCCGTGCCGCTCGAATAACTGAGCAGCCGCTTCCAGCACGACGTCGACGGTCTCTCGGGAACGTTCCTGACGCGGGGTTCTGCGGGCATCGGCCATCGGCCCTCCAACGCGAGTATTCAAACCTGAGTAACCTTCATATTCTTGAGGATATGGGAGAAGTTGTCGACTACGCCCTGCTCGTGCTCCCGGGGCTCACCCTGGTGACGGCGGCCTACCTGCTGGCCCGCCCCGTCCGCGAACCGCTGCTGCGGACTGCGATCCTGCTCGTCGGCTTCGTCCTCGTCCGAGACGCGATGACACCCGCCGGGCTCTGGTCGATCGGCACGGCCGGGCCAGTTCCGTGGCTGCGCTTCACCACCGACCCCGTGGCCCTGCTCACACTCGCCGCGGGCATCCTTGCGCTCTCGGCGCTCGTGCTGTGGCGTGCTCCCGGACTGCGCGCCCTCATCCAGTGGGGAGACGTGCGCCCGCGGTCCATCGCCGCGGGGCTCGCCGGGGGCGCGCTCGCCGCGACCCCGGTCCTCGTGCTCTCGCTCGGTCACTCGATCGAGGACCGAGGTGGCACCGTGCCGTTGTCGGTTCTGCCCTGGCTGGCGGTCTTCTGTCTGGTCGGCAACTTCGGCGAAGAGCTACTCTTCCGCGGTCTGCTGCAGGGCCGGCTGGAGCAGTCGCTCTCCCGGGTCCGGTCCGCGGTGACGTCCGGTGTGCTGTTCGCCGCCTACCACGCATTTCTCGCCATCACGGTCACGGACGTCGGATGGCCGATCCTGGCGTTCACCCTGCTCGAAGCGCTCATCTGCGCCGGTCTGCGGGCTTGGAACGGGGTTCTGCCCGCGACGATCGCGCACGGCACGGCGATCTTCGCCCTCTCCAGCGGACTGGTCTGAGCGAGGACGGGCCCTCCTCGATCGACCAGTGCCCAGCCCGCCGCGTCCGAGTGACTGCCGAGGACGCCTATACGTCGCGCGCATCGCGGTTCCCGCCAAGCGGTAGCCCCGCGCGCTAGCGTGGCCACCATGCAGATCACACCGAGCACTGTGGCCCTCATCTCTGGTGGTGCCTCCGGGCTGGGCGAGGCTACGGCGAGGCGCATGATCGCGGCGGGCGGCGCCGTCGTACTGCTCGACCTGCCTTCCTCCCCCGGTGCTGCCCTGGCCGCCGAGCTCGGCGAACGCGCGAGGTTCGCCCCGGCCGACGTGCGGGACGAGGACCAGGTGCGCTCCGCCGTCGAGATGGCCCGAGACCTGGGTGAGCTTCGCGCGGTGGTCTCCTGCGCCGGAGTGGCCACCCCGGGGCGGATCCTCGGCAAGAAGGGATTGCTGCCGCTGGATGACTACCGGCAGGTGGTGGAGATCAACCTGGTAGGCACGTTCAACCTGCTGCGGCTGGCCGCAGAGGCGATGGCCGGGAACGAACCGATCGACGGCGGTGCGGACCGCGGCGTAGCAATCCTCACCGCCTCGGTCGCTGCCTTCGAGGGGCAGGTGGGCCAGGCCGCCTACGCCTCGTCCAAAGGTGGTGTGGCCTCGCTCGTGCTGACCGCGGCCCGAGACTTGGCCCAGCACGGCATCCGAGTGGCGGGGATCGCCCCAGGCATCTTCGAGACCCCGATGATGGCCGGCCTGGGCGAGGAGGTGCGCTCCGGGCTGGAGGCGCTGGTGCCGCACCCGCACCGCCTCGGCCGTCCGGAGGAGTACGCGGCGCTGGCCGAGCACATCATGACCAACTCCTACCTGAACGGTGAGGTCATCCGGCTCGACGGCGCGTTGCGGATGCCGCCGCGCTGAGCCCGCACCTCAACCCAGGAGCGGGTCCGCTGGGACGGACGGGCGCACATCGGGATCACTGATCGGAACGGCTCCGGTCAGCCCGAACAAGGCTGTCCGTGTCCTCAGATCCGCCAGGAAGCACCCGGCGCAGGATGTCGGCGACAGTGACAACCCCGGCGAACTGGTCGCCGTCCATCACCACGGCCAGCTGTTCGCTACGTGCCCGCATCTGCGCCAGCGCCGCGTGCACCGGAGTAGTTGCGGCCAGGATCAGCGGTGGCCGGGTCAGCTCGGCGGCGGGGCGAGACCCCGGTTCGAGCAACGTGTCCCGCACATGGACCACCTGCGGAGGCTCGGTCCCTGTCCCGAAGGCGAGGATTCGGAGGTGGCCGGATCGGACCGAGGCCGCATGCACATCGGCAACTGTCGCGCCGGCCTGGACCGCTGTGGGTTTCCCGCCGGGGCGAATCAGGTGCGCGACCTCAAGCGACTCCAGGTCGATCGCGCGAGCGATCTGGGTGTGAAACGACGGCTCCAGCGTGCCCACCTCGGCCGAGTGCTCCACCAGATGGCGGATCGTCGCGGCGTCCTGGCCGCCGACCGCCGCCTGATCCACCGGCGTCACCCCGGTCGCAGCAACCAGACGATTGGCGATCCCGTTGATCCAGCGCAGCAATGGACGGAACGGCCAGGTGTAGGCGCGCGCCGGAAGGGCGATGATCGATGCGGACCGCTCCGGATGGGCGATCGCCCACGACTTCGGCGCCATCTCACCGATGACCAGGTGCAAGAAGGTGACGACGAACAGCGCCAGTGCGAACGCCAGCGGATCCGCCACCCACGACGGGACGCCCCACGAGCTGAACAGCGGGGCCAGCCAGCGGTCGAGAGCGGGTTTGGTGATCGCGCCGAGGGCGAACGTGCACGCGGTGATACCCAGCTGGGCGCCGGCGAGCATCACCGTCAGCTCGTTCACCGAGCGCAACGCGGCACGCGCCGAGCGGCTGGTCGCGGCAGCCTCAGCGAGCCTGTTCCGTCGGGCTCCCAGCAGCGAGAACTCGATGATCACGAACATCGCGCTGAGCGCGATGATGGCAACGGTGGCGACCAGCACGACGAGAGGGCTCTGCATCAGTCTGCCTCCCCGCCCTCGGCCCGAGGTGTGCGCTGCTCGTGCACGTGCAGGCGCACGGTGGCCGGCACATTGCGTTCCACCTCGACCACCTCGACGGTGACCGCATGTTGCACCGGCGCATCCTCCACCAGGTCTGCCGGCGTGACCGGTAACCGGATCTCCACCAGGTCCCCCGGGTGGAGCAGCTCACCATGCTCAGCCAGGAGCAGGCCGGAGATCGTTTCGTAGTGGCCGCGCGGCAGGTCGTGGCCGATCGCGCGCTCTGCTTCATCGATGGGGACGTCGCCACCGGCCAGCCAGGTGGACTCACCCTCGAGGCTCATCGTGGCGGGCGCCTCCGGGTCGTGCTCATCGGTCACCTCGCCGATCAGCTCCTCCGCCATGTCCTCGACGGTGAGAACACCGGTGAACCCGCCGTACTCGTCAATCACGCAGGCCAGCTCGGCGCGGGACCGACTGAGCGCCGCAAGGGCGTCCGGCAGGGCCATCGCGGTCGGTACCAGCACAGGTTCGCGCATCAACCGGGTTGCTGGAGCATCGTCGGGCAGGCCGGTGGCAAGCAGGTCGCCGAGCTGGACCACGCCGATCGCCTGGTCATGGTCGTCCACCACGGGGTAGCGGGTGTGCTCGGCGGCCATGCGCTCACGCACTTCGGCCAGGGTGGTCCGCGGTGAGACGGTGCCTGTCCGGGAACGTGGCACCATCGCGTGCTCGACGCTCTGGTCGGGAAAGTCCAGGATCCGGTCGAGCACCATCGACAGTTCCTCCGGCAGGTCCCCACTGTTACGCGAGTCGGCCACGAGATGCTCGAGGTCGCGCCGCGTGGCGGAGGAGTCCAGATCGTGCACCGGTTCGATGCGGAACAGCCGCAGGAGGGCGTTCGCGGCCTTGTCGAAGATGACGATCAACCAGCCGAACACGGTCAGGTAGATCGTCGTGGACCGGGCCAGCGCCCGGGCCAGTGGCTCGGGACTAGCAATCGCCAGATTCTTCGGGAAGAGTTCTCCGAAGATCATCTGCACGACTGTGGACAGTGCAAGCGCGCCGATCGTACCGACCGAGATGCCCACCGCCTGCGGCACACCGACGCCACCGAGCAGTGTGCCGAGCGACCGTCCGACGAGGGGCTCCGCCACGTAGCCAACGAGCAGACCAGTGACCGTGATGCCCAGCTGAGCACCGGACAGCATGAACGAGGTGCGCCGGGTGACGGCGAGAGCCCGGCCGGCCACTGCGTCCCCCGCCTCCGCCCGTGCTCCCAGGCGGGATCGGTCCACCGACATGAACGCGAACTCCTGAGCGACGAAGTACCCGTTCGCAGCAATGATCACCAGGATCACCACGATCCCGACGAGCAGGGTCAGGACGGTCATCACACCGACCCGACGGGTACAGGAATGCTCAGCAGCGAGTGACAGAGGGTCGGATCAACCGGCGGACTGTCGTACTCCATCGGGGTCGGGGCCTCTCCTCGGTGGCTAGTGCCTCCACTCTACGAGAACCCGGTCACCGGTGAACAGAGCCCGCGGGGTCCGGCCGGGTGCGGCGGGGGGCTGGCGCACGCAGCGGATGTTCAGCAACCGGTCACCACGGCACCGGCCCGTCCTCGTCGAAGAACCCGGCGGTCGGGCCGTGATCGTCCAGCGTGGCCAATCGCACCAGGACCGCAGCCCCCTGCGCGGGCGTCAGGAACCCCGCGTGATTGTTGCTGTCGGTGGCGACGAAACCGGGTGCGACGGCGTTGACCAGGAATCCGTCCTGGCGCAGCTCGTTGGCGTACTGCACGGTGAGCGCGGTGAGAGCCGACTTGGACGGTGTGTACGCCGCCGACGCCGGCAGGGCCGTCAACAGGCCGGCGGGATCACTGGTCAGGGTGAGTGAGGCGGCGTGCGTGGCCACGTTGACGATCCGCGGTGCCGCCGAGCGCCGCAGCAACGGCAGCATGGCGTTGGTCACCGCGATCACCCCGAACACGTTGGTCTCGAACACCTCCCGCACCATCGCCAGGTCAACGGTGCTCGGCACCTGGTCCACCGCCTCCTCGGGCAGGACCTGCCCCGACCCGGTGATCCCGGCGTTGTTGATCAGCGCATCCAGGTGGCCGTGGCGCTGCTCGATCGCGGCCGCAGTCTCGGCAATGGTGCGGGGGTCGGTCACGTCCAGGGTGACGGCGTGCACGTCGCCGCCCGCGGCCCGCAGCTCTGCGGCGGCATCCCGCCCGCGTCCGGGGTCCCGGGCCCCGAGGAGCACGGTCATCCCCCGCGCGGCGAGGAGCTGAGCAGCGCCGCGGCCGATCCCCTTGTTCGCGCCGGTGACGAGTGCCACCTGGCGGTGTGTGGTCTGCGTGGTCATCCATGGCCTCCGTGGTCGGTGATTGCCTCTCGCCCTGCAGACACGGCCGGACGGCCCGCTGTGACATCAGGGTCCGGTGAGCATTCGCACGTGCGCGGGCTACGGTTGGACTATGGCCCTCCCACCGTTGGTCGAACCCGGTCCGCCACTGACGCGGGTCGAGGCCGAGCGCTTCGCCCGGCACCTGTTCCTGCCCCAGCTCGGTGAGCTCGGCCAGCGCCGGTTGCGGGCAGCCAAGGTCGCGGTGATCGGTGTCGGTGGCCTGGGATCGCCGGCGCTGCTCTACCTGGCCGGTGCGGGCGTGTCCACGCTCGGCCTGTTCGACGACGATGTGGTCGAGCGCTCAAACCTGCACCGGCAGGTGATCCACACAGTGGCCGACATCGGCCGGCCGAAGGTGGACTCCGGTGCCGAGCACCTGCTCGCGCTCAGCCCCGACCTGACCGTCGACCGGCACCGGGTGCGCCTGGACAACCAGAACGCCACCGACCTGCTCTCCGGCTACGACCTCGTGCTCGACGGTACCGACAACTTCGCCACCCGCTACCTGGTCAACGATGCCTGCGCCGAGCTCGGCATCCCGCTGATCTGGGCCTCGATCTTCCGCTCCGACGCCCAGATCTCAGTGTTCTGGTCCCGCCCGCCGGACGGGGAACAGCCGCGCACACTCCGCGACCTGTTCCCGCACCAGCCGCCGGAGGGGGCCGTGCCCTCCTGCGCTGAGGGCGGCGTGCTCGGGGCGCTGTGCGGTCAGGTCGGCGCGATCATGGCGAACGAGGCGATCAAGCTGATCGCGGGAATCGGGGACCCGCTGTTCGGGCGAGTGCTGGTGCTGGACACGATGGCCGCGAGCTGGCGGGAGCTGCCGTTGCGGCCCCGGGGGCACAGCCCGACGGCGGAGCCCGGGTCAGGCGCGGCACGCACCTCGGGTGCGGGGACAGCGGGCACGGGTGGGCTCGCCGGGACCACAGCCGGTAGCCCGGGTGGGCTGGCCGGGACCGCAGCCGGTAGCCCGGGCGCGCTACCGCCTCCGAGCGGACCCCCCGCTCCCCTGCCCCCGCCGGCGGACGAACCGTTCGCCCGGATCAGCCCTGCCGAGCTGGAAGAGCGCCTGCAGGACCGGCGCTACGGCCGGGACGACTTCGTACTGATGGACGTGCGCGAACCGGAGGAGTACGCGCAGCACTCCATCCCGGGCGCCCGGCTGGTGCCGCTGGCCCAGGCCCTGACCGAGGCCGGCCGGGCGGGCCTGGACCAGAAGGTGCCGGTGGTGGTGTACTGCGCCGCCGGTCCTCGCGCGGAGCGCGCCGCGCGGGACCTGACCACCGCCGGGTACACCACCAGCGTGCTCACCGGCGGTATCACCGCCTGGCAGCAGCTGTGAGCCCCGCTCCGCGCACGGTGGCCGAGCACCAGGCGGCCGTCGCCGCCCTCACCGGCCCGCTGCCCCCGCGCACTCTGCCACTGGCCGAGGCCGCCGGGTGCGTACTCGCCGCCGATGTGACCAGCCGGACCCCGATCCCGTTGTTCGACAACTCCGCGATGGACGGGTACGCCGTGCACGCCGCCGACCTGGCCGGCGCCAGTACGGCCCGCCCGGTGACGCTGCCGGTGGTGGCGGACCTGCCCGCAGGAGCCACTGCCGCACCCACGATCGCGCCCGGATCGGTGGCCCGGATCATGACCGGTGCACCGATGCCGCCCGGGGCCGATGCGATCGTGCCGGTCGAGCACACCGACGCCGGCACCGAGCAGGTGCAGATCACCACTGAACCGGCCCCCGGAGCGCACCTGCGCCGCAGCGGGGAGGACGTGGCGGCCGGCGACCTGGTGCTGCCCGCCGGCACCGTGCTGCATGCCCCGCAGCTGGCCGCGGCCGCCGCCTGCGGGCACGGGGAGCTGCTGGTGCACCCCCGGCCACGGGTGGCGGTGATCTCCACCGGGTCCGAGCTGGTCGCCGCCGGGGAGCAACCGGCCTGGGGGCAGATCCCCGACTCCAACTCCCACCTGCTCGCCGAGGCGGTGCGCGAGGCCGGCGGCTCCGCCACCCGGATCGGTGCGGTGCCCGACGACGTCGACGCGTTCGCCGCAACGCTGCGCCAGGTGGCCGGCGAGGTGGACCTGATCATCTGCTCCGGCGGGGTGAGCGTGGGTGCCTACGACGTGGTCAAGGAGGTGCTCGCCCCGTTGGCCACGATGTGGTTCGGCCCGGTGGCGATGCAGCCCGGGAAGCCGCAAGGGCTGGGCCGGCTGCCGGAGGGGCCAGTGGTGGTGGCACTGCCCGGGAACCCGGTGAGCGTGCACGTGTCCTTCGAGGTGTTCCTGCGCTCGGCGCTGGCCCGGATGGCCGGCCACCACGACGGCGGAGCTCACCTGGGGGAGGCGACGGTCGCCGTCGGCTGGCGCTCGCCTTCCGGGCGCGAGCAGTACATCCCGGTCCTGGTGGACCCGGCCACCGACCCGGGTGGGCTGCCCAGTGTGCGGCCGGTGACAGCACGCGGGTCCGGCTCGCACCTGGTGGCCAGCCTGGCCGGGGCGCAGGCGCTGGCCAGGGTGGCCGCCGAGACCGATCAGGTGGAGCTGGGCGACCGGGTGCAGCTGCTGCGAACAGGAGGCCGGCGATGAGCGAGTTCACCCACCTGGACGAGACGGGTCAGGCGCGGATGGTGGACGTGACCGAGAAGGTGCCGACGGTCCGCTCGGCCACGGCCACCGGTCTGGTCCGGTGCGCCCCGCACGTGGTGGCCGCGCTGCGGGACGGGTCGGTACCGAAGGGCGATGTGCTGGCCGTGGCGCGGATCGCCGGGATCGCCGGTGCCAAGCGCACCCCGGAGCTGCTGCCGCTGGCGCATGTGATCGGCGTGCACGGGGTGGTCCTCGATGCCGAGGTGACCGACGAGGGTGTGCAGCTGACCGCGACCGCCCGCACCGCCGACCGCACCGGGGTGGAGATGGAGGCGCTCACCGCGGTCAGCGTGGCCGCGCTGAACGTGGTGGACATGGTCAAGGGGCTGGACAAGTCCACCACGATCGAGCAGATCCAGCTGATCGCCAAGACCGGCGGCAAGTCCGGCGACTGGCACCGCACCCCCTGACGCTCCACCAGCCGCCCCTCTTCGTGCTGAATCCATTCACTCGTTACCGCGCGCACTCACTCGTGCTCCCAGGTGACGACGCGGTGCAGTAGGTGACGACCACCACTGCGGCGAGCGAGCGACTGAACCGGGACCGGTGGTCTGGCAGACTCGGGAGTGGAGCACAAGCGGCCCAATGCGGGGCCTGGTCGAAGGAGGAGTCGTGACCGAGGTTCGATACTTCGCGGCCGCTGCCGAGGCGGCCGGGCGGCAGGGCGAGTCCCTGGCCGCGGGCACCATCGGCGAGCTACGCGCGCTGATGGTGGACCGGCACGGGGAGCGGCTGGAGCGGGTGCTGACCACCTGCTCGCTGCTCGTCGACGGTGTGGCCGCCGAGGCGGACACCACCCTGGCCCCCGATGATGTCGTGGACGTGCTGCCGCCCTTCGCCGGCGGCTGACCCACCACCGCGAGGTCGGAGTCCGGAGAATCCAGTACCGCGCCTACTGCTGGGACATCAACGCCCTGCAGCAAAACTTCCGGCAGTGGGCTGGAAGGGGTTGCGAACGGCCATCAGAGTTCCTGACAGCTTTGAGTGCTTTGGATTCTTTAGATCCCTTTATATTCTTTAGATACGTTTGAACGGAAGCCCGTCGACGGCATCGCGAAGCGTGACCGCTGGGGCTTCAAGCAGTGGGAGCGGTACGAGGACGCCCGCGAGGCAGCTGAGCTCGAGGAGGCGACCAGCGCCGCGCGCGGGCACGAGGGCGTCAGCCGCGAGGCGGTCGGGACGGCGGCTCAGAGACCCATAGAGGCAGCGACCGGCCCGCGGACCTGGTCGAAGAGCTCCTCGGTGGCGGCGGTGAGCAGCCACTCCTGACGCTCCCGCGGGTTGTACTCACTGCCGTCCAGCCGCCCGGTGCGTCCGCCGAGCTCGGCGACCATCAGGCTCCCCGGCACGTGGTCCCAGGGCCAGTCCTTGCGGAACAGCATGTAGTCGACGCCGCCGGTGAGCACCTGCGGGTAGTCCACCCCCGCGCACCACCAGGAGTCGGTCACCTCGGCGAACGAGCCCGGCGCCATCCCGTGCAGCTCGGTGGAGCTGGCGCCACGGATCTGCGCCGGTTCACTCGACCGCGGCACCGCGTCCAGCCGCTCTCCGTTGCGGTACACCCCGCCCCCGGCCTCGGCCACGAAGGCCACCTGGTGCTCCGGCTGCCAGATCCAGCCACGCACTGCGTGCCCGTCTCGTAGCTCGGCGACCATCACCGCGTGGTCCGGCGAGCCGTTGACGAAGTTCTTGGTGCCGTCCACCGGGTCGATGGTGAACGCGTGCTCCGCACCGGCGAACGCGGTCAGCAACCCCGCCTGGGTCTGGGTGGCCTCCTCGCCGAGGATGAGCGCGTCCGGGTAGTGCTCACGCAACCGGGCGGTGATCGCGATCTCGGATTCCCGGTCGGCCACGGTGACCAGATCACCGGGGGCCTTCTCCATCACCTCGTGCTCGGCCAGGGCTCGGAACCGCGGGGTGATCAGCTCGGCAGCAGTGTCCTTGACCAGGTCCAGGATCGCATCGGTGTCCATGGCCTCCAATCTGCCAGAGAACGCCGGTCAACCCCGAATCGGCCGATGATCGCGGACTGCCACCGGCTCGACCCGCACTCCGGAATCGGTCGCCGGCGCGACGGGACCGGAGGTCTCGGGCCGTTCACCGGTGCTCAGGTTCACCGTTGCCGAGGGCTCCTCCGGCCACACCTGGATCACGTAGTGCTCGACCGCCTCCTCGACGGCTTCGTCATAGGCCGTCTCCCGTCCGGTGGCCGCGACCCTCATCCGCACCCAACCGGCAGCCAGCCGCACGCCGTGCTCGGCAACGAGTGAGGGATGGTCCTCCGGGCCCCGCGGACCGAACGGCCCGCCCTGAACGGCGATGCTGGTCTCCACGACCAGGTCGACGTCTCCAGCCGGTGCCTCCGGTCTGCTCGGCAGCGCCGTGAGGTCCACCGTGATCGGTCCCGCCCAGACACCGGTGTGCAACGACGGTGGCATACCTGGCGCCGCGAAGAGCACACCGGCAAAGAGCGTCCGTGGCGCTGATGGCAGATCGAACCAGCGGATGGCCCCGTCCAGGGTGAGGGTGTGCCACAGCGCAGCTGCCTCGTAGGTCATGGTCGTCTCCCCGCCGTCAGGCTATCGCTCGCCGGGTCTCGACGAGGCGGGGCCAGGGCGGGCCATCAGCCAGTCGCGAAGCAGCTCCACCTTCTCGGTGCGGCCCATCAGCCGGTAGGCCAGCTGCCAGTCCTGCGGCCGGCCCAGCATCATGCCCTGCCAGAGCCGCCAGCCCCGCGGCAGGATCGGGGTCACCGAACCACCTGAGCGGATGGCGAAGTCCACCAGCACGTCGATCTGGTGGTCTCCGGCGTCCACCCGGAACAGGGCCGCGGTGGCGAACCGGGGCGAATCCCCGCCGAGCCGCTCCGCGGACAGCCCCCGGGCCGCGAGCACCTCGGCCACCTGCTCGGCAGGCACGTCGGTGACCAGGTCCCAGTCCCCTACCGCGTCCACGAGCCCGAGCGCGTACAGCAGCGCGGACCCACCGAGCACTACCCGGCCACGGACGGCCAGGTCAGCGAACAGTGCCTGGACGACCCCGAGCGGCGGGTGGCCAGCCCCGGACACCTAGGCTCCGCCGTCGGGCAACGCCCCGAGCACCGCCGACGGCAGGTGCGCGACCTGCGCACGGCGAGTTGCGCCGTCGGGCACGAGAATCATCCCCCGATCGCGCTCATCGGCCGGTCCGGCTGGAGGAAACCCGGATCGTTGATGCCGTGGCCGGGGAGCTTGCCGGCGATGCACTTGTGCATGATCTCGGCGAGGTCGTCATCGCTCCCGCCCTCCCGCAGAGGTGCCAGCAGGTCGGACTCCTCGCGGGCGAACAAGCAGTTGCGCAACTGGCCGTCGGCGGTGATCCGCACCCGGTCGCACGCCCCGCAGAACGGTTTGGACACCGAGCGGATCACGCCCACCGTGGAGGGACCGCCGTCGATCCGGAACTGCTCGGCCGGGGCAGCGCCGCGCTCGCCCACCGGGGTCAGCTCGAACGCCTCGCCGAGCTGGTCGAGGATCTCCTCGCCGGTGACCATCTTCACCCGGGACCAGATGTGCCCGGCATCCAGCGGCATCTGCTCGATGAACCGGATCTCGCAGCCCTTGTCCACGGCGAACCGCACCAGGTCCACCAGCTCGTCATCGTTCACATCCCGCATCGCCACGGCGTTCAGCTTGATCGGCGCGAACCCGGCCTCGATCGCGGCGTCGATCCCGTCCAGCACGTCCTGCAGCCGGTCGCGCCGGGTCAACTCGGCGAACCGCTCGGCGCGGATCGTGTCCAGGCTGATGTTCACCCGTGCCAGACCGGCCTCGGCCAACGGTCCGGCGAGCTTGACCAGCCGCAGCGCGTTCGTGGTCATCGAGACCTCGAGCGGTCCGTCCTCGCCCTCGATCGCCGCCATCTGGCGGACCACGTCCACCGCATCGCGGCGCAGCAGCGGTTCGCCGCCGGTGAGCCGGACCTCCACGATGCCCAGGGCGGCTGCCACCCGGGCCACCCGGACCAGCTCCTCAGTGGACAGGATGTTCTCCCGCGCCAGCCAGGGCACCCCTTCAGCGGGCATGCAGTAGGTGCAGCGCAGGTTGCACACATCGGTCAGCGAGATGCGCAGGTCCCGGTGCACCCGGCCGAAAGAGTCCACCAACGGGCGGGCAAGGTGCGGGGAAACGGTCATGGTGACCTCCTCTCGGCGACGGCCCGCACGCGCTTCGGAATCCACGTTGCCCCGAGGAATCCGGTTGCTACTGGATTCCTCGGGGCAACGTGGATTCCGGGGCGGTCGGCGTGGTGCGTGGTCATGCCGATCCCACCCACTGGTGCGAGCCGTCGGCCAGCATCTGCTTCTTCCACATCGGCAGCTCGGCCTTGATCCGTTCCACCAAGTGCCGGCAGGCGTCGAACACGTCCACCCGGTGCGCCGCCCCCACGCAGACCACGATCGCCAACCCGCCCACGGCCACCGTTCCGGTGCGGTGGCTGGCCGCCACCGTGACCTGCGGGTACGCGGCGGCCACCTCACCGGCGATCCGGCTCAGCACCGCTTCGGCGTCCGGGTGCGCCACGTACTCCAGCTGGGTGACCGTGCCGGCCGCGTCGGGGCTGTGGTCGCGCACGGTGCCCACGAAACTGGTCAGCGCACCCTGCTCGGGGCCGCTGACCGCGTCCAGGTGCGCGGCCAGGTCGAGATCGGTGCCCGAGATCGAGGTGAGTGCCACAGCCATCAGTGATCACCGCCGTCGACCTGGGAGAGCACGTGCGGAACCAGCGGCAGGATCACCTCGACTACGGTGCTCACCCCGCCCACGGACCCGGGGGCGTTCACCACGAACGTACGCCCGAGTGTGCCGGCCAGGCCTCGGCCGAGCGCGGAGGTGGGCACGTTGGCCGCGTCCCGCCGGCGGATCTCCTCGGCCACGCCGAGCAGCTGGCGGTCCAGCACCTTCTGCGTGCCCTCCGGGGTCAGGTCGCGCGGGGCCACTCCGGTACCGCCGCTGGTGAGCACGAGCTGGGCGCCGGAGCGCGCCGCCGCGGTGATGGCCTCGGCCACGGCGTCCTCGCCGTCCGGGATCACCAGCACGGGGGCCACGGCGTACCCGGCCTCGGCGAGCCGGCGTGCTGCCTCGGGTCCGGAGCGGTCCTCCCGCTCCCCCCGGGCGCACCGGTCCGAGACCGTGATCACCGTCGCCTGCACCTGGTCCGCCATCCCTCCAGACTAACTGTGGAACCGCGATTCCGGAGCCTGGCGGCGCACTGATCCCGCCGGGCCCGCGGCCGCCCGCGGGCCCCCGCAGGCGTGATCGAGGCAACAGCTCCCACAGCGCGGATCTGCGCACCTCAGGGCTACGATGACGTGTCCGATCGAGCGAACGGGGAACGGGAACGTCATGGGCGTCTTCGACGCACCTACGTGGGTGTTGGCGGCGTGGCGGCGCAGTCTCCAGGACGTCGGCGCCACGGCGGACCAGGCCAGGCTGGAGGCCTACGGCGAGCGGATGATCGAGCGGTGGTCCGCCCCGGAGCGGATCCACCACAACCTGCGCCGCCTGATCGCCGTGCTCGCCCGGGTGGACGAGCTGGCCCCGGAGACGCACGACCCGAACGTGGTGCGCCTGGCCGCGTGGTACCACGGCGCCGTGTTCAACGCCGCCGCCCAGCACGCCTATGCCCGCCGGGGTGGTGTCGACGAACCGGCCTCGGCCGAGCTGGCACGCACCGAGCTGACCGAGCTCGGGGTGCCGGTGGAGGTGGTGGACCGGATCGCTGCGCTGATCCTGGGCATCGCCCGGCATTCCGCGCCGAAGGGCGATATCGACGCTCAGGCGCTCTGCGACGCGGATCTGGGCGGTCTGGCCGCGGAGCCACAACGGTATGCCGCCTACCGCAAGGAGGTCCGGGCCGAGTACGCGCACATCCCGCGGGAGGACTATGTGCGCGCCCGGCTGGCGATCGTGACCAAGCTGCTCGACCGCACCCACCTGTTCCAGAGCCCGATGGCCCAGATCTGGGAGGATGCCGCCCGGGAGAACCTCACCGCCGAGCTGGACCGGCTCACCGCCGAGGCCGCGCAGCTCGCCACGGATGAGGATGAGCGACTGGACGCCGCGGCGGAGGGGCGGTCGCCGCGAGATGAGCATGCGGGTCCGGCCGCGGAGGGAGTCGGTGCGCAAGCCGGCGACGGCGGAGCTCGCCCGGGTCAGGCTACGTCGCCTGCCGGGCGGGGTGTGCAGGAGCTGCCCGCTGTTCCCGAGGAGGTCGAGCTCCCTGACGGTGGGCCAGGTCCAGGTGGCTTCGAACCGCGGGAGGTCGAGGATCCCGGCGCCACGGGGCACACGCCGAGCGGTACCGAGCAGGAGGCCAGACAGCTCGGGGGTGCCTCGATCGAGAACGCCCCCGTGGCCGACCGACCGGTCGCGTCGAGGTCGGCAGCCGATCCCCGCGAGGGCGATGCCGAGGACGCTCGGACTGAGACCGTGGCCGAACGCAGCCAACGCCGCTGGGCCGAACATCGTGCCCGCGAGGTGGCTGAGCAGGAGGCAGCGCAGCGGGGTGGGCCGGACGCCGGCCGGGTCCGCAGGCGCAGCAGCAGCGCCCCCTCACCGCTGGAGCCAGGGGCTGGTGACACCGGTCCGAACGAGGGTGTGCCGGGCGCGAGCGATGATCTCGACGAGACCTCCTCGCTGAGTCGCCCGCCGCGGATGCCGGCGATCAAGCGGCGGCCGCCGGCTGCGGACCACTCCGGTGGCGAGGACGGCCGGGGCAGCGGGAACGGCCGGCGCAGCGAGAATGATCAACGTAGCGGGAGCGGTCAGCGCAGCGAGGACTGAGACCGGTCCGGCCGGGAACGTGCCACGCCCCCGCCCCGGCGGCCGTCCTGCTGTACCACCCGGACCCAGCCTGATGCCCCGTTGTCCACACCCCTCCCCCACCCGGCGCACGCCTGACCGCGCACCCCTCCTAGCGTCGGGGCATCGGCTGCGCACCAGGCCAGCCCGGACCAAGGAGAGATCATGCCGCGTTTCGAAGTGGACAGTGCAGAGGTCGCCCGGGCGGGAGCATCCGCCCGGGCATCAGCCACGATCATCAACACGGAGGTGACGAACATGATGCGCCATCTCACCGCGCTGCAGTCGTCGTGGCGGGGTGGGGCGTCGGCCGCGTTCGGCGCCCTGATCACCGACTGGCGGGCGACCCAGCGCCAGGTCGAAGCCTCGCTGGACAACATCTCGCATGCCCTGGACGCCAGCGCGCGCCAGTACGCAGACGTGGAGACCAGCAACCTGCGCATGTTCAGCCGCTGACGTCGAGCGCCTGGTAGAGGCCTGGGCACGAGGGGCACCGGGACGCGGGGCGCTCGGGGCCCCGGGACATCGGGGCACCGGGACGCCGGGGCATCGGGGCCGCACTGCGGATTAGGCTCGGCTGCGTGATCCTCATCGATCCGCCGATGTGGCCGGCGCACCGGACCCGGTTCTCCCACCTGATCTCGGACCGCTCCCTGGCTGAGCTGCACCACTTCGCAGCCAGCGCGGGGCTGGCCGACCGTGCCTTCGACGGTGACCACTACGACGTCCCGGAGGAGCGACACGACCAGCTCGTCGACCTGGGCGCGGTGCCGGTGAGCGCGGGCGAGCTGATCCGCCGGTTACGGAACAGCGGTCTGCGGCTGCCGGCACGCGCCCGGCCGGAGCGGGTGAGCGCGGTGCTCACCGGCCGGTGGGAGTCCCTCCTGCCCGGGCAGCCCGGACTGGGTGCGAACCTGCTCCGCCGTTGGCAGGAGCCACACCGGCGCTACCACACCGTCACCCACCTGCTCGATGTGCTCACCGCGCTGGACCAACTCTGCGCACCGGCACCCCCGCCACGGCAGGTCCAGCTGGCCGCCTGGTACCACGACGCCGTCTACACCGGCGCCGCTGGTGCGGATGAACAGGCCTCGGCTGACCTGGCCACCGCCACCCTGCCCGGGACCGGCCTCGCCGAGGCGGAGGTGGCAGAGGTGGAACGACTGGTGCTGCTCACCCGGTCCCACTCCCCCGCTACCGGCGACGCGACCGGCGCCCTGCTCTGCGACGCCGACCTGGCCGTCCTCGGCCGGGACAGCGCCGGTTACGCCCGGTACCTGCAGCAGGTGCGCGCCGAGTACGCCCACGTGAGCGAGCCGGACTGGATCACCGGAAGAAGCGCCGTCGTGCACCACCTGCTCGCCCAGGAGCCGTTGTTCCGTACGGGCGTGGGCGCGCAGCGGTGGCAGACCCGAGCGCGCACCAACCTGGAGACCGAGCTCGCGGACCTGGCCGCCCGATAGGCGCGGGCGCCTCGCCCGCACCTCCTCCCCTCCCACCGTGAGGTCAGCGCACGCTGACGCCCTGAAACGTCGCGCCGGCGAACGTCCGGCAGCCGTAGGCCAGAGCGTGGACCAGCTCGGGCCGGTTCCAGAACGGCAGTCGCACCACCTTCCACGTGGTCCAGGCTGCCGGGACACCACTGAGGTCGGCACCCGGCCGCAACGCGAGCAGGAGGTAGCTGAACCGAGCCAGGTGGAGCCGCCGATGGAGCAGCGTCTCCCAGAATCCCAGCTTCTCCCAGGTCTCGATGGTGACGCTGTCAAGAGCCGCCCACGGCAGCCGGAACCTGCCGCCCACGGCAGCCGTACCCTCGAGTCCCGCGCGGGTGAATGTGTAGGTCTGCGACCGCAACGTTCGCTTCAGGGTGAGGCACACCAGCAGCCCGAGGAGACTGAAGACGCCACCGACCACCAGCACCACTACTCTGCCCTCCGGCGGCGGCTGGACGATGGCGACCGCGAGGGCAGCACAGCCGAGCAGGAGGAGCAGCACGCCGAAGATCGTCTGGCCGAAGATGGTCCCCCGCGTGGCTTTCACCACCACCTGGTGGGTCGCCGGTGGCGGAGTGAGTGGCGCGCCCGGATCGTACGGGCTCGGTGGTGGGATCGCACCGTCGGTCATCTCATCTGCACCCCGCGGAACCGCGCGGACCGTTGCACAAAGGCGCCCACCTGGTACTGGCCACCCGCGGCGTCGAATCCGTGGGATCCCCTGGGGCTGCCCATATCCGGCAGCGTACTCCGCCCGGCGAGCGCCACGGCACGCAACGACCCCCGGCTCCACGTGGGAACCGGGGGTCGTCGCGTGCCTATCGGGCTGACAGTGACCCGTGGCGAGGATGACCTCGCCTCGATCGGGCCGCTACCGGCGCGATGATTCTCACATCATGCCGCCCATGCCACCCATGTCGGGTGCGCCGCCACCGGCGGGCGCCTCGGGCTCCGGCTTGTCGGCCACGATCGCCTCGGTGGTCAGGAACAGACCGGCGATCGAGGCGGCGTTCTGCAGCGCAGAGCGGGTCACCTTGACCGGGTCGTTGATCCCGGCGGCGAGCAGGCCCTCGTAGTCACCGGTCTGGGCGTTCAGGCCCTCACCGGCGGGCAGGCTGCGCACCTTCTCCACCACGACGCCGCCTTCGAGGCCGGCGTTCACGGCGATCTGACGCAGCGGGGCGGCGGAGGCGAACTTCACGATGTTCGCACCGGTCGCCTCGTCGTCGGCCACTTCGAGGTTGGCGAACGCAGCGTCGATGGCCTGCAGCAGGGCCACGCCACCACCGGCGACGATGCCCTCCTCCACAGCGGCCTTCGCGTTGCGCACGGCGTCCTCGATGCGGTGCTTGCGCTCCTTGAGCTCCACCTCCGTGGCGGCACCCGCACGGATGACGGCCACACCACCGGCGAGCTTGGCCAGGCGCTCCTGGAGCTTCTCGCGGTCGTAGTCGGAGTCGGAGTTCTCGATCTCGGCGCGGATCTGAGCCACGCGACCGGCGATGGCGTCGGCTTCGCCGGCGCCCTCGACGATGGTGGTCTCGTCCTTGGTCACCACGACCTTGCGCGCCTGGCCGAGGACCTCGAGGCCCACGTTGTCCAGCTTCAGGCCCACGGTCTCGGAGACGACCTGGCCACCGGTGAGGATGGCGATGTCGTTGAGCATGGCCTTGCGGCGGTCGCCGAAGCCCGGGGCCTTGACGGCCACGGACTTGAAGGTGCCACGGATCTTGTTCAGCACCAGGGTCGCCAGGGCTTCGCCCTCGACGTCCTCGGAGATGATCAGCAGCGGCTTACCGGACTGGATGACCTTCTCCAGCAGCGGCAGCACGTCCTTGACGTTGGAGATCTTGGACTCCACGAGCAGGACGTAGGCGTCCTCCAGCACCGCCTCCTGGCGGTCCTGGTCGGTGACGAAGTAGGCCGACAGGTAGCCCTTGTCGAAGCGCATACCCTCGGTGAGCTCGAGCTCCAGGCCCAGGGCGTTGGACTCCTCGACGGTGATGACGCCTTCCTTGCCCACCTTGTCCAGGGCCTCGGCGATCAGCTCACCGATCTGCGGGTCACCGGCGGAGATTCCGGCGGTGGCCGCGATCTGCTCCTTGGTCTCCACCTCGGTGGCGGTGCGGAGCAGCTCGGCGGTGACGGCCTCGACGGCCTTCTCGATGCCCCGCTTCAGGGCGATGGGGTTGGCGCCGGCCGCCACGTTGCGCAGACCCTCGCTGACGAGCGCCTGGGCGAGCACGGTGGCGGTGGTGGTGCCGTCGCCCGCGACGTCGTCGGTCTTCTTCGCGACCTCCTTGACGAGCTCTGCACCAATCTTCTCGTACGGCTCCTCGAGCTCGATCTCCTTGGCGATGGACACGCCATCGTTGGTGATCGTCGGGGCGCCCCACTTCTTCTCCAGGACGACGTTGCGTCCCTTCGGGCCGAGGGTGACCTTCACGGTGTCGGCGAGGGTGTTGAGCCCACGCTCCATCCCGCGGCGGGCCTCCTCGTCGAAGGCAATGATCTTGGCCATGGGCGGTTTGATCCTCCGGTACTGGCTTCTGGCACGGTCCGCGTGACGCCCGCGACGGACGACGTTGGTTCGGGGGCGTTCACGTCACGCACCCGCCCAGCGCCTCGTCCCGCTGACCACGATTGTCACTCTCCTAGTGAGAGTGCTAACGCCAATATTGGCACTCTCGCTGTGCGAGTGCAAGGAGCGTTCGACGGCGGGACCTGGGTTTCGCGGACAGGGGAACCTGGGTGAGCGCCTCACCCTCCCGGTCGCGCGCCATAGCCAGTGGCGGTGGCATCGGTGGTACTGCGTTCCGCGCCCGGCCGCCACCGCCCGCCGCACCGCCAGCCGGTCGGCAGGAGGGCGCACGCCCACCTCCGCGAGAGTCCAGTGCAGCAGACTGGTCACCCCGGCGTCCGGGTCATAGTGCCCATGGCCGGCGAACAACCTCCGCCTGCTCGACCACGGTCATCTAGCGAGCCTCGAGTCCCCCGGTGCACTCCGACTGCACGGTCGGAGGGTGCCGAAGAAGGACGAGCTGTCCGAAACGCTCAGAACAGGCCGACCGTCTCGCCGTCGTCGTTGATGTCGATGTGCGCGGCCGCCGGATCCGAGCCCAGGCCCGGCATCGTCTGCATCTGCCCGCAGATCGGGTAGATGAACCCGGCCCCGACCGAGGCCCGCACCTCCCGCACCGGAAGCGTCCATCCGGTGGGGGCACCGCGGAGCGTCGGGTCCGCAGACAGGGACAGGTGGGTCTTGGCCATGCAGATCGGCAGGTCGGCGAAACCGCTGCGCTCGTACAGGTCCAACGAGCGCGCGGCGGCCGGGGCGTACTCCACGCCGTCGGCGCCGTAGACCTGGGTGGCGATGGTCTCGATCTTCTCCCGCAGCCCCGCTTCGGCCGGGTACAGGAAGTGGAAGTCGCTGGGTTCCTCGGCGGCCTCGGCCACTGCCTCGGCGAGCTCGACCGCACCGGCGCCGCCGTCGGTGAAGTGGGTGGACAAAGCGCACCGCACGCCAGCCTCGGCCGCAACGGCCCGGATCGCCTCGTGCTCGGAGGCGAAGTCGCCGCCGAAGGCGTTGATCGCCACCACGGGGGTCACCCCGTGCCGGGCGATGTTGGCGATCTGTGCGCGCAGGTTGTCGGCGCCGGCGTAGACGTCGTCGGGGTTCTCGGCCAGCAGCTCCGGCGGCAGCGGACGCCCGGCCACCACGGTGTGCCGGCCGGAGTGCACCTTCAACGCCCGCACGGTGGCAACGACCACGGCGGCGTCCGGAACCAGGCCGGAGACGCGGCACTTGAGGTTGAAGAAGCGTTCGGCGCCCATGTCCGCGCCGAACCCGGCCTCGGTGACCAGGTAGTCGCCCGTGTGGATCCCGATCAGGTCGGCCACCACCGAGGAGTTCCCGGTGGCGATGTTGCCGAACGGTCCGGCGTGCACCAGCGCGGGGGTGTTCTCCAGGGTCTGCAGCAGGTTCGGCTTCAGCGCCTCACGCAGCAGCACGGTCATCGCCCCGGCGGCGCGGAGCTGCTCAGCAGTGACCGGTTCGGAGTCCCGGGTGTAGCCCACCACCGTGCGGCCCAGGCGTTCGCGCAGGTCGCGCAGTGAGGTGGCCATCGCCAGGGTGGCCATCAGCTCCGAGGCGGCGGTGATGTCGAACCCGGTCTGGCGCACCGGACCATTGGTGCGCGGACCCAGCCCGGTCACGATGTCGCGCAGGGCCCGGTCGTTGACGTCCAGCACCCGCCGCCAGCTGACCGCGTCCGGGTCGATACCGAGCGGGTTGCCGCGGTAGAGCTCGTTGTCGATCATCGCGGCAAGCTGGTTGTGCGCGGCGGTGACCGCGTGCAGGTCCCCGGTGAGGTGGATGTTCAGCCGTTCCATCGGCACCACCTGGCTGTACCCGCCGCCGGCGGCTCCGCCCTTGATCCCGAGCGTGGGGCCCATGGACGCCTGCCGGATGGCGATCGTGGCCGGGCGGCCGATCCGGGACAAGCCCTGCCCAAGGCCCACTGTGGTGGTCGTCTTTCCCTCGCCGAGCGGGGTGGGTGTGATCGCGCTGACGACGACATACTTCGCCCGCGGCCGGTCGGCCACCTCCTCGATCGCGGCGAGGTCGATCTTGGCGACCCCACGCCCGTACGGTTCGAGCAGGTGCGCACCGAGCCCCATACCGGCGGCCACCTCCTCGATCGGTCGCAGCGCGGCATTCTGGGCGATCTGCAGGTTTCCCGGGGTCGTGGTGGTCTGGGTCATCGGCTCATCTCCCTGGGGTGTGGTCCACCGGACCGCCGTCGACGGCCCAGCCCGCTTGGCCGGCGATGGTCTGTTGCCACCACCGGGCGGTCTCCGGCAGCGCGTTGAAGGTGTACACGTGCAGTCCGGCCAGACCGTAGCCGGGGTCGGCGAAGGCGGGGTCGAGCTCGTCCAGCAGGTGGCCGGGGGTCCACGCCCCCGGGAGGTGCCGGAGCATGCCGCGATGCTTGCGCAGCACCCGCAGCGAGTCCCCGACCCCCACCCGGGTGCCCACCCGGAGCAGACGGGTGGTTCCGACCGGTCCAGCGATGCCCACCAGCACCGGCAGCACGATCCCGCGTCGGCGCAGCCGCCGGACCCACTCCAGCACCACCCGGGCCTCGAAGGCCATCTGGCTGACGATGTAGGCGGCGTGGGCCTGCTTGTCCCACATCGCCTGCACGGCGACGTCGTCGACGATCAGCGGGTGTGTCTCCGGGTAGCCGGCGATGCCCACGGTGAGCTCGTGCCCGATGCTGTCCATCGCCTGGAGCAGCTCGAGCGCGCCGGTGAACTCCCCGACCGGCTCCGCCAGGTCCCCGCCTACCACGAACACCTCGGCCACCCCGGCAGCATCGAGATCGCGCAGGATGCCCCGCAGCTCCGTGGTGCCGGTGACCTGCCGCGCGGCCAGGTGCGGAACGGCGTCGACCCCGCGCAACGCGAGCCGGGTGGCGAGCTCAAGGGTGGGGCCCAACCCCCGGCGCGGCGAGGCAGTGACCGTGACCGTCGCCCCGGCGGGCAGGTGCTGCAGCACCTCGTCCTCGATCCCCGGCAGCGGGATCACCTCGAACCGCGGCCGGCGCACCATCTCCTCCGCCCACCGTCTGGCGGGGCGGCCGAGGCGGCGCCGGGCGGCCATCTCAGACCTGTCGGGAAGCGGGTGCCGCGGCGCCGGCCAGGGCGCTGACATCCTGTTTCGGCTGCTCCTTGGTGGGGTCGATGAACGGCTTCGCCACCACGACGGCGTCCCTCGCCTCTCCCTCGACCTCGACCTGGAGTGCGGTGCCGAGCTCGGTGAGTTCGATCGGGACCATCGCGTAGCCGATGTTCTTCTCTAGCCGGGGCGAGTGGCACGCCGAGGTGACCTCCCCGACCCGCCTGCCCTCGTGCTGGACGCCGAAGACGTCGACCATCGACCCGTCGTTGAAGCTGCCCAGCGGCGGCCCGCCTATCTCCACCCCGGCGAGCTTGCGGCGCGGACCTTCGGCCCGGATCCGGGTCAGGGCCTCCTTGCCGATGAAGTCGGCCTCCTGGTCCAGGCTGACCATCCAGTCATAACCCATCCCCACCTCGTACGGGTTGGTCTCGAAGGTGATGTCGCAGCCGTGAGCAAGGATGCCGCCCTCGATCCGGCGGATGTGGCAGGGCCCGATCACCTGCAGCCCGTGCGGCCGGCCCGCCGCCACGATCCGGTCCCAGACGTCCATCGCGTTGCGGCTCGCGTCCCGAACGTAGATCTCGTACCCGATCTCGGCGGTGTAGCCGGTGCGGGAGACGATCACCTCACTACCGTCCAGGGTGAATTCGTGCAGGTAGTAGTAGCCGATGTCGAGCACGGCGTCCCCGAACAGGTCCCGCATCACAGCGATCGAGAGCGGCCCCTGGACCTGCACCGGGGCTACGTCGACCTCCCGGATCTGTACGTCGTACCCGGAGCGGTAGGCGACCCCGCGGGCCCAGAGCAGGATGTCACTGTCCGCCAGGGAGAGCCAGAAGTGGTTCTCCCCCAGCCGCAGCAGCACGGGGTCGTTGAGGATGCCGCCATCGGTATCGGTGAGGAACACGTACTTGCACTGACCCACCTGGCACTTGGTCAGGTCGCGGGTGACGAGCAGGTTGGTGAAGGCGAACGCGTCCGGACCGGTGATCTCGACCTGCCGTTCGACGCCGACGTCCCAGAGCGTGACGCCATTGAGCAGCGCCCAGTACTCCGCCACCGGGTCGCCGTAGTGGCGCGGATGGTAGGTGCGGTTGTAGACGCTGTACATCGCGACCCCGTGCCGCCGGGAGGCGTAGAAGAACGGGGACTTGCGGATCCGCGGGTAGAGCAGAACTTCTGGGTGGGTGTTCACGGACATCGTTGCCTCCGGATTCAGCCACGACCACCATGTGGTCTGCGTACTCCAGTGTCCCCCCGATGAAGCGCATTATGCAATAGCGTGCGCATTGCGCAACAAGTCGCGGACGAGAGGCGCCTCTCGGGGCTACTCTCGAAGGCATGCGGGATACGGGATCGGTGCAGTCGGTGGACCGCGCGGTGCAGGTGCTGGAGATGCTGGCGCGCGACGGTG
Source organism: Candidatus Ruania gallistercoris (assembly GCA_019116305.1). Lineage (GTDB taxonomy): Bacteria > Actinomycetota > Actinomycetes > Actinomycetales > Beutenbergiaceae > Ruania > Ruania gallistercoris. The sequence continues at coordinate 15,560 of DXBY01000278.1, read as the reverse complement.
AGGCCGGGGTGGCCGAGGTGGCCCGAGAGCTCGGCGTGCACAGCTCCACCGCGTCCCGACTGATCACCGCACTGTCCGCGCACGAGCTCATCGAGCGGTTGGCCGATACCCGGCGGGTCCGCCTCGGTGTGGGGCTGCTCCGGCTCGCCGGGGCGACCGCCTCCCGTCTGGACGTGACCAGCCAGGCGCAGCCGATCTGCGACGGGCTGGCCGAGGAGCTCGGCGAGACGGTGAACGTCGCTGTGCTCACCGGTGAGGCCGCCACGAACGTGTGCCAGGCGCAGGGCACCAGCACGGTCGCGATGCAGAACTGGGTGGGCCAGCGCACAGTGCTGCATGCCACCTCCAGCGGCAAGATCCTGCTCGCCCATCTCGACGAGACCGAGCGTGAGACCCGGCTGAAGGCGCCGCTGGAGCGCTTCACCGAGCACACGCTCACCTCCGCGGCTGACCTGCGCCGTGAGCTGGAGACAGTGCGGGAGAGAGGGTGGGCCAGTGCGGTGGAGGAGCTGGAGACCGGTCTGAACGCGGTCGCTGCCGCGATCCGGGGGCACGACGGCCGGGTGATCGCTGCGATCAGCGTGGCCGGTCCCACCTACCGGCTCAGCCCGGAGCGGCTACCGGAGGCGGCAGTCACCGTGGTGCGCGCCGGTGAGGCGATCTCCCGGCGGATGGGCTATCAGCCGGCCGCCGAGTCGGCCTGAGGTCACTGCGGTGAAGGTGGCCCGTCCGTGGCCGCCGATGGCCAGGACGCATAGCGGCCCGGTGCTGGTCAGCGGTCCAGGCCGAGGGCCCGGACGAATCGGCGCGCCAGCTGCGACGCATCGCCGATCCGCTCCCCGGAATAGGTGGCGATGAACGCCTCGTGCAGTGCGGCACCGGTCAGCAACCGCGCGACGGCGTCGCTGTCCATCGCGGACAGGCGGTTGCGGCGCACTTCCTCACCGAGATACTCGGCAAGGATGCGCGAGGGCGCGTGTGGTCCGACGCCGCGTTCGGTCATGGCCTCTCGGTGCGCGCGGAGCAGATCGCTGCTGCTGAAGATCGAGGCCGCGATCGGGAAGCTCTGCTCGTAGAACTCCAGCAGGGACCCGACCAGGGTCTCCAGGTTGCCGGCCACCGTTCCTGTGCCGGGAAGTTCGCTGGCCACCCCGAGGCGCGGCGAGCGTTCGGTGAGCACTCGCAGGAAGATGTCCCGCTTATCCGGGAAGTGCTTGTAGAGCAGCGCCTCCGAGCACCCGGCCTCGTGGGCGATCTCCTTGGTGGTCGCACGTACGAGCCCGTCCCGGCGCATGATCGCTGCGGCGGCATCGAGTATGCGCTCACGGGCTGCCGGCACCTCGGCGCGGGACGCGGGCATTGACTGACCTCTCGGCACACTGCCATCCTAGGGGTGAGTGAACACTCACTAACCTTGAGGAGAGATCGTGACGGTTTTAGAGAACATGCGGGTCGGCGACGGCCTGATCGCCACCGTCCGCCTCCGGGCCACGGCATGACCCGCCGCACGTTCGCGTACGTCGCCGTTGCACTGATCACGCTGGCGGCTGAGCTCGCTGCCGCCCCCGGCGCCGGCGACCCCTTCTCCCCCCGTGGCGGACTGGGGCCCCACGCGGCCGGCGGACGCTGTCATGTTCGCCCTGATAGCGCTCGGATGCCTCGGTCTCGCTGCCTTCGCCCACTTCGCGCGGGCAGCCACGATCATCGCCACGGGCTCCTACGTTGCCTTCGCGCTGGGCGACTACGAACTGGGCATGTTCCTGCCGCCGATGATCGTCATCTTCGCGCTCGTGGCGCGGACCCGACACCGCCTCGCCGCGATCGTGTGTGCGTTCGTGAGTCTGGCAGCGGCGCTGGTATGGGTGGCTCGCCGGGCAGATCCGATCGATGACGCCGGAACGACGTTGCTCGTCTGGGTCGCGTTCGCCACCACGCTCGCGGTGTTCTTCATGGGTCCACTCCTGGTCGGCGAGATCGTGCGCCTGCGCATGCGGCTCGGCAGCGCGGGACGAGTTCCGGACGAAGCCGTGGTGACGCCCCCCCCCGGGCCCGCAGCTGGTCAGTGAGCTCCTGGGGGGTATCAGCACCAGCAGATTCACTCAGGAGGATGCTCGGCAGGTACCACTCAGCCCCGATTGCTGCGCAGGATGGCGTCGATACCGGCGCGGGCTGCCGTGGCCAGATGCCCGGCCGCTGCTGCGTCGGCGTGCAGCCGCGGGTTGCCGCGTGTGGCCAGCGTGGCGGCCAGGAGCCCGACGGCATCGGCCACCTCGCCGATCTCGCGCGGGGTGGTGCTGGGGTCCGCTGGGCTGTCCGGCGCGGACGTCAGCATCGCGCGCACGCCCGCCGCGTCGGCCTCGGCGAGCGCGAGCGCGCGGTCACGCAGGTCATCCGCCGCAGCAGCGTGCTGATCGGCGTCGGGAAGCTGCCGGCCGGAGAGCCGGGCGGCCTTGGCCACCAGCGCCGCCGCGAGTGCTGCCGCCAGGCCGGCGGCCGAGCCCGCGGACGGCCCCGGCTCCCCGGAGGACATCTGCGCCAGCAGCTCCCGCACCGACTGGTCCGTCACGATGTCACCGTCAGCCGCATGTGCTCATGCTTTCACCCGCGCCAGGTCGGGATCGAACGGTGCGGTCCGCCCCACGGTGAGCACGGTCACCGGGTACCGCTCCCCGAGGTATTCCACCTGCAGTTCCTCCCCCACCACAGCGTGGGCCGGCGGCAGGTAGGCGAGCAGCAGATACCTGCCCAGCGAGGGCCCTGGCCCCGCCGAGGTGACGTACGAACGGCGACCTGCGCCGTCGACGATCGGTTCCTCGTCCCGAGTGAGGACGGGTTCGTTGCCGGTCATGAAGCGCTGCACCTCCGGGGCCAGTGCCAGCGTGCACAGGGTGGCCACCGGTTCCCGTTCGCGCGCCTGCAGGTAGGCCGCTTTGCCGATGAAGTCGGGACTCTTCACCTTCGGCAGCGCCAGGCCGGCCTCCACCGGGTCGTACTCGCCGGTCAGCTCGGCGCCCATCAACCGGTGCGCCTTCTCCAGCCGCCCGGTGCTGCCGTACACGCCGATCCCGGCCGCCACCACTCCGAGCTCCTGCCCCGCCTCCCAGAGCAGGTCCCAGAGCCGGAGCCCGTGCTCGGCCGGTGCGTGGATCTCCCAGCCGAGGTCGCCGACGTAGGAGATCCGCAGCATCGAGACCGGCAGCCCGCCGAGCACCACTTCCCGCGCGGTACCGAAGGCGAAGGCGGCGTCGCTGACATCCTCGTCGGTGACTGCGGCCACCAGGTCGCGGGCCCGCGGACCCCAGACCCCCACTGTGCACACTGCCGAGGTCATATCGGCCAGGTGCACCGAGGAGTCGGCCGGTAGGTGGGCCCGGAACCAGGCGAGGTCGCGGGCGCCGTCGGCGCCGCCGGTGATCACCCGGAAGTCCTGCTCACCGCGGCGGACGATGGTCAGGTCGGAGCGGAATCCGCCGCGGGGGTCGAGCAGCGGGGTGTAGACGACGCGGCCCACCGGGCGATCGACCTGCGCCATCGCCATCCGCTGCAGGTAGTCCAGGGCGCCGGGACCGCTGACGTCGAACACCGCGAAGGCGCTGACGTCGATCATCGCCACCCGGTCCCGCATCGCCAGGTGCTCGGCCTCGATGATCGGGGACCACCACCGGGCATCCCACTCCGCTTCCCGGTGCGAAATCTGGCCGGCGTACTCCTGGACCAGGTGCGCGTTGGACTCATACCACTGCGGGCGCTCCCAGCCGCCGGCCTCGAAGTACACGGCGCCGAGATCGGTGGTGCGCGGGTGGAACGGGCTGGTGCGCAGCGGCCGGTTGCTCAGCCACTGCTCTCGCGGGTGGGTGATGCCGTAGATCTTGCCGAAACCCTCGGCGGTGCGGGCGCGCACATGGGTGTCCGTGCGGGCGTGCGGGTAGAACCGGGAGATGTCGGCACTGTGCAGGTCGATCTCAGTGGCGCCCTCGGTGAGCCACTGCGCAATCATCCGCCCGACGCTGGGTGCCTCCTTGATCCACACCGCCGCCGCGGACCACAGGCCACCCACCTCGGGAGTCTCGCCGAGCAGCGGGCCACCGTCGGGAGTGAGGGAGAGCAGCCCGTTCAGCGCCTTGCGCGGTTGCGGGGTGGGCCCGCCGAGCAGCCGGGGGAAGAGCTCCTGGGCCTGACGTAGCTGAGGGGCGAAGTCCTCGGGAGTGAACGGGAAGCTGGTGGGGCTGTCCTGGCCGGGCGCGCCCACCGGTGGGATCTCGGCCGGGGTATGCAGGATCGGGCGGTGCGCGTAGGAGCCGATCTCCAGGTTCGGGCCGCGTTGGCGTTCGTACATCAGGCAGTCCATGTCTCGCACCAGCGGGAAGCTGATCCACTCCGCGCTGGCCGCCAGCTCCGGGATCGGACCGACGTCGATCATCTGGTGCACCGCCGGGGTGAGCGGGATCCGGGCGCCGGCCATGGCGGCCAGCTGCGGGCTCCACACCCCGCACGCCACCACCACGATCTCGGTCTCGATGCTGCCGCGGTCGGTGAGCACCCCGCGCATCCGGCCGCTGGTGACCTCGAGGTCGAGCACCTCGGTCTCGGCGCAGACGGTGAGCGCGCCGAGCTCTTCGGCGTGGTCGCGCATCAGCTCCCCGGCCCGGACCGGGTCCACGATGGCGCCGGTGGGGGTGTGGAAGCCGCTGAGCAGGAGGTCGGTGTGGCAGTGCGGCACCAGGTCCTTGATCTGGCGTGGGGTGAGCAGCTCGGCCTCCACTCCCCAGGCGCGGGCCGAGGTCATCCGCCGGCGCAGCTCCTGGGCGCGCTCCTCGGACCGGGCCACCTCGATGCCGCCGCACTGGGTGAGGACGCCGAGCTCGGCGTACTGGCGCATCGAGTCCACGGTCAGGTCGGTGATCTCCTTGGAGTGGTCCACCGGGAACACGAAGTTCGAGGCGTGTCCGGTGGAGCCGCCGGGATCTGGCAGTGGCCCCTTGTCCAGCAGCACCACGTTGCGCCACCCGTGGTCGGCGAGGTGGCTCACCACGGAGCTGCCCACCACTCCTGCCCCGATGACGACGACGTCCGCTCGGTCTGGCACCTGTGCCATGGCATCCTCCTGTGCTGATACTCTCAAGATATATCAGCACAGGAGGATTTGGCCATGGTGCGTGTGGGTGCTCCCTCAGCGGGCCACACGGCCGACCCGGCTGCCTCCTCGTTGACCGACCTGACCGTGCTGCCCCCGCCCGGGGTGCGGGCCACGTCCCTGTCCGCCGTCGCCTACTTCCGCATCCGGGACCTGATCGTCACGCTGCAGCTCGAACCGGGCAGCGCCCTCGACGAGCGGGACCTGATGGCCCGCCTCGGCCTGGGCCGCACCCCCGTGCGGGAGGCGATCCGGCGGCTGGCCGATGAAGGGCTGGTGGCGATCTACGCTCGGCGCGGGACCGTCGTCGCCGGCGTGGACGTCCGCGACCTGGCGCGGGTCTCCGAGGTACGCGTGCAGCTGGAGGGGCTGGCGGCACGACTCGCGGTCGAGCGGGCCGACAGTGCAGACCGGGCGGACGCGACCCGGCTGCTCACCGACCTCGCCACGCCCGCCGAGGACCAGCGCGGGCTGATCCGCCTCGACCAACGCGTGCACCAGTGCGTCCACCGCGCCACCCACAACCAGTACCTCCAAGGCACCCTGGCCGAGTACCTCACCCTCAGCCTGCGGTTGTGGTTCCTCGGTCTGGAGCGGGTGCACCGGTTGGACGAGGCGGTGGACGAGCACCGAGGGCTGCTCACCGCTGTGCTGGACGGCGATGCGGACGCTGCCGAGGCCGCCGCCCGTGCCCACGTGGCCGGCTTCTGGGACGAGATCGGGAACGAGCTGGCCCGCTAGACGCGCCGGTGGTCAGGCCCGCTAGACGCGCCGGGGTCAGGACCGCTGGGCGGCGAGCCGGGTCAGCAGCGCCCGGTCGGCCTTGTTCGCGCCAGTCAGCGGCAGCTCGGGAAGGACGTGCACCCGCCGCGGGTGGGCGTAGGGCTCGAGGCGGCTCAGCACGTGCGCCTTCAGCTCGGCTTCTGCGGCGGTGCGCCCCGGCCGCAGGGTGACGAACGCTGCCGGCTTGTAGCCCTTGACCTCATCGGGCACACCGACCACCACCGCCTCACGCACCGCCGGGTGGGACTCGAGCACCTGCTCCACCGCGCGCGGGTAGATGTTCTCCCCGCCGGAGACGAACATGTCGTCCTCACGTCCGGCGAAGAAGTAGAACCCGTCCCGGATCTCGAACACGTCACCGGTGTGATGGAAGCCGTCGCAGGTGATCGGCGGGGTCAGGTCCGGCCGGTGGTGGTAGCCGGTCATCAGCGCGGGCGATCGCACCTCGAGGATCCCGGCATCGCCTGCCGGCCGGCCCTCGGTATCGACCAACCGCACCTGGACGGCCCGGTGCGGCACCCCCACCGAGCCATCCGGAGTGGGCCGCCCGTCCGGGTGCGGGCCGAACACCACCGGCCCGGACTCGGTGGTGCCGAAGCCGTGCTTGATCACCGCTCCCGGGAAGACCTGCCGGAGCCGGCCGAAGAGGCTGGTCGCCGCCGGGGCCGAGCCGAGATAGATCTCCTGCACCGAGGTCAGGTCATAGCCGGTCCGGGACGCCTCGGGCAGCCGGAGCAGCAGCTCGAACATCGGAGCCACCCCGGAGAGCCGGGTGATCCGGTGGTTGGCGATCGCCTGCAGGAACGTCTCCGGCTCGAAGCGCGGCAGGATGACGGTGGTGGCACCGGCCAGCAGGGCCCGCTGGGAGTTGCTCAGGGCGTTCATGTGGTACAGCGGCGCAGCGATCAGCACCCGCGCCTGGCCGGGTGCCGCGGGAACTGCCAGCTGGTCCGCCACCCAGGCGTGGCTGTGGTGGGACAACCGCACCCCCTTGGGCAGCCCGGTGGAGCCGGAGGTGAACAGCACCATGGCGTCGTCCTCCGGTGCCACCGGGGCGGTGCGGAACTGCGCCGGTGGCACCGGTGCGGCCAGGTCCGCCACCGCTGCCGAGGCGGGGGCGAGCCGGGCACCGACACCGTCCCGCTGGTCGATCAGCAGCAGGCGGAGCGCTGAGACGTCGGCGAGGTCGGCCACCGCCTCCGGCGGGAGCTTGGTGCTGATCGGCACGGCCACCGCACCGGCCCGCTGGATCGCGTAGAAGGCGACCAGCCACTCCGGAGAGTTCTCGGCGAGGATTCCGACTGGGTCCCCCGGGCGCACCCGCTCGGCCAGGTCGGCGGCCCGTGCCTGGATCGCCGCTTCGGTCTGGGCGAAGGTCAGCGACCGGCCGCCGACGCCGGCACTGACGAGTGCGACGGCGTCGGGGCGGTCGGCGGCGATCCGGTCGGCCATGTTGGCCGAGCGGGTCCGTTCCGGTGCGGTCATCGCCGTGTCTCAGTCCTTCGGCCGGATGGCGAACGAGGCGTAGCTGCCTCGACCGACTGCCACGGACTTGCCCTGGGCGTCGACCACTTCGGCCTCGGCCACGGTGAGGGACCGGCCCGCGCGCACGATCTGGGACCGCACAGTGAGGTCACCGGGACCTGCCGGCCGCAGGTAGTGCACGGTGAAGTCGATCGTCGGCGCCGGCGCACCCTGGGTGGCCACCAACGTCCAGTCGGCGGCCAGGTCCAGCAGTGCGGCGAGGATGCCGCCGTGGGCCACCCCGGTGGAGTTCGCCCACTCCGGACGCCAGCTGGCCGTCAGCTCCAGAGCCGTGTCGGTCACCGAAACCACCTCCAGACCGAGCCACTCGTGGAAGGGGGCCTCGCGCAGCCGCTCCTGCAGCTGCTGTGCGGTGAGTGCAGACTGCTCAGACACCGGCGACCTCCTGCACGGATGGGGTGATCACGATCTTGCCGAGGACCTCCCGGTCCTGGACCTTGCGCAGCCCCTCGACCGCCTCGCTGAGCGGGAGGACATGACTGACCGGCGGGTCGATCTCACCACTGGCGCACAGCTCGAGCAGAGCCTCGAAGTCCTCAGTGCGGAAGCTGTTCGAGCCGATCACGCGCAGCTCGAAGCTCCAGATGTAGCGCAGATCCTCCTTCGGGTCGTACCCGGCGGTGGCACCGCAGACCAGGATCGAGCCGCCGAGCTTCACACTGCGCAGAGTGGGCGCCCAGGTGTCGCCACCGGTGAAGTTGATGACGACGTCCACCCCACCTTCGCCGGTGAGCCGGTGCGGCTTGCCGTAGTGGGCCTTCACCCACTGGTAGAAGTCCTCCTCGCGGTAGTTGATCACCTCGTCGGCACCGATCTCCAGCAGTGCCTGGCACTTCTCCGCGCTACCGGCGGCGGCGATCACGTGGGCACCGAGCTTCTTGGCGAGCACCACCGATGCGGTGCCCACCCCGCCGGAGGCGCCGAGGATCAGCACCTTGTCCCCGGCCTGGATCTCCCCCTTGCCCATGATCATCCGGTGCGCGGTGCCGTAGGCGACCGGGAGCGCCGCGGCCTGGACGTCGGTGACGGCGTCCGGGATGCGGATCAGCTGGCTGGCGTGCACCAGGGCGTACTCGGCCATCCCGCCGTCGAGCATCTCGCCCATCAGGCCCTTCTCCGGGTGCCGGGGATGAACCAGCACCCGATCACCGGTGTGCCAGCCGGTGACGTCCTCGGCCACCTCCGCGATCTCGCCGGCAACGTCCAGACCCGGCACGATCGGCAGGGGGACCTTGATCCCGGGCATGCCCTTGACCGTGAACAGGTCGTGGTAGTTGTAGGCGCTGGCGGTGACCTTGAGGACGACGTGTCCTGGCTGGAGCTGCGGCCGTGGGTGATCGGCGACGACCGCGAGCTGGTCGAGGTCGCCGTGCTCGCTGAGGACGAGCGCGTTCATCGTGCCTGGCACAGTGATGTTTCCCTTCGTTGCTGCCGGGTGCCGCCGGGTGGCGGCGTGGTTCAGGAGGATGGGGTCTGCGGTGCGGTCGCAGCGCCGGGCGCGGCAGTGGTGCCTGCTCCGGATGCGGTCCAGGTGAGGACGTCCGCCAGTCCAGCACCGATGGCGCTGCGGCGGTTCCCGCCGGTCAGCTGGATCCGGGTGAGGCCCTCGTCGCCGTCGGGCTCGCTGCTGGTGATGCTCAGGTCGAGGGCGCCGAGGCGCAGCTGGTCGGGGGCCGATTGGGTGGCGCCGAGCAGCTGGTACCCGCGCCGCGCGGCCGGCAGCCCACCGGAGGGAGAGGTCGCAGCATCGTGCGCCGCCGCGAGCTCAACGTGCTGCAGCCGGGGCGCGTGGGCCTCGCTCAGGTCGTGCGGTGCGTCCCAGGTGATCAGGAACGGCAGCAGGGTGCGCCACTGGGTGGCGCCGACGTAGAGGTTGCGCCAGGTCAGCACGGTGCCGTCCGGGTTGGTCCGGGTCATCGGAACCGGGCCCTCGACATGCTGCCCCTGCGCCTGCAGCGCCGCACCGGTTGCGCCGACGTCAGTGACTCCGAAGGCGAACCCGAGCAAGCGGACCGGGTGCGTGGCGAGCGCATCGGCTACCTGGGCGCGATTCGGCGAGTGCGACCGGGCCAGGTCCGGATCGGTGACGGTGAGCAGCTCCAGGTATCCCTCGGCCAGGGCGAACAGGCTGTTGGCTGTGCCTCGGCCGGTGTGCCGGCCGCCGCCGGCCTGGCGCAGCCCGGCCGCGGTCAGCGCGGCGGTGGCCTCCGGCAGGTCCCGCACGCCGAGGACCACGTGGTCGAACCGGAGCCCGGCGGCGATGTCTGGCGCCGTCATACGGTGCTCGCCTCCTTCGCTGCCGCCGCCCGCTTCCGGGAGCGCCGGGATCCCCAGACGCTCACCACCAGCAGCACCAGCGCAGCCAACAGCAGCCCGGCCGAGATCGGCCGGGTCAGGAAGACCATGGCGTTACCGTCGTGCAGCATCAGTCCCCGGCGCAGGTTGGATTCCAGGATCGGGCCGAGCACCAGGCCGAGGGCGAGGGCGGCGACCGGATAGTCGAAACGCACCATCAGGTATCCGATCACCCCGAAGATCAGCGTGACCCAGAGCAGGTAGGTCTGCCCGGTCGCGATGAACGCACCGGTGAAGGACAGGGTGGCGATCGCCGGAAGCAGGATGGTGCGCGGCAGCAGCGCCACACTGGCCAGCGGGCGGGCCAAGGTCAGGCCCATGATCAGCATCGCGATGTTCGCCAGCAGCATCCCGGCGAAGAGCGGGTAGACCAGGTCCGCACCGCGACCGTCGAACAGTGCCGGGCCGGGGGTGATGCCCTGGATCACCAGCGCGCCGAGCATCACCGCCGTGGCCGCGTCCCCCGGGATGCCCAGGCTGAGCAGCGGCACCATGGCACCGCCGGCAACCCCGTTTCCGGCGGCGTCCGGGGCGGTGAGCCCCTCCACCGAACCCTTGCCGAACTCCTCCGGCTTCTTCGAGACCCGCTTGGCCTCGCCGTAGGCGATGAAGGAGGCCATCGCTCCCCCACCCCCGGGCAGGATGCCGACGATCGTGCCGATCACCGACCCGCGCAGGACCGGACGGAACGTGCGCCGCATATCCGCCAACGAGGGGCGGATCCGGCCGATGGTGGTCACCATCCTGGTCTTGCGCCCGGCGACTCCTGCCAGTCGCATCACCTCGGCCATCGCGAACACCCCGATGATCGCCGCCAGGAACGGCACCCCCAGCCGGAGCTCGGGCAGGCCGAAGGTGAACCGGGGCAGGTTCACCAGCGGATCGGTACCGATCACGCCGACCAGCAGCCCCAGTGCGGTGGCGGTGAGGCTGCGGGCCTTCGAGGTGCCGGTCACTGCGACGGCCGTGGTCAGGCCGAGGACTGCGACGGAAAAGTACTCCACCGGGGAGAACTGCAGAGCCACGCTGGCCAGCAGCTGGGAGAACGCCCACAGCACCAGCACCGAGAAGATCCCGCCGAAGGCGCTGGCCCAGGCGCCCAGGCCGATGGCGCGCCCGGCCTGGCCCTTCAGCGCCATCGGGTAGCCGTCGAAGATCGTCACCGCACCGGCGGGGTTGCCCGGGGTGCGCAGCATGATCGAGGTGATCGAGTTGGAGTACTGGCTGCCGGCGAAGATCCCGGTCAGCATCAGCATCGAGTGCAGCGGGTCCAGATCCAGGGTCAGCGGCACCAGCAGCGCGATCGCCACTGTGGCGGTGAGCCCGGGAATAACCCCGACGATGATGCCGGCGGAGGCGCCGATCACGATCCACATCAGGCTCGCCGGCGTGAACACGTTGCTCAGCGTGGCTGCCAGGTCCATCAGAAGATCACCCCACCGGGCAGTCTGGCGTTCAGCACGAGCACGAACGTGAGGTGGCAGAAGAGGGTGATCCCCAGCCCGGTGGCCACGGCCAGGGCGCGCCCGCGCCAGGTGTGCTCCTGCAGCAGGTAACTCAGACCCGCGGCATAGGCCACCGTGGTCAGGTGGAAACCGAGCACCGGCATAGCCAGCGGGTAGGCCACACTGGCGGCCAGGACCACGAGCACCCGCATGCGGCCCCCGCGGTCCTGCGCTGCTTCCGCGTCCGGCTCGGCGCCGGCTCCGGTGGCGACGTCCGGTACCGGCTCGCCGGTGCCACGGACTGCACCCACGATGGTGACCAGGGACCCGATCGCCAGCAGGCTCGCCACCACGATCGGATACAGCTGGGCATCGGACTCGGCCAACGGCCCGGTCATCTGCAGCGCCTGCACGATGATGGCCACGGCGAAGATGAACAGCAGGCCCGGAAAGGCGATCTTCAGCATGGACTCGCTCGCGGGCGCGCGGCCGGACTCTCGGTCCGGACCCGCCGCCGGTTCGTCGGACCCGGTCATCCGGCAGCCTGGGCCAGGCCCATCTCCTGCAGCAGCTCGGCGATCGTGGGTCGCAGCTCGTTCATGTATGCCTCGAACTCCTCCCCGGACCGGTACCGCGGGGTGTTCCCAGCCTCTTCAGCCGCGGCCAGGTACTCCTCATTCTCGACCGTGGTCTCGATCGCCTCCACCAGGGTGGCCCGCGTCTCTTCGTCGAGCCCGGCCGGCGCCGCGATCCCCCGGAAGGACGCGATCGGCGGGACCTCATACCCCTGCTCGACGAAGGTCTCGACCTCCGGGTACTCCTCGGTGCGTTCATCGGCGAAGGTGCCCACGATGCGCAACGTTCCGTCCTCGACGTACTGGGCCGCCACCGTCGGGGTGAAGACGAAGGCATCGATGTTCCCGCCGAGCAGGTTGGTCAGGCCATCGGCCTGACCGTCGAACGGCACGTACTCCCAGTCCACGCCCAGCTCGCGGGCCAGCGCCGCCGGTGCCTGGTGGTCGATCCCACCCATCCCGGAGGTTCCGACGGTCAGGGTGCTTCCCTCGAGGTCCGCTGCCGTCTGGTACGGGCTGTCGGCGGGAACGTAGAAGTACAGCTCCTGCTGCTCGTACTGGGCCAGGATGTCGAAGTCCTCGAGAGTGGGTGAGGTCGGGTCCAGGATCTCGTTGCTCAGCACGTCGTAGGTCAACAAACCCAGGTCGTACCCGTCGTTGTCCGCCTGGGCGAGGCTCCCCCACCCGATCGCCCCGTTCGCACCGGGCTCGTTGACCGGGCTGATGGTGGCCTCGAGCGGCTCCTCCAGCTCACTGACGAACAGTCGCGCGGACAGATCGGAGCCACCGCCGGCGGACCACGGGATCATCAGCTCCACGGTGCCGTCCGGGTAAGGGCCCGCCGATCCGCATCCGGAGAGCAGAACGCCTGCGGCCGCGGCCGCCGCAATCCACCGAGCCGCAGAGCGGCGCCCGGTTCCTGGGGTAGTGCGCACGTGTACTCCTTGCATCCATGGGGGACCGGATCCGGGCAGTCGGTACCCTCCGGCGTCGGGCCGGTAGCCATTCTCGGCACATTTCGCAAGTCGGTGCCTGAACGGTCCGATTTGTCTCATGGAGTGGTCACGCGGGTCGTTCCTGGTGGCCGAGACCACGAAGATCCGCCCGCAGCTCAGGGCGAAGGCAGGGTCAGCCGAGCGGAGCGGACGGGCGAGCGGGACGCCGTCAGAAGGCCTCGCGTGTGGTCAGCGGGACGGCGTGAGGTCGGGGGCGGGGAGGCCGAAGCGCTGCTGCAGTGCCATCCGGGCGGCGTGCCAGCCACTCATTCCGTGCACGCCTGGACCCGGTGGGGTGGACTGGGAGCACAGGTACACCCCGGGGATGCCGGCGGCGTAGGGGTTCGTGGTCAGCCGGGGCCGGGCGAGCACGCCCCAGGCAGTCATCGCGCCGGCGGCGATGTCGCCGCGCACATAGTTGGCGTTGTGCTCGACCATCCGGTCCGCAGGCGTGCACCGGGCAGCCACCACCACATCCCGGAAACCGGGGGCGAACCGTTCGATCTGCGTGGTGACCAGCTCGGTGATGTCCACCGGGCAGCCGGCCGGCACGTGCGCGTACGCCCAGCCGGGCCGCAGCCCGCCCACCTGGCGGCCCGGATCGTGCAGGGCAGGGTCGCTGAACAGGATCATCGGCTGCGCGGGCAGTACTCCGGCGGCCACCTGGGCCTCGGCGCGGGCCATGTCCGCGCGGCTCCCGGCCACGTGCACCGTGCCAGCCGCGGCCATCCGCGGATCCGCCCAGGGCACCGGCCCGGAGAGCACGAAGTCCACCTTCGCCGCGGCGTTGCCGTACCGGAATCGGGCGAGTGCGTCCCGCACCGAGGGTCGCATTCGATCGCCCCAGATCCGCAGCAGTCCGGCTGGTGCGAGATCGGCCAGATAGGTGCGCGCGCGTGGCAGCTCGCGCCAGCTGGTCACCTCGCTGTCGGTGATGACGCGGCCGCCGTGGGCCTCCAGGTCGGCGATCAGCGCATCAGTGATCGCCTGCGAGCCACCCACCGGGATCGGCCAGCCGGCGCCGTGGGCGTTGGTGGCGAGCATCAGGGAGGTGCCGGCCGAGGCCAGTGAGGGCAGGGTGGCGATCGCATGAGCGGCGACGCCGGAGAACAGTGCCGGTGCCTCGTCACCGCGAAAGCGCAGGTTCCAGGCTGGAGTGCCTTGTTCCAGCAACCGGGCCGCCGCAGCGCCGAGCGCCTTCAGCCCGGGGCCGGTGAGCAGCCCCGGCGGGACCTCCCGGCGGTTACCGAGGATCAGCGCGGTGAGGAGCCGCTCGTGCTCCACCAGGGGCGCGAACAGATCACGCCATGCTCCGCCGTCGGCCCCCAGCTCGGCTGCGGTGCGCTCCAGCGAGTGGTAGGCCACCGCTGCGCGGCCACCGTCCAGCGGTTGCGCGTAGGAGATCTCCGGGACCACCAGGTCCACCCCGCGGGCAGGCAGATCGAAGTCTCGGAAGAACGGGCTGGCCAGCGCCAGTGCATGCACCGCCGAGCAGACGTCGCGCCGCAGCCCGTCGGCCTGCTCGGAGTCCAGCGTGCGCGCCCCTCCCCCGGGCACGGTCTGCGCCTCCAGCACGGTCACCTCGAGCCCGGCACGGGCCAGGGTCACCGCTCCGGCCAGGCCGTTCGGTCCGGATCCGATGACGACGGCGTCCGTACTGGGGCGAGTCATCTCGCCATTGTCTCCGATTCAGCGGGGGCGTCCACGGTCGCCGATTCCGGGGCGCGCTCCGGTTCGGCATCCGGTTCATCGTCAGGTGGCCGGCCCGGGTCGGTGGAACCGGCTCGGGATTCTCGCCAGACAGTGCCGATCCGCTTCCCCACCGCGCTCCAGGTCACGTCCCGGATGAAGATCGCATCGATCGCGATCATCGCCAGGGAGAACCACGGCAGCCCCATCAAGATCGCGATACCCACGTGGAAGGAACCGATGCCCACCAGCGCGATCACGCGGGTGAACCGGCGCAGCAGCATCATCGGGAACGCCATCTGCAAGATGATCGAGCTCCACGAGATCGCCGTGACCATCGGGGACCAGGTGGTGAACAGCTCGCTCAGCTCCGGCCAGGTGCCGAACCGCTCGGTGTGCAGCGGGTTGTAGATCGCATAGCCGTGCTGCCACGGCTCCCCGCCCGCCTTGTACAGCGCACCGGAGGCGTAGACGAAGCAGACGTGGCAGGCAACGGCCACGAGCACCAGGTTGTGCGCGGTGTTCGTGATCCAGGCCGGCACGAACGGCCCGCCCCGCCAGGCGCGCTGCCACCAGGTACCACCCTCGGGGAGCCGGGCGCGGCGGCGGGCGTCCAGGGACCAGCGGCCGGCAGTGTCAGCGAACAACAGTGCCAGCAGGGTAATCCGGTACATGTTGTCGCCCTGATCGCCGAGACTGTCGTTCATCTCGACGAAGGACACCCAGGCCACGAAGTACACCGGCAGCACGATCTTCATCCGCCAGCCCACGGTGACCAGCACGGCCAGACCGGCCAGCGCCAGGTAGGCGGCGGTGAACGCGGTGTCATTCAGGGCGAGGCGGTGGAATCCGCTGAAGATCGGGATCTGTGGGAAGTCGCTGAGTGGCTGGGCGGCCTCACCGTTCCAGGCGGAACCGCTGCCGAAGGCGTAGTAGCGGGTGCGGAAGTTGGTCGCCAGTAGTCCCAGCCCGGTGATCCCGAGCAGGATGCGAGTGACCGCCAGGCCGTACCGGGCCCGTTTGGCGTCCACCAGCCAGG
>DXBY01000277.1 GCA_019116305.1 Candidatus Ruania gallistercoris | reverse complement strand
GATCGAGGTGACCGGCTCCGACGTCTACGTGGACACCGCGGTCCGCGAGCGCGGGCCGTACGAGGGCGACATGTGGGTCAACCAGCTGAGCCAGTATGCGGTCGGCGGCGGCCTGGCGCTCGCCCGGTACTCGGGTGAGTACCTGACCCGACGCCCGACCTGGCCGAGCGAGTACCAGCTGATGCCGGTGCTGTGCGGCTGGGTCGACTACCTCGCGACGGGCGACGACCGGCAGCTCCACACGGACTACGAGCACTGGCGGCGCAGCACTTTCGCCCATGAGCTGGACCAGCTGGGTCTGGTGCGGCGGGACAACCCGAGGACCGGGTGGGGACGAGACCTGGTCGACTGGCCACCCACCTATCGGGATGGCCACGTCTTCGGGGACGTGAACACAGTGCTCAACGCCTTCCAGTGCGCCGCCTATGAGGCGCTTGCGCGAGTGGCCGAGGTCCTCGGGAAGTCGGACGACCATGCGCTCTGCACCGCCCGGGCAGCGACCATGCGTGCGGCGATCACCGAGCACCTGCTGGACCGGGATCGAGGGCGCTACCGCGACGGGGAGGCTATCGAGCACTCGTCCCAGCACTCGACGGTGATGCCGGTCGCGCTGGGGCTCGCTCCGCCCGAGGAGCTCGCGCGGCTCGGCCACACGCTCGTCGGGCAGGGCGTGCGGACCAGCATCTACGCGGTGCAGTTCCTGCTCGATGCGCTCTACCTCGCGGGCGAAGACGACGCCGCGCTGAAGGTGATGACCTCGCATGGGGCGCCCGGCTGGATCGACGTCATGGACCGGCTCGGTGCGACGCTGACACCCGAGGCCTGGGATCCTGAGCAGAAGCCCAACATGACGTTCTCGCACGCTTGGGGCACCGCCCCCGCGAACGTCATCGCCCGACACCTGGTGGGTGTGCAGGTGGTGGAGCCTGGCGCCGCTCGCGTCACGATCCGCCCGCAGCCGGGCACGCTGTCGTGGTTCGACGCGGTCGTCCCCACGATCCGCGGCCCGGTCGCTGTCGCGATGTCGCAGGACGACGAGGTCCGCCGCCTCACCGTCCGCCTCCCGGCGAACATGGTCGGCACGGTCCAGGCGCCGATGAGCTGGGTCGCGTCCGGCGAGGAGCCGCCCGTGCGAGAGTGCGGTCCGGGAGTGACCGAGCTTGCGGTCCCGGTTGCTGGGTCATGGTCTTGAGGATCTCGTTCGCGGCCTGACGATCTAGACCTACCAGCGAGTGGATGAACAGACCGAGGCCGCCGGCAGTTTGGTCGCTTCGTCGGGAATCTTCGCGGCACTGGTCAGGCCCCTGCCAGTCTGCTGGCTCCGTGGATGGGCTTCAGGATCTCCAGACCACGCCACCGTGCCGCCCTTGACGTGTCAAAGCCGTGAGTCATACTAGAGATGAGCCGGTGACAAGAGGTCCAGGGGACCGCTTCTGGGCAACCAGATAGCCGGCTCGCCTCATGCCTGGGCGGAGTCACCCCATGGCTTGAACACCGAACGCAGGGTGGGCTCGATGCAGCGGGTGTGCCACGGGCTCATCCGTCCGAGCAGGATGCGTTGTGTGCTCCACAGCGCGTAGTCGGCAACTTGGATCCCCCAGGAACTGGGGGCATCCCAGACGCAGGGCACCACAGTGCGGTCAATCGCGATCTGGCTACAGATCGCCTGGACGGCCTGGTAGGTCGCAGCACGTTTCGCATTGGTCTGTAGATGTCCGGCGATCACGAACACCTCGTCCCCGGAACGGGAGAATTGCCGCAGGATCTCTTTGAAGTGTAGGTAGATCGCCTGCTGGCAGAGGTAGACCGGGCCGCGCTGCTACACGCGCGCGTATGCGTTCTCCTTGCAGAGGAATGTGGCGTCGAACCGAGGTGCTTGCTGGGCGATAACGTCGAACATCGCGCTTCGGGTGCTTCGGCTGTCGTTCTTTGCATGGAGTCCGTGCTGTACCCGAACGCCTTTGGACTCGAGTTCGGTCCGTAGTTCCAGTCCAGCCCAGAGTGCGTCCGAGTGCTTGCCCCGATAGGTCGCGGTGCCGATGCCGAAGTAGGGCGCGTCGCGGTCGTATCTGAGGTCCCCGGTCTCGTCGGCGTACATGTACACGCGTGCCATCACATGCTTCCCAGGGGCACGGAAGGCAAGGGAGTGGCGTCGGCTAGCTTTGGGTCACTCGAAGAAGTCCTCATCGACCTCGACGATGCTGACGGTGCGCCTGGTCTGCACGCCGACCCCGTAGCGGATCATCAGGCTGGCAAGCCTGGCGCCGTCGATGAGGACCACCCGGGTCGGCACAGAGTCGGCGTAGTCCTCTGCGCCGCGGCTGAACCGTGCGGTGGTGATGAAGACACCCTGGTTGGCTTGATTGCCGTGCAATGCGCCGACGAAAGCCTGGATCTCCGGTCGACCGACAGCGGCGTCTAAGGCGTAGCGCTTCGCCTGCACGTAGATGCGGCTCAGGCCCAGGGCATCCTGGTCAACGATGCCGTCGATGCCGCCATCGTTGGAGAGCTGCGTGCGAGTCGCGTGCCCCTCGGCACCGCCGTAGCCCATGGCGATGAGCAGGTCGAGCACCGCTTGCTCGAAGAAGGCCGGCTCGTTGGCATGCAGGCGCGTGAGGAGATCGGTAGCCACGTCAGCATGAATCCTGGCGACGCCATCCTCGATCTGCTCGACTGGATCGAGGGGCGTGTTCGGCGCATCGGTGGGGGGGATCGCCGTTGCCGAAGGGTCCGGAGCGCTACGCTTGGTGAGCCACCATTCGTCACCCTCGCGGACCAGCGCTCGGAGGTCGCTCTCGGTGATGCCGTTCGGGTGGGCAGCCAGCAGGTCGCGCCCGACGTCGGTGATGACGTACTGGCCGCGGGCCGGCCGTTGCAAGGCGCCGACCCGGGTGAGGTAGGAGGCGGCCCAGCCGATGCGATTGTCGGCCTTGGCTTGTCCGGAGGGCAGTAGCTCCGCGAGCTGCTCGGTGGTGAGGTCCGCTTGTGCAGCTGTCGCCTCCCGGAGTTCACGCAGGCGCAGCACGTGGCCGTCGGACATCACCCGGAGCAGCGGTGCCATCAGCTCGTCCCAGGTGGGCATGGACATCAGAGTTCTCCTCGGAATGCGCAGGACTGGAGGGAGGCGAAGAGTTCGTCGTCGGCGGCGAGGGCGCGCTCGAGGGTGGTGCGCTGACCTCCAGCGGATCGCTGATCCCGCCGGACCAGAAGGAGTCTCAGACGCGGTCGACCTTGCTCTTCAGTTCACCCGTGATCACCCGTTCATGGTAATCGGCGGCGGGGACCGTCGGTGCCGGATCGTGGCATCGAGCGAACCTCACCTCACGGCTGAAACGGCGGCTCCAGGTCGGCGAACATCGGGAAATGCCGCACATTCAAAGTCGCCAGCGCGTACCCGTTGACGACGGCGGTCGCGGCGATCAGGTAGTCCACAGTGCCGATGGTGTGGCGACTGCGGCGGTAGGTTCGCTGGAACTCACCGGCCCGGCGAGCGGTTGATTCGGTGATCGGTTCGATGTGGAACGTGGAGAGCAAGCCCCAGACCTCTCGGTGTTTCGCCGGATCGCATCCCGCCGGCCACCTCGGCGATCGTGAGGGCGGAGATGGCCAGAGGTTGTTGGCGTCGGGCGGTGAGCTGCCAGTCGCGGGCAGGTTCGGTTCCGCGCAGATGGGCGATCACCACGTCGCTGTCGAGCAGGATCACCGGTCGAGCTCAGGCAGCTGGTCCAGCTGGTGTTCAGGAGCACCGGGGCCGCGGTCGGGCGCGGCTATCTCCGCCACCCCGAAGGACGCCTCGATCCAGGCCAAGTCGACGGTCACGTCCCGAGTGCGCCCCGCTAGTCCCTCGGCCAGCAGTCGCCGAATGATCTCCGCACGAGAGACCCCCTGATCGGCAGCCAACTCATCGAGGGCCGCTGTCTGCTCCTCATCGAGGTAGATGGTGGTGCGCTGCATACATCACAATATGCACCGGACGGTGCCCGATCGCTTGATCGGCGATGTGGTCGGAGCTAAACAGGTGGACCTCGTTCGTAGCGTGGCCGTCATGTTCTTACTCGTCTCCGGCGCCTCCTGCGCCGGGAAATCGACCGCACGTCGGCACGCGATGAAGCATCTGGGCGCGGAGTTCGAGGCGGTCGAGCTGAGCGATCTGGGGCCGGTCCCGAACCCGCCCACTGTCGCCTGGCGGCAGCAGCAGGTCGAGGTTGCCGTGCGGCGTGCGATCGAACTTGAGCGCGAGGGTCGCCACCTGCTGTTCGCGGGCGACCCGGTACCGGCCGGTGAGGTGCTCGCTGCGCCGTCGGCCGGGCATATCGATGTGGCCGCCTGCCTGCTGGACGTGGACGCCGAGACCCAATCCGCCCGCCTGGACGCCCGGGGTGACCCACCCGAGTACCGGCATCTGCACCACGGCTTCGCGGACTGGATGCGCCACCACGCCGTCGACCCCTCCTACGTACCCGAAGCGGTCACCACCGACGCCTGGCCGCAGATGCGCTGGGACCGGTGGGTGGGACGTGTCCCTGGACCGGAGTGGGCGATGACCGTGCTCGACACCAGCGCTCTGAGCGAGGCCGAGGTCGGTGAGCAGGTGGTCACCTGGTGCCAGGACGCAGTCGGTGGCCAGGCGCCGGTGTTTCGAGCCGGATGGTGACATTCCGATGGCGGTCCGCCTGGGCCGTAGACCGACGGGGTGTCGTGGCCGAGCAGTAGGCTCCACTCGATGATCGACACCATCGCCGTGGCCGGCTACCGCTCGCTGCGCACCCTGGTGCTCGACCTCGGCCGGCTCACCGTGGTCACCGGGGCCAACGGCACGGGCAAGTCCGGTCTGTACCGGTCGCTGCGGCTGCTCGCTGAGTGCGCCCTCGGCGGTGCCGTAGGCGCCCTCGCCCGGGAAGGTGGGCTCGCATCCACCTTGTGGGCTGGTCCAGAGCAGGGCAACGGCCGCATCGGCGGCCCCGCACAGGGAACGGTGCGCAACTCCCCCGTGGCGTTGCGCCTGGGGTTCGCCGGACACGACGACCTGGGCTACGCCGTCGACCTCGGCCTTCCCCAGGAAGGCGGAACGGCCTTCACCCACGACCCGGAGATCAAGACCGAGCAGATCTTCTCCGGACCGCAGGCCCGGCCCGCTGCGGTACTCGCCGAACGGCGCGGCCCCGCCGTGCGGGTGCGTGACGAGGACAGCGGCTGGGCGCAGGTGGCCTCGCTGCGCCCGTTCGACTCGATGCTCGCCGAGGTGGTGGATCCATCCGGCGCACCGGAGATCGTGGCGATGCGGGAGCGGCTGCGGGCCTGGCGGTTCTACGATCACCTGCGCACCGATGCCGCAGCCCCGGCCCGGCAGGTGCAGATCGGCACCCGCACCACAGCCCTCGCCCATGACGGCGCCGACCTGGCCGCCGCCCTGGCCACCGCCCGCGAGCTCGGCCGCGGGGAGGAGATCGACGAGGCGGTCGACCTCGCCTTTCCG
The DNA here is from genome assembly GCA_019116305.1 of Candidatus Ruania gallistercoris. Taxonomy (GTDB): domain Bacteria; phylum Actinomycetota; class Actinomycetes; order Actinomycetales; family Beutenbergiaceae; genus Ruania; species Ruania gallistercoris. Next base: position 4,673 of record DXBY01000277.1, on the reverse strand, counting down.
GGGGCTCAGGTGTCTGTCGCCGCCGACGGCGGTCGGTTCGCTCTGGAGCTCTCTCGCCCGGGGCTGCTGCGTCCGTTGGCTGCCGCCGAGCTCTCTGACGGCACGCTGCGCTACCTGCTCTGGGTGGCCGCACTGCTCAGCCCGCGTCCGCCGGAGCTGGTGGTGCTGAACGAACCGGAGACCAGTCTGCACCCCGAGCTCCTTCCCGCGCTCGCGGCCCTGATGCGGCGTGCGGCCGAGGACTCACAGCTGGTGGTGGTCACACACTCCGAGCCGCTCGCGGCCGCACTGGGGAGGGAAGGCGTGACCCACCACGAGCTCGAGCTGGACACCGGGGAGACCGTGGTCGCCGGCCGGGAGGGACCGCTGGACCAGCCGGCCTGGCACTGGCCGAAGCGGTAGCAGCAGCCGGGCGCGCCGGGCAGGTCTGCCCATCGGTGGTCCTGGACGCCGACTGCTGCGAGCGGGCATCATCAGCGCGATGCGAAGCGCGCGAAGCGGGAGACGAGTCACTGCACTCGCGATCGGTGGTGCGCTGTTGCTGGCTGCCGTGGCTGTGCTCCTCCTCTGGGCAACCACCCCCCGGAAGAGCGCGGAGGACGCGGTCCAGGAGTATCTCGATGCGATCGCGGCCGGGGACATCGAGCGCGCCAACGAGCTGGTGCCCGCCGTGCCGGACCTCGGCACACCGCCCACGGCGGACGGCCGAACGACGGCGGCGACCGCCGGCTGGACGCCGATCTCGGACCCGCAGGTGGTGGACTCGTTCGAGATCGTCGAGGGAGTCCAGGTCGAGGTGAGCTACGTCGTCGGCGATTCGACGCACACCGCCTCGCTGAGCGTGGTTCCCGAGGAGGACCCCGGCATCTTCGCCGAGGGCTGGCAGGTGATGACACCGCTCTCGCTCAATATCGGCGTGGACTCGCCCAGCGGTGCGCTGCCGTTCACCATCGGCGACCTGGAGATCCAGGCCGGCCGGGACGCGAAGGTCACCCTCTACCCCGGGAGCTATCAGGTGGCGTTCGAGGGCGGCGACTACCTGGCCGGCGACGAGCACACCCTGGACGCCGTACCGACCAGCAACGGCGATGTGGCCCGGATCAGGGTGATGCCGGAGTTCACCACGACGATGAGCGAGGAACTCATCGAGTACGTGCGCACTGCCCTGGAGACCTGCACGGCCCTTGACGGCGGCTACGTCTCGCAGTGCGGGATGCATGCGAACCAGGACCGTGACGGCGTCACGCTCGATCCGGTGACCTGGACCGTGGTGGACGGGCCGGTCATCAGCGAGGACAGCCGGACGGATATCGCCGAGCTCCGGACCACCTTACGGGCCGAGTACGAGGTGGCTGACGACCCCTCCGGCCCAGGCACACCGGTCACCGAGGAGATCGTGCTCCGCACCCAGGTGTTGGTGACGTATGAGTCAGCGGACAGCTACCAGGTTCTGGACCTCGACTGGCACACGATGCCGACCGGCTCCTGAGTCGCCGGGGTCCGCGAGGCTGTGGTCCAGATCAGACCCTTGAGTCCTCCTCGGCGGGCTCCGGCTCACTCACGTGCGGGTGCCGCCGCTCGAGCTTCGCACCCTCCACGTCCACATCCGGCAGGATCTTGTCCAGCCAGCGCGGCAGCCACCAGGCGCCCTTGCCGAACAGGTGCATCAGCGCCGGGATGATCAGCATCCGCACCACGAACGCGTCCACCAGCACACCGAAGGCCAGGGCGAACCCGATCGGGCGGATCATCGCGCTCTCGGCGAAGATGAACCCGCCGAACACGCTGACCATGATGATCGCCGCTGCGGTCACCACGGAGCGGCCGGCCCTGAAACCCTGGACCACGGCCGTGCGGGCGTCCACGCCGTGGGCGTAGGCCTCCCGCATCCCGGTGCCGAGGAAGAGCATGTAGTCCATCGCCAGGCCGAACAGGATCCCGACGGCGATCGTGGGCAGGAAGTTCAGGATCGGTCCGGGACTCTCCACTCCGAAGAGGCCGGATAGCCAGCCCCACTGGTAGATCGCCACCACCCCGCCGAGGGCGGCGAAGTAGGACAGGATGAACCCTGCGGTGGCGATCACCGGCACCAGGATGGACCGGAACACCAGGATCAGGATCAGCAGGGACAGGCCGACCACCACTGCCAGATAGGTAGGCAGCGCCTCGGCGAGCTTGTCCGAGATGTCGATGTTGCCGCTGGCCTGGCCGGCGACGGCGATGCTCACCTCTCCCTCGACGTCCAGGTCGCGGAGGTTGTGCACCAGCGCCTCAGTGGACTCGGCTGTCGGCCCTTCGGCAGGGATCACCTGGAAGCCGAGCACCGTACCGTCCTCGGAGGTGCCGAACGGGGCCACCGCGACGACATCGTCCTGCGCCATCAGCTGCTCGCCGATCTGCAGCTGCTGGGCCGGGAGCTCTTCCTCGGTCGCCGGTTCGGGCAGGTCGGCCACCACCAGCAGCGGCCCGTTCATTCCCTCGCCGAACTGCTCGGCCACGGTGGTGTAGGCCTGGTACTGGGTGGACTCGTGTGGTTCGGACGATCCGTCCGGCAGGTTCAGCCGCAGGTCCAGGGCCGGGATCGCGATCACGGCCAGTGCCGCGATGCCGAGTACCGCGCGGGCGACGGCGGAGACTGTGGACATCGGCTTCGGCGCAGGCTTCGCCGCGGTGTCGCGGTGCTCGGCGAGCTTTGCGCGTTCCCGCCGGGAGAGCACCCGCATCCCGATCAGCTTCAGCCACGCCGGGGTCAGGGTGATCGCCACCAGGACGGCGACGGCGACGCTCGCCGCGCCGACGGTACCCATCAGGCCGAGGAACGGGATGCCGGTGAGGTTGAGCGCGAGCAGGGCGATCAGCACGGTGATCCCGGCGAACACCACGGCGTTCCCGGAGGTGCCGTTGGCCAGCCCGATGGACTCCTCCAGTTCGTAGCCGTCCTTGAGCTGGTGCCGGTGCCGGTTGATGATGAACAACGAGTAGTCGATGCCTACCGCCAGTCCGAGCATCACCCCCAGGATCGGGGTCACCGAGACCATCTCCACCACACTGGACAGGGAGAGGGCCCCGAGGGCGCTGATCGCCACCCCGATCAGGGCGTTCAGGATCGGCAGGCCGGCCGCTACCAGGGAGCCGAGCATCACCAGCAGCACCACAGCGGCGACGATCACCCCGATCAGCTCGCCGACCCCGAGGATGGAGGGGATCTCCTGCACGATCTCCTGGGAGAAGTCGATCTGCACCCCCTCGATCGAGTTCGCCTCGAACAGGTCGACCAGCGCCTCCTTGGTGGCCGGTGCGACCTCGAACTGGCTCTCGGTGAACGAGACCGGGATGACCGCCGCGGAACCGTCCTCGGAGACCTGCCGGACGCCGTCGGTCATCGCGAGCATTCGCTCGCCCACCTCGAGCTGCTCCATCTGGCCGGTCAGCTCGGTCAGCCCCTGGTCCAGCTGCTCCTGCTGGCCATCCATCTCGGCAAGACCCTGCTCGACCTGCTCCAGCTGGGCCTCCAGCTCGGGACCGGCCCACTCGATCGACCCGTCCGCCTCGGCCTGCTCCAGGGCCTGCTCGAGCTGGGCCTGCTGGTCCTCGAGCTCGGCGCGCCCGGCCTCCAGCTGTGCCTGCTGCTCCTCCAGCTGGGCCTGGCCCGCCTCGGCCTCGGTCCGGCCCTGTTCCATCTCCTCGGCCTGCTGGTTGCGCTGTGCCTCGGTGGCGAACGGGTCCACCATGGAGGCGACGCCGTCGATCTCCTCAGCCTCGCCGATCACCTCGACCAGCGCGGCCTGCTGCTCCTGGGTGAACTCCGAGCCGTCGTCCGTGGTGGCGACCACTGAGCCGGTGCCACCGGAGGCTTCCGGGAACTCGGTCTGGAGCCGTTCGGTGACCTCGGCGGTGGGTGTGCCAGGGATGTCGATCGCATCGGACAGCGTGCCTGCGCCGACGCCGAATGCAATGCCGACAGCCACGGCAACAGCGGCCCAGGCGGCCAGCGCGGCCCAGACGCGCCGGGCGGCGGCGCGGCCGAGACGGTAGAGGAGTTCAGCCATCAGTGAGTTCCTTCGATGATCGAGGAGGGGCGGCGGTATGCGTGTTCAGGTCGTTCGAGGCTGGGTGCCCCGGGCGTGCAGGGGCGGGCGGTCAGTGCGTGCCGAACCCGGTGCGGAGCTGGTCGATCAGGTGGTCGAGCAGACCCGCCCACACCTCTCGGGAGGCGGTGTCATCTGCGGCGCCGGTCTGCTGCCACCAGTGCGAGTGCAGCACCAGGACGCCGCCGGTGAACGAACTCACCAGCAGCTGCAGGTCGAGCGGGTCGGCGTCGGGGTGGCGACGGCGGAGCGCTGCCACCAGACCGGTGCCCACCTCGGTGAGCGCCTGGTTCAACAGGTTGGCGTGCCAGGGCCCGTTCGGGTCGGTGCCGCCGAGGGTGCGGGTCAGGTAGGCCATCGGGGTGACCAGGTCGGTGCTGCGCACCACCTCGGCCAGCTCATCCAGGAGTGTTCCTGCGGACGAGGGCCGACCGGCCTCGATCGGGTCGGCGAGCTTTTCGATCAATCCGCCCAGGACGTTCGCGCCGACCTCGGCGACCACATCGTCCAGCGAGGCGAAGTGGTTGAACACCGTGCGCCGGCTGACATCGGCACGTTCAGCCAGCTCGTCCACGGTGAAGTCGG
>DXBY01000276.1 GCA_019116305.1 Candidatus Ruania gallistercoris | reverse complement strand
CGCCCCGCACATCCGCCACAGGGCCCGGTAGGCGTCCGGGGTGTGCGCCACCAGCTCGGTGAGGGTGAGCGTCCGCTCGGAGAGGGTTCCCCGGTTCCAGCAGGCGTAGCCGCGGATCGTGCCGGCGGAGTCGGTCGCCACCGTGAGCGCGTCCTGGCCGCCGAGCAGCTCCTCGTCGGTGTCCGCCAGCGCCGGACCGGTCCGGGTCAACGGCCCGTAGCGCTGCCGGGCCCAGGTGGTGTAGCAGTCCCGCACGGCCGGCACATCCGCGGCGGCCGCCCGGCGCAGCTGCACGGGGCCGCCGGCGCGTACGGCAGCGGCCGCCGTGGCTGGGATCGCCACCTCGTCCACTGTGGTGATGGTCTCGAAGCCGAGCCGGCGGTAGATCCCCGGTGCGGTGGCAAACAGAGTGGCGATCACCTCACCCCGTTCCCGGGCGGCGCGCAGCAGCTCGGCGAGCAGCGGGTGGGTCAGCCCTTGCCCTCGGTGCTCGGCGGACACTGTCACCCCGGCCACCCCGCAGGTGCGTAGCTGCCGACCGGCGAACCAGGTCCCCAGCTCGAGCGCCACCGCCCGGGAGGTGAGCTCGTCACCGACGAACGTGCCGAGCGCGTGCGCACCCGGCCCGGGCCACGGGCTGCCGTCGGGCGGATCCTCGTCCGGTCGGTCCGCGTCCGGCATCCCGAACGCCTCCCGGCCCAGGCGCCGGGCAGCGGCAGCGTCCGCGGCGGTGAGGGGGCGGATGCGGTAGCTCATGGCCGCCAGACTACGGCCGTACAGCGGGTGTTGGGCCCATCAGGCTGGTCGGTGACCAGTAGTGTGGGCTGGGTGAATAGCGAAGCATCCGAGATCCGCACCGACCGCGACTTCCCCGTCCCGGCACCGCTGAGCGGTCACGGACCGGCGCGCATCATTGCCATGTGCAACCAGAAGGGCGGGGTCGGCAAGACCACCACCACGATCAACCTGGGTGCCGCGCTCGCCGAGTACGGGCGCAAGGTGTTGATCGTGGACTTCGACCCGCAGGGTGCGGCCTCCGCCGGTCTCGGCGTGGCGGCGCACGAGCTGGACGACACCATCTACACCGAGCTGATGGCTGCCGAACCCGATGTGCACCGGGTGATCCACCCCACCGGAGTGGAGGGGATGGACCTGATCCCGGCGAACATCGACCTGTCCGCTGCGGAGGTGCAGCTGGTCAACGAGGTGGCCCGGGAACAGGCGCTGGCCCGGGTGCTGCGCCCGATCACCGATGACTATGACGCGATCATCATCGACTGCCAGCCCTCGCTCGGGCTGCTCACCATCAACGCCCTCACCGCCTCGCACGGGGTGATCGTGCCGTTGGAGACCGAGTTCTTCGCGTTGCGCGGGGTAGCCCTGCTCGTGGAGACGATCGACAAGGTGCGCTCCCGGCTCAACCCGCGCCTGCACACCGACGGCATCCTGGCCACGATGGTGGACACCCGTACCCTGCACTCGCGTGAGGTGCTCGCCCGGGTGCGGGACCACTTCGGGGACGTCGTCTTCGACACGGTGATCACCCGGTCGGTGAAGTTCCCGGACGCCTCAGTGGCCACCGAACCGATCACCAGCTTCGCCCCGAACCACCCGGGTGCGTACCACTACCGCAAGCTTGCCCGGGAGCTCGTCTACCGTGGTGACGTCGCCTGACGCCCCGGTCGCCGGGGAGCCGTTGACGACGGCGGAGCCCGAGGGGCAGGACGAGCTCACCGGGGCAGACGCGGCCGGTTCAGCGGTCACGCGGCCGGTGTTCGAGGTGCGGCTGGAGAACTTCACCGGACCGTTCGACCTGCTGCTCTCCCTGATCGCCAAGCACAAGCTGGATGTCACCGAGGTGGCGCTGGCGGTGGTCACTGACGACTTCATCGCCCACATCCGCGGCCAGGAGAGCTGGGACCTGTCGCAGGCGAGCGAGTTTCTGGTGATCGCGGCCACGCTGCTGGACTTGAAGGCGGCCCGGCTGCTGCCCCGTGGGGACGTGGAGGACGCCGAGGACCTGGAGCTGCTCGAGGCCCGGGACCTGCTCTTCGCCCGGCTGCTGCAGTACCGGGCGTTCAAGCAGGTCGCCGCGGACCTGGACGCTGCCTGGCAGCGGGCCGGCCGTTCCTTCCCCCGGCAGGTGGCGCTGGAACCCCGGCTGGCGGCGCTGCTGCCGGAGCTGGTGATGCAGATCGGCCCGGAGGAGCTGGCCCAGCTCGCCGCGAAGGCGCTCACCCCGAAGCCACAGCCGGCTGGGGTGGACGTCTCGCACCTGCACGCCCCCGTGGTCAGCGTGCGGGAACAGGCCGCCCACATCGCCGGCCGGCTGCGCCGGACCCGGTCCGCCTCGTTCCGCAGCCTCACCGCCGATGCGGACTCCACCGCTGTGGTGGTGGCCCGGTTCCTCGCCCTGCTCGAGCTGTTCCGCGAAGGTCTGGTGGGCTTCGACCAGGCCGGACCGCTCGGGGACCTGAGCGTGCACTGGACCGGTGGGGAGTCCGGCGCGGTGGACGTGGGTGAGGAGTACGACGACTACGACGACAGCGCGGCCGGCACGAGCGAGGACGCCCCCGGTGCGGCCGCCGGCACGAGCAGGGAGAACCAGTGAGCGAGCCGAGTACCCCCAGCGCCGCCGAGGAGAGCCCCACCTGGACAGGTGAGCAGCTGCTCGGTGCCGTGGAGGCAATCCTGATGGTGACCGAGACCCCGGTGCCCACCGACCAGCTCGCCGCCGTGCTGGCCGCCCCGGTACCGGCCGTGGCCGATGCCCTCGCCGAGCTGGCCGCCGAGCTGGACCGCTCCGAACGGCCCCGCGGGGTGGAGCTGCGTGAGTCCGGGGGAGGGTGGCGGTTCTACTCCGCCCCGGCGTTCGCCCCGGCAGTGGAGCAGTTCGTGATCGACGGGCAGACCGCCCGGCTCACCCAGGCGGCCTTGGAGACGCTGGCAGTGATCGCCTACCGGCAGCCCGTCTCCCGCGGCCGGATCTCCGCGATCCGGGGGGTGAACGTGGACTCGGTGGTGCGCACACTGCTCACCCGCGGGCTGATCGAGGAGGCCGGCCAGGACACTGAGGGCGGAGCTACCCTGTACCGCACCACCAGCTACTTCCTGGAGCGGCTCGGTCTGCGCAGTCTGGACGACCTGCCGCCACTGGCGCCCTACCTGCCCGATATCGACACCTTCGACGACATCGACGCACCTGAACGAGGGGAGTGAGCCGGTGCACCGCGATCCCGACGTGCACGATCCGGACGGAATTCGACTGCAGAAGGTACTCGCAAGTGCCGGACAAGGCTCCCGCCGCGCCTGTGAGGGCCTGATCACGGCCGGCCGGGTGAGCGTGGACGGCGTGACGGTACGCGAGCTCGGCGTGCGGGTGGACCCGCGCACGGCAGTCATCCACGTGGACGGACTCCGGCTGCAGCTGGACGAGTCCGTGGTCACTCTCGCCCTGCACAAGCCTGCCGGGGTGTACTCCACGATGGCGGACGAGCAGGGCCGCCCGGACCTGTCCGAGTACGTGGCCGACCGCAGCGAGCGGCTGTTCCACGTGGGTCGGTTGGACGCCGAGACCACCGGGCTGATCCTGCTCACCAACGACGGCGAGCTCGCCAACCGGCTGACCCACCCCTCCTACCAGGTCGCCAAGACCTACATCGCGCAGGTGCAGGGCCGGGTCCCCCGAGGCCTGCGGCGCACGCTGATGGACGGGGTGGAGTTGGAGGACGGCCCGGTCGCGGCCGATGCGGTGACCGTGCTGGAAGCGGGCGGCGAGGCGTCGATCGTGGAACTGGTGCTGCACGAGGGCCGGAACCGGATCGTGCGGCGGCTGCTGGAGCACGTCGGCCACCCGGTCACCCGGCTCAGCCGCACCCAGATCGGCCCGATCCGGCTGGGCACGCTGAAACCCGGCCGCACCCGGGTGATCGGTGGCAAGGAGCTCGGTGCGCTGATGTCTGCCGTCGGTCTGTGAGGGAGCACCGTGGAGACCCAAGCCACCGACACCGCTGAGTTCTACCGCCGCTGGGCCGCCGCCGAGGCCCGCGGCAGCTCACCGACGTATGAACGCCTCTGCCACGCTGTCGCCGGCTCGGCGCAGGCACTGGAGTTCCTGCACACCCTGCCGCAGCCGAAACGTCAACCCAACCTGCTCCTCGGCGCCCTGCGCTGGCTGGACGCACCAGTGGCCGATCCGGACGCCGTACTGGCGTTCCTGGCCAGCCACGCCGACCAGATGCGCGAGGTGATGCTCTCGCGCGCCACCCAGACCAACGAAGCCAGCCGGTGTGCGGTGCTGCTGCCCGCCCTGGCGCTGCTCCCCGAACCACTGGCGGTGCTCGAGCTCGGTGCCAGCGCCGGGCTGTGCCTGATGCTGGACGCCTGGTCCTACACCTGGACCGACGCCCACGGCACGCCGACCCGGTGCGGCAGCGGCCCGGTGCAGCTCGCCGCCCAGGTGCACGGCAGTGCCCCGCTGCCCACCGCCGTCCCGGCGATCGCGGCACGGCTCGGCCTGGACGCCCACCCGGTGGACGTCACCGATCCCGACCAGCGGCGCTGGTTGGAGTGTCTGGTCTGGCCCGAGCACACCGACCGGGCCGAGCGGTTGCGCCGTGCCCTGGACCGGGCCGCGGCCACCCCGCCGCCGGTGCAGCAGGGCCTGTTCCCCGCGGACGTACCAGCCGCCGTCGACCAGCTGCGCCAATTCGAGCCGGACGCGACCGTGGTAGTGATGCACAGCGCCGCCGCGGCCTACCTGGACACCGCCGGTCGGTCGGAGCTGGCGGCCACGTTGACCGAGCTGGGCGTGCACCGGCTCGGCCTGGAGGGCGGGCAGGTCTCGGTGGACCTGGGCGTGCGCGGTGTGCCGACCGAGATCGCCGGCCGGTTCGTGCTCAGCCTGGACGGGCGCACCCTCGGCACCGCGCATCCGCACGGGCGGGACCTGCACTGGCTCGCCGATGAGCCGACCGGTGGTCTCCCGCCGGTACAGTAGGCCCTCGTGACCAGCCAGGAGCAGCAGTGAGCGGTGCGCTGACCGAACCCACCGCCACCACCGGCCCGGTGCACATCGTGGGCACCGGGCTGCTCGGCACCTCCATCGCCCTCGCGCTGACCGCACGCGGTGTTCCGGTCACCCTCACCGACAGCTCACCCTCCGCCCTCGCCCTCGCCCGCGACCTGGGCGCCGGCAGCATCGCCGGCCCGCAGGACCCGGCACCGGCCCTGGTGGTGGTGGCGGTGCCCCCGGACGTCACCGCAGAGCTGGTCGCCGCCCAGCTGCGCACCTGGCCCGAGGCCGTGGTCACCGACGTCGCCAGTGTGAAAGCGGCCGTGCTCACCGAGCTGACCGGCCTGGTCGGCACCGACACCGACCTGAGCAGGTACGTCGGCTCGCACCCGATGGCCGGGCGGGAACGCTCCGGGGCCGGGGCCGCCTCGGCCGACCTGTTCCTCGGTCGACCCTGGGTGGTGGCCGGGCACGAACGCACCAGTGCCGCCGCTGTGCTCGCTGTGCGCACCCTGGCCACCGACCTGGGCGCTGCGACGGTCTCGATGGATGCCGCCGAGCACGACGAGGCGGTGGCGGTGGTCTCCCACCTGCCCCAGCTGATGGCGTCGCTCACCGCTGCCCAGCTGACCGATGCCCCGGAGCCCTCGCTCGCCCTCGCCGGTCAGGGGCTGCGGGACGTGACCCGGATCGCCGCCTCCGACCCGCGGCTGTGGTCGGCGATCCTGACCGGGAACGCCGCCCCGGTGCTGGAGGTGCTGCGCGGGGTGCACAGCGGGCTGGAGGAGCTGATCGAGGCCCTCGGCGCCGCCGCCGAGCACGGGCCGCTGGCCCCCGGGGCGGTGGCCGGAATCTCCACGGTGATCGGTGCCGGTAACGACGGTGTGGCCAAAGTGCCGGGTAAGCACGGTGGCACCCGGAAGCGCTACGCCGAGGTGAGCGTGCTGGTCCCGGACGAACCGGGGGAGCTCGGCCGGCTGTTCTCCGAAGTGGGGGAGATCGGGGTGAACATCGAGGACTTCCAGATGGAGCACTCGCCGAAGCAGAAGGTAGGGATGGCGATCGTGTCGGTGATGCCCGCGGCAGCGCAGCGGCTGGAGGCAGGCTTGGCGGACCGTGGCTGGCGGGTGGTCGGGCAATGACCGGCGTGGTCGTCGCCATCGACGGGCCCAGCGGTACCGGCAAGTCCACGATCAGCCGGCGACTGGCCGCCGAGCTCGGGCTCGCCTACCTGGACACCGGGGCGATGTACCGGGTGGCCACGTGGTGGTGCCTACACCGAAACATCGACCTGGCCGACCAGGAAGCGGTCGCCGCAGCCGTGCGCACCCTCCCGATGCAGATCGGGACGGACCCTGCCCACCCCACCTTCGCCGTCGACGGCCGCGACGTGGCGGGCGAGATCCGCAGCACCCGGATCTCTACGGCGGTCTCTGCTGTGGCCACCAACCTGGCGGTGCGGGCCGAGCTGCAACAACGCCAACGGGAAGCGATCGCCGCCGAGCTGCGTCCGGCCTCGTTCAGCCAGGGCCGCGGGGTGATCGCGGAGGGGCGGGACATCACCACAGTGGTGGCCCCCGAGGCGGAGGTGCGGATCCTGCTCCTCGCCGACGAGCAGGCCCGCCTGGAACGTCGTGCGCGGGAGCTGCACGGCAGTACCGACGCCGCGGTGCTGGCCGCCACCCGGGACCAGGTGGTACGCCGGGACGCCGACGACTCCACGGTCTCCAACTTCACCACCGCCGCCGACGGTGTGGTCACCGTGGACACCTCCACCCTGACCCTGGACGAGGCGGTGCACACGGTGCGCACTGTGATCGCCGCCGCACGAGAAGAGCTCACCGGAACGCAGGAGACGCCGTGACCGCACCCGACGCCAAGCCCTCCCCGGGGCAGACCATCACCCCGGAGCAGATCAGGCGCTGGGGGCCGACCTGGTCCCGCCGGGTGGGCTGGTTCCTCGCCCACGGGGTGTGGAACACCCGGGTGATCGGTGGCAAGAACGTGCCCCGCACCGGCCGGCTGCTGATCGCGGCGAACCACACCGGCATCATCGACGGTCCACTGCTGCACGGGGTGATTCCGCGGGAGTCGCACATCATCATCAAGGAGGAGATGTTCTCCGGGTTCATAGGCTTCCTGATGCGCGGCGCCGGACAGATCCCGGTAGATCGGCGCAACGGCCGGGCGGCGTTGCAGACCGCCCTGGCGCTGCTGAACGAGGACCGGCTCGTGGGGGTGTTCCCGGAAGGATCCCGTGGCCGTGGGGACGTGAAGCAGACGAAGGCCGGGATCGCCTGGCTCGCCGTGCGCTCCGGTGCCCCGGTGCTGCCGGCCGCGATCCTCGGCACCCGCCCGACCGGGAAGAAGCCCGGGCACATCCCCGGTCCGCGGGCCCGGCTCACTGTGGTCTTCGGTCAGCCGTTCGCAGCTGTGGACGCCGGTGCCGGGATCGGGCGGGCCGCGGTGTCGGAGGCGATGGGCCGGATCCAGACCCAGCTCAGCGAGCACGTCAACGGTGCGGCCGCCGAGTACGGGATCCCCCTGCCGGACAGCACGGCGATCTGAGCCGTAGCCCGGACGCGGAACCGGCCGGCGCCCAGTTCGACAGCCGCGCGGCCCGCCGTGGACAATAGCGGGCGTGAGAGACGAGCCCACCCCCGCCCGCCCCGCCGACGAGCCGGCTGCCGGCGACCTCCCGGAGACCGCCGAGGAGGCCCAGCGGGCCGCTTCCCTGCGCGCCGGGCTCGCCGACTACGCGCTGGACGAGGCGGACCTCGCGCTGCTCGAGGACCGGACGGAGGCGGCCGGGACCCACGCGCCCGCCGGTCCGCCGCCGGTGCTTGCCGTGATCGGCCGGCCGAACGTGGGTAAGTCCACTCTGGTGAACAGGTTCCTCGGCCGACGGGTCGCGGTGGTGCAGGACACCCCGGGTGTGACCCGGGACCGGGTGAGCTATCCGGCTGAGTGGGCCGGGCGGGAGTTCACCGTGGTGGACACCGGTGGCTGGGAACGCAGCGCCAAGGGCCTCGGCGGCCGGGTGGCGGACCAGGCGGAGATCGCGATCGACCTCGCCGATGCCGTGCTGTTCGTGGTGGACGCCACCGTGGGGCCCACCGACGAGGACGAGCGGGTGGTGCGGATGCTGCGCCGGGCGAAGAAGCCCACCCTGCTGGTGGCGAACAAGGTGGACGACCAGCGCGGGGAGTCCGATGCGGCGATGCTCTGGTCCCTCGGCCTGGGCGAACCGTTGCCGGTCTCCGCCCTGCACGGGCGAGGCTCCGGGGATCTGCTCGACGCCGCACTGGCCCTGCTCCCCGAAGTCTCCGGGGTGGCCGGGCAGATCCCCGAGGGTGGACCCCGGCGGGTCGCCCTGGTGGGCCGGCCGAACGTGGGTAAGTCCTCGCTGCTGAACACCCTCACCCGGAGCGATCGGGTGGTGGTCGACGACGTCGCTGGCACCACCCGGGACCCGGTGGACGAGCTGGTGATGCTGGAAGGGCGGCCGTGGGTGTTCGTGGACACTGCGGGGATCCGACGCCGGGTGCACCAGAGCTCCGGGGCCGACTTCTACGCCTCGCTGCGCACCCAGGGTGCGCTGGAGAAGGCGGAGGTGGGCGTGGTGCTCATCGACGCCGGCACGGCGATGACCGAGCAGGACGTGCGCGTGGTGCAGCAGGTGATCGACGCCGGCCGCGCGCTGGTGATCGTCTACAACAAGTGGGACCTGGTGGACGAGGACCGGCGCCGGTTCCTCGAGCGCGAGATCGAACAGCAACTGGTGCAGGTCACCTGGGCACCCCGGGTGAACCTGGCCGCCACCACCGGATGGCACACCAACCGGCTGGTGCGCGCGCTGGACACCGCGTTGGAGTCCTGGGACCGGCGGGTGCCCACCGGGAAGCTGAACGCCTTCCTCGGCGAGATCACTGCGGCGCACCCGCACCCGGTGCGCAGCGGGAAGCAGCCCCGGATCCTGTTCGGCACCCAGGCGGACACCCGCCCGCCCCGGTTCGTGCTGTTCGCCAGCGGGTTCCTCGAGCCCGCCTACCGCCGGTTCATCGAACGCCGGCTGCGGGAGACGTTCTCCTTCGAGGGCACCCCGATCGAGATCAGTGTGCGAGTGCGGGAGAAGCGGCGGCGCTAGCGGCCCGGGGCGGCAGTTCTGCCCATCGACGCTACGGCCTGGCGCATGTCACGCTCAGCCCATGCGATCGATGAGAACCACTGTCCTCGCCGCCACGGCGGCAGCGGCGCTGTGCGTGACCGGTTGCCAGTCCGAGCCGGCGGAGCCAACGGTGATCACCGAGGCCACCTACTGGCGGTACCAGGCAGTGGAGGACTTCGACACCGGTGAGTACACGGTCACCGATGCCGATCAGCTCGCCGAGCTGGCCGCGATCCTGGACTCCCACGGCATCAGCGGCGATGTGACCAGTGGCGAGATGTGCCCGGGCGGGATCACCACGAACGTCGAGTACACCACCGCCGACGGCCAGTCCATGCTCCAGGTCGAGGGCTGCGAACGGGACGAGATCGGTTCCGAGATCGCCGGTCTGGTCACCCGGTGGGCGAACGCCGGAGCCTAGGCCGCCTCAGCCTGGGCCGGCCGGTGGTCAGTGCGCCGGCGGGATGCGGAAACCGGCGAGCTGGTCCCCGTCCAGGGTGAAGATCCCGTCCGACTCCCCGTTGAACACGTTCGACGACCAGGAGAAGCGGGTGCGCACCGTGTCCCCGTCCACCTCGGCGGACAGGATCGTCATCTGCGCACCGGCACCGATCGCATCCGACCCGGCCCAGGAGCGCACGCCCTCGGGGCCGCGCAGCACCCGGCCCCAGTCGTCCACGTACCCGTCGGTGGTGAAGGCGGCAACGAACGCCTCAGTGTCCCCGGTGTTGATCGCGGTCACGAACTGCTGCACCGGCGTGGGCAGGGTGCTCAGGATGTCCTCGCTCATCGTTCCTCCAACGTGTGGTCGTACCGGAGGCCACCGGCAGGTGTGGTGTACGTTGCCGACGGCGGGGTACCAGTGACGCACAGAACAGCAGGAAGAGGCAACAGGTGAGCGAGACCATCCGCATCGGCATCGCCGGCTACGGCAACCTCGGCCGCGGCGTGGAGGCCGCTGTCGCACAGAACCCGGACCTGTCCCTGGTGGGGGTGTTCACCCGGCGCGATCCGGCGCAGGTCCGGCCCGTCCGCCCGGAGACCACGGTGCTCGCGTGGGACAGCCTCGATCAGCACACCGGTGATATCGACGTGCTCATCCTCTGCGGCGGCTCCAAGGACGACCTGCCGGTGCAGGGACCGGAGCTGGCCGGGCTGTTCAACACGGTGGACTCCTACGACACCCACGCCCGCATCCCCGACTACTTCGCCGCCGTCGACGACCGCGCCCGCGTGGCCGGCACCACGGCGCTGATCTCCACCGGCTGGGACCCGGGCCTGTTCTCCCTGAACCGGATGCTCGGCGAAGCGATCCTGCCCGAGGGGCATACCTACACGTTCTGGGGCCGCGGGCTGAGCCAGGGCCACTCCGACGCCGTGCGGCGCGTCCCGGGGGTGGCCGCCGGGGTGCAGTACACGCTGCCCTCGGAGCAGGCGGTGGCCGCGGTGCGCCGTGGTGAGAACCCGGACCTGCCCACTCGGGACAAGCACACCCGGGAGTGCTACGTGGTGCTCGCCGACGGGGCGGACGCCGACCAGGTGCGCGAGGCGATCGTGACCATGCCGCACTACTTCGAGCCGTACGAGACCACAGTGCACTTCATCACCGCCGACGAGCTCGCCCGCGACCATGCGGCGATGCCGCACGGCGGGTTCGTGCTCCGCAGCGGCGTGACCGGTGCGGGCGACCGGCAGCTGATCGAGTTCGGCCTCACCCTCGGTGACAATCCCGGCTTCACCGCCAGCGTGCTGGCCGCCTACGCCCGGGCCACGCACCGGCTCGCCGCCGCGGGTCGCACCGGCGCACTCACCCTGTACGACGTACCACCCGGCCTGCTGTCCCCGCGCTCAGCTGCCGAGCTGCGAGGCGACCTGCTGTAAGCGGTACCCGATACGCTGACAGGGAGAGGCGGGCCGCTGCAGGAGGGCGAGTAGATGAGCATCCAGTCCCGGATCCAGGCGACGTTGACGACGTATCCGCCATCGATCCGCCGGGTCGCCGAAGATGTGCTCGCCGATCCGCAACGAGTGCTGGACGGCACGATCACCGATCTCGCCCGCCGGTGCCAGACCTCGGAGACCACTGTGGTGCGGTTCTGTCGCGAGCTCGGCCTGAACGGGTTCGTGCAGCTGCGGGTGGCGCTGGCCACGGAGGTGGGACGGGACGGTGCGCACCGGCGTGCCGAACGCGGCCACTACGTGGCCGACATCTCCGCATCCTCCACGTTGGAGGAGCTGGTGGACAGCATCCGCTACACCGAGAGCCTGTGCATCGAGGAGACGATCGAGAGCCTGGACCTCGGTGAGCTCGCCCGGGTGGTGGACGCGATCGAGGGGGCGTCCCGGATCTCGCTGTACGGCGTGGGGGGTTCCGGCTGGAGCGCCGCCGACCTGCACCGCAAGCTGTTCCGCATCGGGCGCACCGCCTACAGCTTTCCCGACGGGCACGACGCGCTCACCTCGATCGCGTTGATGGGTCCCGGCGATGTGGCGATCGGCTTCTCCCACCGCGGCAGCACCGCCGAAGTGGTCACCTTCCTCTCCGCCGCCCGGGACCGGGGAGTAACCACCGTGGCGGTGACCAACGTGGGTTCCTCGCCGGTGGGCCGGGCCGCGGACCTGATGCTGCAGACCACGGTGCGGGAGGCCACCTTCCGGTCCGGGGCGATGGCCTCGCGCACGGCACAGCTACTGGTGGTGGACTGCATCTTCGTCGCGGTCGCGCAGCGCCGGATGGACGAGACCGCTGAGGCGTTGCGCGGCACCTATGACGCCGTGCACCACCAGGCCCGATGAGCCCGGTTTCCGGGCTGCAGGAGCGGGTGCAGCACCTGCTCGACGGCGCCACCGCAGCGGCGATCGCTACCTCGCCGGGGCAGGACGCACCCGCCGACGGCGCGCCGGGGGCAGTAGCGCTGATCGCCCACCGGGGCGAGGTGCTCGCCCAGGCGCACGCGGGCTGGGCACTGGCCTTCGACGGCCACGGCCGGCCGTTGCCGGAACGGGACCGGGAACCGGTCACCGCCGGGCACCTCTGGGACGTGGCGTCGGTGACCAAGCTGCTGACCGCCGTCTGCGCGTTGGTGCACACCGATGCCGGGGTGCTGGACCTGGACCGGCCGCTGGCCGAGGACCTGCCCGAGTTCGCCGACGCACCGGACCGGGCGCGGGTGCTGCCACGGCACCTGCTCACCCACACCGCCGGCCTGCCGCCGGTGCTGCCGCTGTGGCGGTTTGGCGGCACCCGGGAGGAGCTAGCCGCGCAGATCCTGCATACCCCGTTGACCGGGCCGCCGGCCGAACGCCAGGAGTACTCCTGTGTGGGCTACCTGATCCTCGGGCTGCTGCTGGAGCGCCTGACCGGCCAGATGCTGCCGGACCTGCTGCAGATCAGCGTCCTGGACCCGCTCGGGCTGACCGAGACCGGCTACCGGCCACTGCCGGGTCGCCCGGTAGCGGCCACTGAGTACCAGCAGGGCCCGCCCCGTGGGCTGGTCCGGGGCCAGGTGCACGACGAGACCGCCTGGACGCTCGGCGGGGCCGGGAACGCGGGGATCTTCGCCACGGCCACCGACCTGCTCAGCTTCGCCGAGGAGGTGCGCACCGGGGCGCGGGGGCTGCTCCGGGAGCCCACCCGCGCCCTGCTGCGCACCGGCACGCTCGCCCCGGCCGAGGCGGCGCGGATCGGTTACGACCAGGCGATCGGCTTCCGGCTCGGGCAGCGTGCAGTGTGCGGCACCACGGACCCGCGGGTGTTCGGACACAGCGGGTTCACCGGCACCTCGGTGGTGATCGACCCGGACCGGGAGCTGGTGACCGTGCTGCTCACCAACCGGGTGCACCCGCGCCGGGAGCAGTTTGACGTGCAGCACCTGCGCACCGAGCTCGCGGCACTGGCCCGGACCGGCTGAGCCTGCTGCTCACCGGTCCAGCACCGGCGCGAGCCGGCCGCCGTGCTCGGCGAGCAGTGCCGCCGCCGCCTCCCGGTCCACCCGGCGGGCGATCATCACTGCGGCCACCGGGATCCGGTCCCCGGCGGCGCGCAACGCCCGGGCTGCTTCCTCCGGGCCGCAGCCGGTGATCCGGACCAGCAGGCGTTCGGCCCGCTCGCGCAGCTTGGCATTGGTCACCGTCAGGTCGACCATCAGGTTCTGGTAGGTCTTGCCGATCCGCACCATCACTGCGGTGGAGAGCATGTTCAGCAGCTGTTTGGTGGCCGAACCGGCTTTCAACCGGGTGGATCCGGCAATCACCTCAGCTCCCACCTCCACCTCCAGCGGGTGGTCCACGGCAGCCCCCAGCGCAGAGCCGGTGTTGCAAGCGATCCCGGCCGTCCGTGCACCGGCGGCCCGGGCCGCCGCGACTGCACCGAGCACGTACGGGGTGCGCCCGCTGGCGGCGATCCCCACCACCGTGTCCTCAGCGCCTACCGCCAGGTGGGCGATGTCGGCAGCGCCCTGCTCGGTGGAGTCCTCTGCACCCTCCACGGCGGTGAAGACTGCGCCGGGGCCGCCGGCGATCAGGCCCTGCACGGTCTGGGGGGAGACGTGGAACGTGGGTGGGCACTCGGCGGCGTCCAGCACCCCGAGCCGCCCGGAGGTGCCGGCGCCGACGTAGATGAGCCGCCCGCCGGCGCGGATCCCGTCGGCCGCCGCGTGCACCAGCACCGCCAGCTCGGGCAGCACGGCACGGACCGCACCCGGGACGCCGGACTCGGCCTCGTTCAGCGCCTCGAGCACCCCGAGGGTGGTGCGCTGGTGCAGGTCCCGGTACTGATCGTCCACCCGTTCGGTGGCCAGGGTGGCCAGCGGCCCCTCATTGCTGTGCGTCATATCCTCCGCCATCTCAGTCGGCCAGACGCCGGCGCGGGTTGGGGGCGGCGGCGAGCAGCCGCCGGGTGTAGGAGTGCTGCGGGTCGTCGATCACTGCGGCGCTGCTGCCTCGCTCGACCACCACCCCGTGGTACATCACCAGGGTCTGACTGGAGTAGGCCCGGGCCGAGCCCAGGTCGTGGGTGATGTAGAGCACGGCGAGGTTCTCGCTGCGGCGCAGGCTGTCGAGCAGGTCGAGCATCTCCTTGCGGATGGTCACGTCCAGCATGGAGACCGGTTCGTCGGCGAGCAGCACCTGCGGGTCGGCGGCCAGCGCCCGCGCGAAGGACACCCGCTGGCGTTCACCGCCGGAGAGCTCGTGCGGGAACCGGTGCAGGTACTGCTCCGGCGGGGTCAGCTCGACCTTGCGGAGCAGGTTCAGGCTCTTCGCCTCCACCTCGTCCGCGCTGCGGGCACCGTGGTGGATCGCCAGTGCCCGGCCGAGCACATGGCTGACCCGGTGCACCGGGTTCAGTGAGGCGAACGGGTCCTGCAGGGTCATCTGCACAGTCCCGGTGTAGCGGATGAACGCCCGGCCCCGGGTGGCCGCCACCGGTTCGCCGTGCAGCAGGATCTCCCCGGAGGTAGGGGGAAGGAGCTGGGCGAGCAGCCGGCCCACTGTGCTTTTCCCGGAGCCGCTCTGGCCGACCAGCGAGGTCACCTCGCCGCGGCGCAGCCGGAGGGAGACGTGGTCCACGGCGCGGAGCTGTTCCCGGCGCAGACCGCGCCGCCGGCCGGCGAAGTCCTTCACCAGCTCTCGTGCCTCCAGCACCACGTCCGCGCCTGGATCGGTGGCGCCGGGCTTCTCCTCGGTGGTGGTCATACCAGCGCTCCCAGGTCGGTCAGTGATTGCAGCAGCGACTGGGTGTACGGGTGCCGCGGATCGGAGAAGACCGCCATCGCGTCGCCGTACTCCACCAGCCGGCCACGCTGCATCACCGCAATGGTGTCGGAGACCTCCAGCAGCAGGGACAGGTCGTGGGTGGTGAAGATGATCGCGAAGCCGAACTCGTCCCGCAGGGCCATCACCTGGTCCAGCACCTCCCGCTGCACCAGTAGGTCCAGAGCGGTGGTGGGCTCGTCCATCACGATCACGTCCGGGTTGCAGACCAGCGCGATCGCGATCGCCACCCGCTGCTTCATCCCCCCGGAGAGCTCGTGCGGGTAGGCGGTGATCCTGCCCGGGTCGATACCCACCTTGGTGAGCATCGTGCGGGCGAGCTCGGCACGGTCGGCCGGGCGCAGCTGCGGGCGGTGCACCCGGAGCACGTCGTCGAACTGTGCTGACACGCGCATCACCGGGTTCAGGGCGTTCATCGCGGACTGGAACACGATCGCCAGCTCGGTCCAGCGGAACTGGCGCAGCTCCTCTGCGGGCAGGTGCAGCAGGTCCACCTCCTCCTGCCGCGGCGCCTTCCCGGTGGCCCGCACCTGCCGGTGGTAGGTGATCGACCCGTCGGTGACCTCCGCCGGCGGGCGTAGCAGTCGGGTGATCGCGTTGGTGAGGGTGGACTTCCCGCTGCCGGACTCACCGGCCAGGCCGAGCAGCTCCCCGCGGCGCAGCGTCAGGGACACGTCCTGCACGGCGTGCACCCGGCCCTCGGCGGTGGCGTAGTCGACCTGGAGGTTCTGCACCTCGATCACCGGGTCCGCCGTGCTGCCGCCGGGTCGGATCTGCGCCGGCGCGTCGGGGACCTGGTGCACGTCCGAGGGAGCATCGGGTGCGGCGGGTGCCGCAGGAGCAGTGTCCGCGGCTGCCGCCTCGGCACTGGTCGCCCCGGCGAGCGGCACCGGGGCGGCCTTGGCCCGGCTCTTCCCGGTGCGCAGCCTCGGGTTGGCGTACTCGTCGATGCCGAAGTTGATCAGCGCCAGGCCGGCGCCGATGATCGCGATCGCCAGTCCCGGTGGCACGAACCACCACCACGCCCCGATCAGGAACGCCTGGGCGTTCTGCGCGAAGTAGAGCATCGTGCCCCAGCTGGTGGAGGTCAGCGAGCCGAGCCCGAGGAAGGACAGGCCCGCCTCGGAGAGGATGCCGGCGATCACCGAGAACAGGAACCCGGAGGCGATCAGCGGCAGTGCGTTCGGCATGATCTCGCTGACGATGATCCGCACCCGGGACTCACCGGTCGCGCGGGCCGCCTCCACGAAGTCCCGCCGGCGCAACGACATGGTCTGGGCACGCAGCACCCGGGCCGACCCGGCCCAGGAGGTGATCGCGATGACCACCGCCACGGAGATCATCCCGCGGGAGGGCAGGTACCCGGTGAGCACGATCAGCAGCGGCATCCCGGGCATCACCAGGAACACGGCGGTGAGGATGTACATCAGATCGTCTACGAGGCCGCGGAAGTAGCCGCCGACCACCCCGATGAGGATGGAGACGATCTGGGAGACCACACCGGCGAACACGCCCACGGCCAGGGAGACCCGGGCGCCGTAGACGAACTGGGCGAACACGTCCTGACCGGTCTGGGTGGTGCCCAGCCAGTGCTCGGCCGAGGGCGGGGCGAGGATCGCCCCGCCACTGGCGCGCGGACCGTAGGGGGTGAGCAGTGGGCCGACGATGGCCACCAGGGCGAAGAAGATCACGATGATCAGTCCGGCGAGGACCTTGCCCGAGGTGGGCAGCCAGGATCGCAGTCGCATACCTCAGGCCTCCTGCCGGGTGCGTGGGTC
>DXBY01000275.1 GCA_019116305.1 Candidatus Ruania gallistercoris | reverse complement strand
CCATCGCCGAGGACTGGGAGCTGATCACCGCCGGGCAGCGCGTCCAGGTGATCGCCAAAGACGCCGATGGTCGGGGAACGCTCCAGTTCGGCACCGAGCTGGTGACCTCCCCTGCCCAGGGCATCGCCGGTTTGCTCGGCGCCTCACCGGGTGCGTCCACTGCGGTGCCGGTGATGGTCCGACTGCTGCAGGAGGCTTTCCCGGGCCGCTACCCGGACTGGACCGAGCGGCTCCGGGACCTGATCCCCTCCCTCGGCCACTCGATGAACACTGACGCCGACTGGACGCTGGCGATCCGCGAGGAGACGGCACGAGTTCTGGGTCTGGGCAGCCGGTAGGGCGAGCTGGGCTAGCGGAGGTGCCCAGACGCACTCACCGAACCTTCTCCAGTGCCGGTCATTGTCAGGACTAAAGCGGGTGGCTGGCGTGGCTGGGCGACCAGGGCAGGATCTTGCCCACCAGATCGGGCGAGATGGTCACCGGCGGCCAGACCGCGATCTCGTCGCTGTCGTCCTCTTCGAGGTGCACGGCAGCGATGGCGTAGTCGTCGCGATCGGACCAGTAGAGCGAGATGATCAGCCTGCCCGTCGACGGCGTACGCCCAAGGACCGCCCGGATCTCGCGCCAGCCAGCCCCGGCCCCCTGGGCCTTGCGCCAGTCGGCGTCTTCACGGGACAGCAACTCGTGGATGGACGAGGCCGATGTGAGGTTGCCGCGGTACTTCTTGATCTGGCTGTCGGCGAGCTTGCGGCGCGAGGGCTGATAGTGCACTCGCCCTCGGGATGCGAAGGCCCCCGGGCCGGCGACCAGCACCAGTGCGAGGACGGCCGCGATGAAACCGGCCGCGATCTTGTTGCCATCGTCCAGGAAGGTGTCGGCACGGAGCTGGTCAACGATGACACCGGCGACTATCAGTGCGGCGATGACCCAGCCGAGGATCTGCAGCGTCGCTCCCAGCCGGGGCCAGCGGTGGTATGACCAGGGACCGTCATGGACCACGAGCACGGGAGCGACGTCGAAGAAGTGCCGCACCCGCACAGGAACGTCTTCCCGGCTCACCCATCGCGGCTGCGCTGGCTGTTCCTGCTGGGGCGTCATCATCGAAGCCTGTGCATCTTCGTCCTGAGCAGCTCTGTCATGATCAGTGCTCGAGCGGACCTTGCGTCTCGATCATGAGCTGCATGGCGGTGACTGTGTCGTTGATCTGCAGGGAATCGACCGTTCCTGGCCCGCCGAGTGATCGCAGTGGAACGTAGGTGAAAGACTTTCCGTACTCCGGTACCCCATAGCGCTCCACGACCTCCGGATACATCGCCCAGTTCATCACCTCGACTACCGATCTAGCGCGAGGACGTTTGAGCTTGGCCACCACGTTGTTGATGGCGAAACCGGCTCCCGACACTTCTTCGTCACGGAATCGGAGGTTCGTCATGCCGATATTCGGCTCCCAGGTGATGAGGTCGGTCATCGCAGTCGCGATCACTGGGACGGTGACACCACCCGCCGTGACTTTGCCGATGCCCTCCGCTCGCAACGCTTCGAGGTACTGGAGCGGATCGATCACGCGGAAGTACCCGTGACCAAACACGCCGTAGCCGTACTCCTGCCAGAGCTCGATGATGTCTGCCGGGATGCGACCCTGAAACCGGTCGATGACCTCAGCCTGGACATCGCCGACCTTCTCAAAATCCGAGATCTCAACCATGAGGGCACTCTCGTGTCGCGTCATGGGAAAGCAGCGGAAGACGCTCAGTCATAGTCGGCAGCGTATAGCCGTCACCGAAGTTTCTGCCCTCAGTGCCCGCTCGGCCCGGGACGGTAGTCGGTGGCCCGGGCGGCGGCCATGAGCGCACGCCGTTCGCCGTTGTCGATCACACCCTCGTGACGCAGCCGCTGCGCCACCTGCGCCACATGGGCCGGGAACCGCGGACCCCAGTCGGCGTCCTCGTCGAACTGCTCGGACAGACAGGACCGGTCCGGCAACGCGCGGTCGGGTACACCAGAGTCCACCAGCACCTCGGGCACGCCGAGCCAGACCGTGTTCTGGCAGAACACGGCGTCGGCAGGCTCTCCGTTGATCTGCGTATCGGTCAGGCGCAATCCTTGAACATTTTCGAGCAGCATCGGGGTCTCGATGTTGTTCATGGTCGAGTCACTGATGTTGATGTTGGTGATCGGGGAGCGCTCGTAACCGCGCAGATAGACCGCGTACGAACCGCCCTGGCTCTCCACATTCTCGACGTAGATGTTGCGCACCACCGGCGTGAAGTCCCCGGCGTCACCTTCCTCGTAGAAGAAGTCCACCCAGACGACTTCACCGCCGAGCTCGTGCACCTCGTTGTTGCGCACGTAGATGTTCTCCACCACACCGCCGCGCACCGAGTTCGTCTTCACCCGCACGATCCGGTCCAGGTCCGGGCTGTCCATCACGTTGTCCTGCGCGAAGACGTTGCGTACTCCGCCGGACATCTCACTGCCGACGACGATCGCACCGTGCCCGGCTGCCATGAAGTTGTTCTCGATGAGGATGTTCTCGCTGGGCACGCCAATCCGCCGGCCCTCGGCATTGCGTCCGGACTTGATCGCGACGTTGTCGTCCCCGGTGTTGAAGAACGTGTTCTTGATGACCACGTCCCGGCTGGACTCCGGGTTCACGCCGTCATTGTTCGGGCCCAGGCTCTCCAGGTGCACGCCGTCGATGGTCACGTTCTCGCACAGCACGGGGTGCAGCAGCCACATCGGGGAGTTGTTCAGCGTGACGCCCTGCACCAGGATGTTCTCGCTCTCGTAGAACTCCACGAAGTTCGTCCGGAGCATGTGCCCTTCGCCGAACACCCGCTCGGCGACCGGCACCCCTTCCTCACCCATCTGGAACAGCGCCTGCCGGTCCTCCTCCTCCAGAGCGGGGCGCGGGTTCTTCCAGTTCCACCAGTTGTCCGCATCGGCATTGCCGTCGAGGGTGCCGTTCCCGGTCACTGCGACGTTCTGCACCTGGTAGCCGTAGATGAATGGGGAGTAGTTGTACAGCTGCACCCCCTCGAACCGGGTCTTCACTACCGGTAGGTAGTCGCGCTTGTCCTGGCTGAACAGGATCGTGGCGTCGTCGGCCAGATGCAGGTCGACGTTGTCCTGGAGGTGGATCGCTCCGGTGAGGAAGGTGCCATCCGGAACGAGCACCCGTCCGCCGCCGCTCTGGCTCACCTCCGTGATCGCCGCCTCGAAGGCGTCGGTGCTCTTCTCCTGCCCGGACGGGTCGGCGCCGAAGTCGACGATGCTGACCTCGAAGTCCGGGAACTCGGGGGGCTGCACCCGGTCGCGGATCGCATCGGCCTGCTCCCAGGCGGCAGAGGTGTCCGTGGGATCGTCGGGCGCTCCAGGAGCCGGACCATCCCCGCCGGCCGCCGGAACGGCGCTGACCACCATGATGGCGGCGCTCACCGCGGCCGCGAGATACCACCTGGGACGCTTCGTCACGCCGATCATCTCCTTCGAATCAGGAGACCGACGCCGAGGGCGGCCACCAGCCTCCCCCGCCAGTGTGAACGCTCACATTAGCGGCTCCCGGGCACGGGCTGTCAAGGGTCGGCAGGCCGCCGGCCCCCCGCAGGCAGCTCCCCCGGGGCCGGTGATCGCCGGTACAGGTGCAGCCACTGTCCCCGGGTGCGACGCTGGTAGCGGAGGAGACCATGGCCGAGGACAAGCTCACCGAGTACCGCAGCAAGCGCTCCGGGTCGTCCACCAGCGAGCCGTCCGGTTCGCGTCGCACGGCTGGCAGGAAGGGTTCCGGCGGGTCGGCGCGCCGAAAAGTTCTGCCGCGCTTCGTGGTCCAGCGCCACGATGCCACGACCCTGCACTTCGACTTCCGGCTGGAGATCGGCGACGTGCTCGTCTCCTGGGCGGTGCCCAAGGGACCTTCGGTGAACCCCGCCGACAAGCGGCTCGCCCACCGCACCGAGGACCACCCGCTGGACTATGTCGACTACGAGGGCCGGATCGAAGAGGGCTACGGTGCGGGCACGGTGATCATCTGGGACACGGGCCCGTTCGAGAATCTCACCACCCGCGACGGCGACCGGATCAGTGCCGAGGAAGCGCTCGCCGGCGGGCACCTCAAGGTGGAGCTGCGCGGGGAGAAGCTCACCGGTGCGTTCGCGCTCACTCACACGAGGATGGGTGACGACGAGGCGAACTGGATGCTGGTGAAGGTCGACGACCAGGGTGCGGACCGCCGTCGACATCCGACCTCCACCCAGAACGAGTCGGTCCTGACCGAGCGCACCAACGCCGATCTGGAGGAGTGAGCCGGCTCACCACACGCAGGCGGCAGAAGGGCTATCCTCGGACCGAACGCGAACGGACGGGACGACCCGGTCCGTGCCACCCACGAACGGGGACGACCTCGTAGAACACAGGCATCAGCGATGTCCACCCTTCTGCGCTCGATCCTCACCCCTGCCGCTCTCACCCGCCTCGCCGTCGGTTGGGTGACGTTTCTGGCGGTGCTCGCGGCCGGCCCGCTGTTGGCCCCGCCCGTCCCCACGCCGCTGCTGATCGGCGCGCTGCTGGTGATCATCGCCGTCATCCTGCTCTGCGCCTTCGGCGTGGTGGGGGAGGCGGAGCACCTCGCCCGCCGGCTCGGCGACCCGTACGGCTCCCTGGTGCTCACCCTGTCCAT